>CAZHZQ010000339.1:0-2581 GCA_964537235.1 uncultured Actinomycetota bacterium | reverse complement strand
CCGGCGCGGCGACGGTCGAGGTCCGGGATCTCGGCGACCTCGTCGACGCCCGGGGCGTGCTCCTGGTCGAGGCCGTCGACGTCGACCTTGCCGTCCTTCACACGCGAGGCGTACTCGTCGACGTACTCCTGGCCCGACAGCATCATGATCTCGTACATGAGCTCGTCGGTCGCCGAGCGCAGCACGAACGGGTCGTCGGCCTGGCCCTCGTACCGGGAGAAGTCCAGCGGACGCCCGTACCGGACGCGGACCGGGTGCCGGTTCGGGATGTAGTCGCCCGGCGGCTGTGCCTCGCGACTGCCGATGATCCCGACCGGGACGATCGGGGCCTTCGCGGCCAGCGCCATGCGTACGGGACCGGTCTTTCCGCGGTACAGCCGACCGTCCGGGCTGCGGGTGCCCTCCGGATAGACGCCGAGCAGGCCGCCGCCCTCGAGCACCTCGACGCCCTTCTCGAGCGCCTGACGGGATTTGTCCCCGCCGGTGCGGAACGTGGGGATGACACCGACCCCCTCGAAGAACCAGCGGGTGCGCCACGAGTCGAAGTAGTCCGCCTTGCCGAGGAAGTACACGGGCCGCTCGACGTGGAGCGGCATGAACAGCGAATCGATGAACGAGAGGTGGTTCGCCGCCACGATCGCACCGCCCGACGCGGGGACGTTCTCGATCCCCTCGACGTACAGGTGGAAGTAGCGATCCATGATCGGCGGCAGGGTGCGCTTGAGGGCGCGGTACATCACGGGCGCGTCTTGCATGCCAGCCATACGGTGTCCCCGCTTGACGGTCGGTCTCGTGGTCGTGGTGCTGGTGGTGCTCTGGTGCTCTCGTGCTCTGGTGCCGGTTCCCGCGTCCGCCGGCACACCTCCCCGTGTCGTCCGGCGGCAGTGAGCGTCCTACCGTAGCGAGGGCGGCCGACGACCGTCGAGAGGCGAGGAGGCGAACGGTGCCACGCTCCCCATCGGCCCGGCCTGATCCACGCAGCCCAGCCGAGCTCGGCCATCTCGATGTCCGTTCGGAGGAGTGCGCTGACCGCGCGGGTGGGGTCCACACACACGTCAGGAGCCACACAGGAGCCACAGGAGCTATGCGTGACCGATGACCAGTGGGAGCGCAGCGGAAGGGAGAGGCACCCCAACGACCGCCGGCTGGTCATGGAACGCCTACGCGGTCTCGCCGCGCCGGTGGGGATCGTCCTCGCGGCCATGATGGTGGTCTTCCTGAGCTACCGGGGGCCGCTGCTCGGCGCCATCGCCGCGTTCGTCGCGACGATCGTCGTCGTGCTGTGGCTCCGCAACCGTGCCACCGACGAGGACCGCGAGGAGTACGGGCCGGGCGCGAACGACGGGTAGACCCAAGGGAGGGGTCAGTTCGTATCAAGTTCGGTCGTCCACGTGCCGAGATACGTCGCTGATGGGTCACGTCACGGAACCGCAGAGCAACGAGGTCGCGCAGAGCGACGGCGTCGAGGAGGAAGCCGCGCCGGTCGTCCCGCTCCTGCCGGCGACGTGGACCGTCGACATCGAGGTGGGCGGCGCCCCGTCGGCCCCGTCCGTCGACCGCGACGCCCTGCGACGTCTCCTCGACGTGATGCGCGACCGCCACCCTTCCGTCGGGTGCACCGCGTGGAGCTACTCCGTCCGCTTCAACGTGGACGCGTCGGACGACGCCGCCGAAGCGATCAGCCGAGCGGTCGACCTGTGGCGCGACGCGATCGCCGAGGTCGGCCTGCCCGACTGGCCGGTCAAGCGCTGCGAGGCCCACCGCCGCTCGTAGCGGACGGCCGTTCCCCGAGCGCCTCCCGCAGGAAGCGCACCTGGAGGCGCAGCAGGTTCTCCGACACGACCTCCTGCGACGTCATGTGGGTGACTCCCGACAGGGGCAGGACCTGGTGGGGACGCCCGGCCTCCACCAACGCGCGTGAGAACCGCAACGTGTGGGCGACCACGACGTTGTCGTCGGTCATCCCGTGGATCAGCAACAGCGGACGCTCCAGGGCGCCCGCCTCCGCCAGGAGCGACGTGCGGTCGTAGGCATCGGCGTGGTCGTCTGGATGTCCGAGGTACCGCTCGGTGTAGTGCGTGTCGTACAGCCGCCAGTCGGTCACCGGGGCACCCGCGACCCCGGCGTGGAACACGTCGGGTCGTCGCAGCACGGCCAGCGCCGCGAGGTAGCCGCCGAAGGACCACCCGAGGATCCCGACCCGGTCGAGGTCGAGCTGCGGGTGCTGTTCGGCGGCCGCGCGCAGACCGTCGACCTGGTCCTGGAGGACGGGGGCGGCGACGTCGAGGTGGATCGACCGCTCCCATCGGGGACCGCGCCCCGGCGTGCCCCGACCGTCGACCACCAGCACGGCGAACCCCTGGTCCGCGAGCCACTGCTGCCGCAGCCAGGCGTCAGCGGACGCGATCACGCGCTGGGCTCCGGGGCCGCCGTACGGCCAGAGAAGGACCGGCAGACGACCGTCGTGTCCCTCGGGCTGCAGGAGCGCCGCCCGCAGACCGCGCTCCCCCAACTGCAGCATCCGTGGCCGCGGCAGGAACCCGGGATCGGCGACGTTGGACCCGATCGGGCGATCGTCGGC
>CAZHZQ010000338.1:0-2595 GCA_964537235.1 uncultured Actinomycetota bacterium | reverse complement strand
GGGCGGGGTCCGCCAGGTCCCCGAGGAGGTGCTGATCGCGGCCCGCGAGGCCTGCGACGAGCACGGGGCGCTGCTGATCGTCGACGAGGTCCAGACCGGAATGGGTCGGACCGGGCGGTGGTTCTCCTGGCAGGGTTCGCCGGTCGTGCCCGACGTGATGACCCTGGCGAAGGCGCTGGCCAACGGGCTGCCGATCGGGGCGTGCATCGCGCACGGGGATGCTGCGAAGGCGTTCGGTCCCGGCGATCACGCGTCGACGTTCGGGGGCAACCCCGTCTCGTGCGCGGCGGCGATCGCGGTGGTCGACACCATGCGCGAGGACGGCCTGGTCGAGCGCTGCCGCAAGGTGGGTGCCCGGCTCGCCGATCGACTCGCCGGTCTGCAGGGTCAGGTCCCGTACGCTGCCGGCGTCCGGGGGAGAGGTCTGTTGCTCGGACTCGAGCTCGACGCCGAGGTCGCGGAGCCGGTCCAGGCCGCCTGCCGGGATCGGTTCCTGATCGTCAACGCGGTGGCGTCCGACGTGGTCCGCCTCGCCCCTCCTTTGACCGTGACCGACGAGGAGGTCGATCTGGCGGTGGCGGCTCTGCGCGACGCGCTGACCGCCGTCGCCGAGGGAGGGCAGGACCGGTGAGCAAGGTGCTCGTGATCGAGGACGACGAATCGGTCGTGCAGTTCCTCGACGCCTACCTCGCCGACCTCGGCTACGAGGTCGAGGCCGCCCCCGACGGCCTGGTCGGGCTGGTCAAGCTGCACATGGGACGTCCCGACGCGGTGATCCTCGACATCATGATGCCGGACGTCGACGGCATCCGGGTCCTCGAGCAGATGATCGAGGAGGGGGAGGGCCAGCTGCCCCAGCCGGTGATCATCATCACCGGGTACCCGGAGGGCGCGGCCCGGTGCCGGGAGCTGCTGGATCCCGCCGACGTGTTCGAGAAGCCCTTCGACCCCGAGGACCTCGTGGCGCGCCTCGAGGCCCATCTCGGACAGGAGTGACGGTGCAGGACTTCCTCAGCATCACCGACCTCGACCGTCACGGGCTGACGGGGCTGCTCGACCGTGCCGACGCCGTCAAGCGCGACCGCCACAGCGACGCCGGGACGCGGGACGAACTGGCCGGCCGCACGGTCGCCATGGTCTTCGAGAAGCCGTCGACGCGGACCCGGGTGTCCTTCCAGGTCGCGGTCGCCGAGCTGGGCGGGCACCCGCTGCCGTTGTCGTCGGCCGAGCTGCAGCTCGGCCGGGGCGAGACGATCGCCGACACCGCCGCGGTCATGTCCCGCTACGTCCACGGGCTGGTGGTGCGGACCTTCGGACACGACCGGATCGAGGAACTCGCCGGGGCCGCGAGCATCCCGGTGGTCAACGCGCTGACCGACCACGAGCACCCGTGTCAGGCGCTCGCCGACCTGCAGACGGTCCGCGAGGAACGGGGGCGGCTCGAGGGCCTGAAGCTCGCCTACGTCGGTGACGGCAACAACGTCGCCCACTCGCTGATGCTGGCCGGGGCGATGGCGGGGATGGAGATCCGCGTCGGGCACCCGGACGGGTACGGACCGGACGAAGAGGTGGTTGCGGCGGCTCGCGCGTACGGGGCGGGCCTGCTGGTCACCGACGACCCGGCCGCCGCCGTCGAGAAGGCGGACGTGGTCTACACCGACGTGTGGGCGTCGATGGGGCAGGAGGCGGAGGCCGACGAGCGCCGGGAGCTGTTCGCCCCCTACCAGGTCGACGCGGACCTCCTCGGCCTGGCCGCCGGCGACGCGATCTTCCTGCACTGCCTCCCGGCGCACCGGGGCGAGGAGGTCGCGGCCGAGGTGATCGACGGGCCGGCCTCGCGGGTGCTCGACCAGGCCGAGAACCGCCTGCACTCCCAGAAGGCCCTGCTGATGGAGCTCCTGGGAGGAGGGACATCGTGAGCGACACGGACCTGCACCCTCGACAGGTCGACAAGGCCGAACGCCAACGGCTGCTGCGCGGGCTGCTGATGGACCACGACATCACCTCCCAGGAACAGGCGCGGGAGCTGCTCGAGCACCACGGGATCGACACCACCCAGGCCACGATCTCCCGCGACCTCGACGACCTGGGGGCGGTCAAGGTCCGTGGCCCGGAGGGGCAGCTGGTGTACCGCCTGTCGTCGGACCCGGGGCCGGCCACCGCGCGGGACCAGCTGTCCGAGACCTGCCGCCGGTTCGTCATCCGCACCGACGCCAGCGCCAACCTCGCGGTCCTCCGGACACCCCCCGCGGGTGCCGGCCCGGTCGCCAGCGCCATCGACCACGCCGAGCTCCCCGGTGTCCTGGCCACCGTCGCCGGGGACGACACCGTCATCGTCGTCGCCAGCGAGGGCATCGCCGGCCGGGAGCTGGCCGACCGCTTCGCGCGACTCGCCGAGCTGAGCTGAGAACTGAGCTGAACCGACCACCCACAGACCGACGCACAGTGACCGACCCGCCCCAGAGGAAGAGACATGCCGAACGAACGTTGCGTACTGGCCTACTCCGGTGGTCTCGACACCTCCGTCGCGATCCGGTGGCTGGCCGAGAACAAGGGCTACGACGTCGTGGCGCTCGCGATCGACGTCGGGCAGGG
>CAZHZQ010000337.1:0-2598 GCA_964537235.1 uncultured Actinomycetota bacterium | reverse complement strand
GACGCCCTGGCGGCGGCGGCCGTCTCGGCGGTCACCGGCTGGCCGGTGCTGTACACCGAGCCGGACCGGCTGTCGACGGCGACCGGTCGGATCCTCGACCAACTGAACATCTCACGCACCTACGTCGTCGGTGGGACGGCCGTCGTGCAGGGCTCGGTCATCTCTTCGCTCGACCGCCTGGGGGCGTCGGTCGCCTCGCGGTTGGCGGGGACGACACGGATCGACACGGCCGTCGCGGTCGCCGACTTCGCCATGAGCCGGGGGATGAGCCCCAGCCACGTGGCGATCGCGACCGCCTTCAACTACCCGGACGCGCTCGCCGGTGGGGCGCTGGCCGGTTCGACCCGCTCGCCCGTCCTCCTGACCGGTGCCGACCGGTTGTCCGGTCCGACCGCCGGCTGGCTGCGCAGCAACCGCTCGCAGGTCGACGGTGTGTACCTCCTGGGTGGCACGGCCGTGGTCGCGACCTCGGTGGAGTCCGACATCTCCGACGCCCTGCGCTGACGGGCGCCTCCGTTCGTCGCCCCGCGGGCTGCTCCCCGCCCCGCCGTGCCGCTACAGTCCCGCCCCGAGTGACCGACCCGGAGGACGAGGCACGTGATCCCCTTGGCTGGCAGGCGTCTGAGAGCGGTGGTGCTCGTCCTGACCCTCACCGCGATCGTGGGGCTCAGCGCGACTCCCGCCGCCGCCTGGGAGGCGCCCCGGTCCCCGGCGGTCCAGCTGGCCGTCGAGGGCGGTGACGGCGAGGGCGGGGAGCTGCCCGGCCCCGAGCCCGAGTTGGACAACACGTTCGCTCCCGAGGAGTTCGAGACGCCGTGGCACTGGTGGCTCGGCGTGATCCTGACCGTCGTGACCGTCCTGTCGATCGCCGGCATGGGTCTCGGGTACTGGGTCCTGGTCCGTCGTCGTGAAGAGAGCTGAGGTGTACGACTGACCCCCTCCCGGCGACCGCAGCTCATCGACGAGACCATGGCGCTGCGGACGGCCACCTTCGTGGCGCCGGTCGCTCGCAGCGACCGCGCGGCGGCCCGACGTCTGCGCTCGGCCGTCGCGGCGGACACCGCTGCCGCGGATCACGCCGCCCGGACGTGGACCGGGCTCGGTGCCGACCTCCCGCCGACGCGGATCCGGGTGGTCAGCCGACGCGGATGGGTCCGGGCCAACCTGATCGGCCTGCGCGGGGCGTTCGACCCGCTGGCGGAACGGCTCGAGGGTCGTCCGCTCGCCGGGCGGACGATCGGTCTGCAGCTCGGCGTCCTGTTCGGACTGCTGTCCAGCAAGGTGCTGGGCCAGTACGTCCTGCCCCTGGGCGGGGCCGGTCAGGCACAGCTGGTCGTGATCGGCCCGAACATCCTCGAGCTGTCCGACCGGCACGGACGGCTGGCCGAGGGCGTGCGCCGCACGATCCTGCTGCACGAGATCGCGCACCGCCTGCAGTTCGACGGGGTCCCGTGGCTGGGCGACCACCTGCGGGACCTGCTGACGCGGTACCTCGAGGCCTCCCGCCTCGAGCCGGACCAGCTCCTCGAGACGATCTCCCGGTTGCCCGAGGCGCTGCGCTCGATCCGTGACGAGGGCAGCGCGACGCCGCTGATCCACGCCGTGCTCAGCGACGATCAGCGTGAGATCGTCGATGAGGCCCAGGCCCTTATGAGCCTGCTCGAGGGCCACGGCAACGCCACGATGTACCAGGCCACGGGCGGACTCGTCGACGATCCCGCGGCGGTGCGCGCGGCGTTCGAGCGGCGGCGTTCCGATCTGGGCACACGCCTGCTGACCGCGGTCGCCGGCCTCGAGATGAAGCGCCGTCAGTACAACCGGGGCGAAGCGTTCGTCCGGCACATCGTGGACCGAGCGGGCACCGCCGGCCTGAACCGTGCGTTCGAGGGGGCGGGGACGCTGCCGAGCCTCGCGGAGATCGAGGATCCGGACCGCTGGATGCGGCGGGTCGGGGTCGGGGGTGAGGCCCCGGGGGAGGCGGGCCGGTGAGTTCGAGAGGGCCGGTGAGTTCGAGAGGGCCGGTGGGCTCGACGGCTCCCGGGCCGCTGCCGCCGGACCGCCCCCGCGACGAGCTCGTGGCCGAGGTACGCCGGGCGTCCTCCGGGGTCCCGGAGGGGGCCGCGGCCGTCGTGGCCGTCTCCGGTGGACCCGACTCGACGGCGCTGGCGCACCTGCTGCAGGAGGCGCGCCCCGACCTCGACCTGCATCTGGGGCACGTCCGTCACGGGCTGCGGGACGACCGCGCCGACGTCGCCGCGGTCCACCACCTGGGCGAGGTGCTGGGTCTGCCCGTCCTGATCGCCAGCGTCGACGTCGAGGACACGGGGCAGGGGCTGGAGGCGGCCGCGCGGAGCGAGCGGTACGCGGCGCTGCGCCGGCTGTGCCGCGAGACCGGGTGTGGATGGCTGTTCGTGGGGCACACCGCCGACGACCAGGCCGAGACCCTGCTGATGCGCGTGGCGCGGGGGACGGGCATCACCGGGTTGGGAGGCATGGCCCCGGTGCGGGGCGACCTGGTCCGTCCGCTGCTGCGGATCCGCCGCAACGACGTGCGTCGCTTCGTGACGCTTGAGGGGCTGGACGCCGTCCGAGACCCGA
>CAZHZQ010000336.1:0-2608 GCA_964537235.1 uncultured Actinomycetota bacterium | reverse complement strand
CCACCACCACCCCGTCGTCGCCTCCACCACGCGCACGGCTGTAGCCCTCCGCACCGTCACCCTCACAGTCGACCTCCGACTCCCACTGGCCGTTGGGCCCACCCTCCGAGCGGTCCGTCTCCGCGGTCTCCTCGTCCGACGCGTTGCAGCCCGACGACCCGTCATCGAACGGCCACTCGGCCCCCGGCTCGTCCGCAGGCGGCTGGCCCACCAGGCCGGTGGTCCGCCACAGCGCGTCCCAGTCCTCGATGTCGTCGACGTTGTCCTGGAGGGTGTTTTGCCGGATGCTGAACGTGCCGCACCGGGTGTAGGGCTGGCTCGGATCCGTGCGGGTGCCACCGTCCACCATCAACGGGATCGCGGCCGCGCTGCTGCCGCCGTCGTCCACCGTCACCGGGCGGCCCGGGCCCACGAACCCCAACGTCACGTCACGGTCGCGCTGCGAGCAGTCGTGAGGGTTGATGAGCAAGGGACTGTTGTACTGCATGTTGTAGTGGATCCCGGGGTCGACCGGGCCCACACGGGCGGCGGCCTCCAGCCCGCCCACCAGGATCGCCCGCGCCCCGAAGCCCTGCGCCGCACCGTCCACGTTCCGCGCGGTCACCCCCTCCTGCTCGGGGATGTCCAGGCTGTGACCCCCGACCTCCACCGGTGGCGCTTCCCCAAGTGGCCGTCGGTCCTCGAGCACGGTGAAGTGGTCGCCCTGGTGGACGTAGATCCGGGCGTGACGTGCCTCGTCACCCGGCTCCACCGACAAGGCGAGGTGCGCGTAGTTGGCTCCACCGGGCCGGGCGAACTCGGGGTAGCGCAGCGCCTGTGGCACCGGCGTGTGCCGCGCCTCGGCACGGAACAGGCCCCCCGTAGGCGCGTTGGACGAATGGGGTCCCAGCACGTACAGGCGTCCCGTGGACGGGTCCAACCCGGCCTGGGCGGTACGGAGGCCGAACTTCCCGATCCCGATCGTGCCGACGTACTCCCGGCGCAGGGTGTCGAACACCCACCACACCTCGCCGGACACGATCGACTTCATCACGATGCGGCCCGAGTCCGGATCGGCCAAGTACTGCGTGGTGTTGGGCGGGCCGGGGAACACGCTGGTGCGCGGAGACAGCACGTCGTCAGGACCGGGCTGGGATCCGCCCAGCAGGCCACCCACCACCCGGTCGGGCGCGTCGCCACGGACCGGCAGCAGCTCCGGGAAGCCGTCCGGCTTCAGCGGGATGTGGACCATCAGCGCCTGACGGTTGCGCCCGGGACACGCCACCCAGACCGACGGGTCGTCGGGGTCCGCACCACGCATGATCTGGTGGCTGTGAGGCTGCCCGTGGGTCCTGGCTCTTGCCTCGCTCACGTCGCTGTTCTCGCGCTGGTTGCGGCAGTCCCGCAGCGAAACCCCCCAGTCCAGCCGGGCCGCATCGACGTCGACCTGGAGCGCGAACACCGCCCGGGTGCCGTGGTTGCGCGTGCGGTGGTCACTCGCGGCGAAGTCGTTGGCGTACAACTGGTGCGCGTACTCCTCGACCAGCAGGTGCAGCTTGCCGTTCTCGCCCTGCGCCCGGGGGGGCGCGTAGCTCATCGCGGTCAGCCCCGTGTGGACGTCGGTGGGGTAGCCGTCGACACGCCCCCCGTCGATCGGGATGCTCTCGACGACCTCCAGCGAGGCAGCGTCGACCACGTGGACCCCGCGCAGGCACCCCGCCAGGTACTCGTACCTCACTTGCGAGGCGTTCCAGCTGAGGCACACCTCCCCGTCCTCGACCGCGCGCTCGGCGTGCTTCGGATCGATAACACTGCCGATGCCGGTGGCTGCGAAGGTCGGAATGCCGTACGCGACGAACAGCTGGCCGCCGTCCCGGTCGACCGTCACGGTTCGAGGCAGGCCACCGCCGTCCCAACAGCACGCATTGACCTTATCGGGGTCTCCACCAGCCCAGGCCGGCGGGTCGAGCGGCACACGCCCGAGCTCGTCGCCGGTGTCCAGGTCGACCGCGACCAACGTCTCGTAGGCGCCGGCCGCGGGAAAACCAAACGGAGAAGTCGGGACCGGGTCGGCCAGCAGGAAGCCCCGTCGGCCCTCGGGCCAGGTCCACAGCACCTCCCCGGCTCTAAACTCCTCCCGCGCCTCCTCCGGGATGGGGATGGGGATGGTGTGGTCGAGCTCGACGACGTCGGCGTCGTCCGCCTCCTCGACCTCGGCCGGCTCCTCCTCGGCAGGTTCCTCGTCGCCCGGGTGCTCCTCGGCGACCGACGTGCCGGCCGGCAGCAGCGCGAGCACGAGCGTGGCCGCAAGCAGGGCGAACAGGCCGCGAAAGGCGATCGCCCGCCGTCCGAAGTGGTGTGCTCGGGTCGAACGACGGGTACGTCCCAGACGCATGTGGCACTCCCTCTGTTCGCGACGACGCCAGCCGACGGGCCGTCAGTCACCTACTGGTACGTGTGAGCCACGCGTCCTCTTACGGTGCGGGAACACGTTTTCTGCGGGTCGGGCTTGGGGGCTGGGGAGGGACCACAGCTATCGAGCCCACGGGATCGCGAGCGCGACCAGCAGGAGCGCGAACAGGAACGCCGCGCCGACCCTCCGGTAGGCACGTTGCGGCGGACGGTCGCG
>CAZHZQ010000335.1:0-2636 GCA_964537235.1 uncultured Actinomycetota bacterium | reverse complement strand
ACGCTGGTGACGATGTCGCCGATCTTCGTGGGGCTCGGGTCGGCGTGGTTCCTCCGGGAGTCGCCGCGACGCCGCACCTGGGTCGGGATGGCGGTCACGATCGTCGGGGCGCTGGTGATCGGGGTCGCGGACCTGTCGGACATCTCGCTGGGTCCGCGCGCGCTGCTCGGTGACGTGATGGCCTTCGGCGGAGCGGTCGCCGTGGCCGGGTACCTGCTGGCGGGGCGGGCGGCGCGGCGGCGGTTGCCGCTGACGGTGTACGCCACCGGCGTGTACGGGGTCGGGGCGGTCGTGCTGCTGCCGGTGTGCCTGATCGCGGGTGCCGACCTGTGGGGCTACGACACCGGCACGTGGCTGGCCCTGGCCGGGCTGATCATCGGCCCGCAGTTGCTCGGCCACACCGTGTTCAACGGGCTGTTGTCGACCGTCACGGCCACGGTCGTGTCGATCGTGGTGCTGGCTGAACCGGTCGGGGCGACCCTGCTCGCGTGGGTGGTCCTCGACGAGCTGCCGACGGCGCTGTTCTGGGTCGGCGCCCCGTTGATCCTGGCCGGAGTCGCCTGGGCGACGACGGGGAGACCACGGCCGGCGGCTTCCAACTAGGGTGGAGTCAGCTGCGACGACCGCCAGGAGCATGACCGTGAGTCAGACCGACATCCAACACGGCACGATCGAGATCCCGGAGGCACCGCACCAGGTCCCTCCGACGCCGTTCGAGGACATCGACAAGGCCGTCGCCGCGGTGTCGACGCAGAAGGATGCGTGGGCGGTGCTCGACATCCCCGCGCGGATCTCGATCCTCGATCAGATGATCGCCGACACGTTGCCGCTGGTCCACGAGTGGGTCGAGCGTGACAACGCGGTCAAGCGCATCCCCGAGGGGTCTCCCAGCACGGGCGAGGGGTGGACCAACGGCCCGTGGATCCTGCTGCGTGGCCTCCGGCTCCTGAAGGAGTCCCTCCAGGACATCCTGGAGCAGGGCCGGCCCGCGCTGCCGTCGACGCCCTACACCCGCGCGGACGGGCAGGTCGTGGTGGAGGTCTTCCCCCGGGACGTCTTCGAGAAGGCCGTCTTCACGGGCTTCGAGGCGGAGGTGCGCCTGCAGCCGCACATGACCCTGTCGGACCTCGAGGAGCAGCACGCCGCCGCCTACCGCTTCGACACACCACCCGACGGGGTCGTGTCGCTGGTGCTCGGTGCCGGCAACGTCTCCGCGATCCCGGCGATGGACGCGCTCTCGAAGCTGTTCCTCGAGCACCAGGTCGTCGTCCTGAAGATGAACCCGGTCAACGAGCACGTCGGCCCGGTGTTCGAGAAGGCGCTGCGGGCGCTGACCGACCGTGACTTCCTGCAGATCGTGTACGGCGGGGTCGAGGAGGGCAAGCACCTCACCACCCACGACGGCATCGACACGATCCACATGACCGGCTCGGACAAGACCTTCGAGACGATCGTGTTCGGTCCCGGCGAGGAGGGCCAGCGTCGCAAGGAAGCTCGCGAGGAACCGGTCCTCGACAAGCCGATCAGCGCCGAGCTGGGCAACGTGACCCCGGTGATCGTCGTGCCCGGCCCGTGGTCGGACAAGGACATCGACTTCCACGGCGAGAACATCGCGACCGGCCTCACGAACAACGTCGGGTTCAACTGCATCGCCAACCGGGTGGTCGTGACGCACCGGGCGTGGGCCAAGCGGCGGGCGTTGGTCGACGCCGTGCGCAAGTACCTGGCGCTGGCACCGACCCGCTACGCGTACTACCCGGGGGCGGAGGACCGCTGGGAGCGCTTCGTCGAGCAGCACCCGGAGGCCGAACGGTTCGGTCTCAAGGCCGAGGGCTGCCTGCCGTGGACGCTGATCCCGGAGATCGACCCGGACAACGAGGACATCGCGTTCAACACCGAGGCGTTCGCGCCGGTGATGGGCGAGACGCCGTTGGACGCGCCACGGTCGGTCCCCGAGTTCATCGCCCAGGCGGTCGAGTTCGTCAACGAGCAGGTGTGGGGCACGCTCGCGGCGACGATCATCGTCCACCCGCGCTCGCTGAAGGACCCGGAGATCGCCCGGGCCGTCGACCAGGGGATCTCCGACCTGCGCTACGGCACGATCGGTGTCAACCACTGGCCCGGGCTGTCGTACACGATGGGCACCACGACCTGGGGGGCGTTCCCCGGTCACGACATCTACGACATCCAGTCCGGCATCGGGCACGTCCACAACTTCCTGATGCTCCCCGAGCCGCAGAAGACCGTGTTCCGCGGCCCGTTCCGCACGCCGGTCAAGCCGCCGTGGTTCGTCACCCACGGCCGCGCGCACGAGGTCGTCGAGAAGCTGGCCGCCTTCGACGCCGACCCGTCGATGGCGAAGCTGCCGTCGATCGCGTGGTCGGCGATGCGCCCCTGAACCCCGTGCCCCGTGACCCGACACCGAGTGAACCACGCCCCGTGAACCCCCGTCGAGTGGCAGCTGGGTTGCAGATCTGCAACTGAGGTGCCACTCGACCGGGGAACGGGGCGCGGAGCGCGCGCGGAGGTGGCGAACGACGAGGGCGAACGACGAGGGCGAACGACGAGGTGGTGGACGACGAGGTGGCGAACCAGGAGGGGCGACGGTGAACGACGAGGTGGCGAACGACGAGGTG
>CAZHZQ010000334.1:0-2638 GCA_964537235.1 uncultured Actinomycetota bacterium | reverse complement strand
TGCGAGAGGGGGGACTTGAACCCCCAAGGGCCGTAAAGCCCACACGGCCCTCAACTACGCACCGGGCATCGGGTCTCGTGCGGTCTCGTGGGGCTATACCCCCTCTGACCTGGGGGAACGTACTACGGGGCGTCGGGCGTGGTCCGGTCTCATCGGGCCTCGTCTGACGGCGTTCGTGTCCACGGCGTGTCCACGAGAGAGCCCCCGGCACGATCACCGGGGGGTCGTGAGAGGAGCGGACAGGTCACGCGAGGAGCAGCACCACGACGAGCACGAGCGCGAGGGCGATCGCGAGCTCGGTCCACGGGGAGTAGGGGGTGCCGGGCGCCTCGGTGATCCGATCGCGGAGCGGTCGGCCGTTCCGCGGCGCGGCGCGAGCAACGGCGGCGCGTGACGCTGCTCGACGGGTGAGCGTGCTGCCCCGTAGTACCTACCCTGCCCGCGGACGCGAGGACGAGGATCGTCTCGTGAACGAGTGGTCACCCGTAACCGTTGCAGGCGTCGCGATCATCATCATCGCCGCCGTCACCGTCGCGGCGATCTTCGTCACCCGTTACAACGACCCGTGTCAGGAACCTAACCGTCGGATAGTCGCGTGCTTTGAGGACCGTCGGTGACCTCCCGGGCGGCTGCCGCGAGATCGAGCGGTGGAGCGTCGTCGGCCCACGTCTCGGTCCACCCGCCTTGCGGGAACTCCTCGGGTCCGACGTCGCCCGTCACCCACCGCGCGTAGAGAGCGCGGACGTAACGCTCGACACGACGCGCCGTCTCCCGATCCGGAACGGCCACCGTCTCGACGGTGCGCCCGCCCCCGAGCGCGTGGTCGAGGAGCCGCCGGTCGTGGCGGTCGTGCGTTAGCCCGACCTTCATCACCGCGAGCTCGGGGAAGTGGACGAGGTAGACGCGGTGCGGCTCGTCGGGGCGGATCCCGTGGGTACACGTCCAGCAGAGCGGGGCGGTGCCGTCTCTGAGAGCCGCGTAGGACACCCGCCGCTCCGTCCCGCACGTGAGGCACTCCGCCGCCTGGGGCGCGTACTCACCACGGCACGGCCCGAGGAGCCGGAGCCCGTTCGCGGCGAACACCTCGGGCGCGTCCTCGCGGACCTGACGAGCGCGCTCGACCGAGCACCGATCGCACCCGAACCACCCGGGGCGGTCCGGGCTCATCCTCTCGGGGACGGTGACGAGCGTCTCCCCGCACGAGAGGCAGACCACGCCTGGGTTCGTACACGTCTCCGACCGGCGTGAGCGGAGCGAGGTTCTCACGGCGGATCCGACGGAGCGCCTCCTCCCGGCCCTCGATCTCGCGCCACGACGAGGCGCGCTCCCGGGCCTCCTCCGACCACGGCCCCCACTTGCGCCACCCGTGACACCACCGGCACGCGATCCCGCCACGGCGGAGCGTGCGAAGCTTTACCCACCGTCGCGTCCCGCACTCAACGCACCGGCACTCGCGCTCCTCGTCGGCGCGCGTGTACGGCGCGAGGGGCTCTAGCCCGGCGGCGCGGTACTCCGCGTCGACCTCAGCGGGATCAAGTGCGATGAGGGGGGCGTCCTCCCCGTCGGCCGTGAGCGACGTTAGAGACCCGCGGACACGTTCTCCCGATTTTTCGTGTCCACCATGTGTCCACGAGCGGCGATCCCGGCCCCTACGTGACGACGCCCCGACCGCGGTGGCCGGGGCGTTTCCCCTGGTCAGAGGGTGTTTACAAGTGGTGCGAGAGGGGGGACTTGAACCCCCACCCCTGTTGAAAGGGACACGGCCCTCAACCGTGCGCGTCTGCCAATTCCGCCACTCTCGCGAGGAGCCCGCTGGCATCACCAGCGGGTTGGGAAGCCTACCGCTCGCCTCAGGAGGACGCATCTGCCGTACCTCCGACGGGCGGCTCCTGTGGCGGCGGTGACCCGTCCCAGCGCCATGTCGCCGCATCCCACCATCCGGCACCTGGCCAGGACGAGGGTCGCAACCCGTCCAGCTCGTCGCGCCACGCGTGCGCGAGCGCGACGCGATACAGCGGCAGGTCGTAGGCCTGCTCGAACAGCGCCTGCTGCGCCGTGTGCACCGCATCCGACAGGTTCGTCGCTGCGGTGTCGGCCTCGACCAGCGTGACCCGCGCATCCGCGGGGAGCGCCGATGATGCCCGGGCGATCAGCGACGGACGTGGCAGGTCCCGGCGCAGCAGCAGTTCACCGTCGGCGGTGCGGGCGCCGGGGCCCGTCAACGCCTCCGGATCGACCCGGATCAGGGTGACCTCGGCCCCCCAGCCCCGCAGGTCACGCTGCAGGACGCGTCCCGTGAACGCCGGAACCTCCTGGTGCCTCGGGATCAGGATCCCGACAGACACGCCGTCGAGATCGGCGGCCGTCTCTCCGTCCCGGGTCGCCCACGGTCCGACGTGGGCTGGGATCGTCGACGTCAGGGGCTCCCCTGCCGGGCCCAACAACCCTTCCACGAGTTGAGAGACGTCCACGGCACGGCGGGCGCCCTCCCGGACCCCCAACGCTCCGGCGGCGCCCCCAGCGCTCCACCGCAGCACGGCGGCGGTCCCGCCGATCGGTGCAGCGGCAGAGGTCCCCTCGACGCGTCGAGCGCGCTCGACCGGGTTGAGTGCGACGTGCCCCATCACCACATCGACCC
>CAZHZQ010000333.1:0-2663 GCA_964537235.1 uncultured Actinomycetota bacterium | reverse complement strand
GTCTACGGGATCAGCCAGGAGCAGTACGAGCGGGCCGAGGACATCCTCGACGCGTACGCGCACGCCACCGAGCGCGAGAAGAAGGGCGCGGTGATGTTCGGCGACGAGATGATCGACGAGGCCAGCCGCAAGATGGCCGAGGTCAACGCGCTCAAGGGGCGGCGCCAGGGCCTCGAACCGCGCGAGATCCCCGACGACGTCCCCTACCACGAACGCGCCGAGTGGCGCGAGGAGAAGTACGGCGACGGGGAGGGATCCTGATGCAGTTCGGCAGGTACCTGGAGGACTTCGAGGTCGGTGACGTCTACGAGCACTGGCCCGGCAAGACGATCACGCAGGCGGAGGACATCCTGTTCTGCGCGATGACGCAGAACCAGCATCCACTGCACTCGGACCAGAACTACGCGGAGAACGGCACGGACTTCGGTCGCAACGTCGTCGTCGGCAACTTCGTCTACTCGGTCGTGCTGGGCCAGAGCGTCCCGGACGTCTCGGGGAGGGCGATCGCCAACCTCGAGATCGAGTACCTGAAGCACCCCGCCCCGGTGTTCCACGGCGACACGATCTACTCCGAGACCAAGGTCGTGGACAAGCGTGCGTCGCGGTCCAAGCCGGACCGGGGGATCGTGACGGTCGAGACGATCGGCTACAAGCAGGACGGCACGGTCGTCTGCGAGTTCCGTCGCAAGGTGATGGTGCCGACCCGTGAGGCGGCGTCGGAGCAGTACCCCGGACGGCCGACCCCCGACCACGAGTGGAGCGGCGGCAGCGAGTAGGCTCGCGGGCACGGACGAGCCCAGGACCAAGCCATGATGCTCCGTGACCTCATGACGAGGGACGTGCTCACCACGTCGCCGGAGACCTCGGTCGCGGGAGCGGCCAGGGCGATGACCGAGCGGCGGATCGGCTCGGCCTGTGTGGTCGACGAGGGCGGGCGGCTCCTGGGCATCATCACCGAGCGCGACGTCCTGCGTGCCGCGGCGTCGGGGCAGGACCTGGGGGCCGAGAGGGTCACCGAGTGGATGACCCCGGACCCGGTGACGATCGGTCCGGACGAGGTCCCCTCCGAGGTCGCGACGGTGATGCGTGAGCGCAACTTCCGTCACCTGCCGGTCCTGGAGGACGACGAGCTGATCGCCATCGTCTCGATGCGCGACCTGTGGGGCTTCGTGTTCCTCCCGTCCGAACCGGACGACATGACGATGCGGTAGCCGCTGCTCCGGACTACCCGCTCGCCGCTCCGGTTCGTTACGGTCGGAACAAGTCGACGTGAAGGAGCGGGTCATGGGCGCACGGCAGGGCACGATGGGGGACCACCCCCTGACCATCCACCACTTCTTCGACCGGATGGAACGTCTGCACCACGACAAGCACGTGGTGACCAAGACGGCCGACGGCAAGACGCGTGCTGCCTACGGCGAGGTCGCCGAGCGCATCCGCCGCCTGATCACGGCGCTGCGCGACCTCGGCGTCGAGGAGGGCGACGCGGTCGCGACCGTGATGATGAACTCCCAGGCCCACGTCGAGCTGTACATGGCCGTGCCGCTGATGGGGGCGGTGCTGCACACGCTCAACCCGCGGCTGCACGAGGACCAGCTGAAGTACATCGTCGACGACGCGCAGGACAAGGTGGTCGTCGTGGACCAGGCGCTGATGCCCTCGTGGGACCGCGTCGCGGGCCGCGTCGACAGCGTCGAGCACGTGGTCGTACTCAAGGAGGGCGGTGAGGTCGAGACCGCCCACGGCGTGCCGCTCCACGACTACGAGGAGCTGGTCCCGTCGGCCGCCCCGGTCGAGGACCTCCCGGAGGTGGACGAGAACGCCCCCGCGGCCGCCTGCTACACCAGCGGCACCACCGGCGACCCCAAGGGGGTCGTCTACACGCACCGGTCGATCTACCTGCACACCTTCGGGGTGTGCGTCCCGGACGCCCTCGACATGGCCGAACGGGACGTGGTCATGCCGGTCGTGCCGCAGTTCCACGCGATGGCGTGGGGCACGGTGCACGCGGCGGCGATGACCGGCGCGGACCTGGTGATGCCGTCGCGGTTCATGGACCCCGAGTCGATCGCCGGGCTGCTGTCCGAGGAGCAGGTGACGCTGACCGCGGCCGTTCCGACGGTGTGGAACGGTCTGAAGGCCCTGCTCGGCCAGGAGGGTGCCGACCAGAAGTACGACCTGTCCTCGCTGAAGTCGGTGATCATCGGCGGCAGCGCGGTCCCCGAATCGCTGCGCGACTTCTTCGCGGAGCGGTACGGCATCCCCGTGCTGCACGCCTGGGGGATGACCGAGACCTCCCCGATCGGGACCGTCGCGCGTCTGCGGAAGGCGCACGACGCGGCCGACGACGAGACCCGCAAGCACCGCCTGCTCACACAGGGCCGCCCCGCGGCCGGGATCGATTTGCGGGTCATCAGCCGGGAGGACGGCGAGACGCCGGTCGAGTGGGACGGCGAGACCGTCGGCGAGATCGAGGTCCGAGGTCCCTGGGTCACCGACCGGTACGCCAACATGGACGCCCCCGAGAGGTTCCACGACGGGTGGCTGCGCACCGGGGACGTCGCGGTCATGCACCCCGACGGGTACATCGAGATCGTCGACCGCACCAAGGACCTCATCAAGTCCGGCGGCGAGTGGATCAGCTCCGTCGACCTCGAGAACAC
>CAZHZQ010000332.1:0-2672 GCA_964537235.1 uncultured Actinomycetota bacterium | reverse complement strand
GGCTACTCCCTGATGAGCGGGGCGTACTGGAGCAGCAGGCGCTTGCGACCGATCTCGGTGAAGTCCACGAGCGCTTCCGCGGACTCGCCCTCGCCGGCGACCTCGAGGACCCGCCCCGCCCCGAACCGGCTGTGGCGGACGTGGTCGCCGACGCGGAACTCGACGCCGTCGAACTCGAGCACCTCGCGGTCGCGGACCCGTTGCGCCGCCGACGAGCCGTTGGTCCCCTTCACCTCGACCAGGTGGTCGGGCAGCTCGCGCAGGAACCGGGACGGCGGGTTGTGCGAGGTCCCGCCCCACAGCGTCCGGTGGTTGGCGTGCAGGACGTACAGGCGTTCCTCGGCCCGGGTCAGCCCCACGTAGCACAGGCGCCGTTCCTCCTCGAGCTCCTGGGTGTCGCCCATCGAGCGCACGTGCGGGAACACGCCGTCCTCGAGCCCGGTGACGAACACGACCGGGTACTCCAGGCCCTTGGCGTTGTGCAGGGTCATGAAGGTGACCTGGGTGGTGTCGCCGCCCTCGTCCTCGTCGAGCAGTTGGTCCTGTTCGGACACGAGCGTGACCGACTCGAGGAACGCCGTCAGGCCCCCACCGGGGTCGTGTTCGTGATGCTCGCGGGCGACGGACTGCAGTTCGCGCAGGTTCTCCTCGCGCCCCAGCGCCTCGACGGTCCGCTCGGCCTGGAGCTCCTTCATGTAGCCGGTGCGGTGCCAGACCTCCTCGATCAGCTCCGGGACGGGCGTGCCCTCGACGTGCAGGGTCCGCAGGACGTCGACCAGGTCGACGAACGAGGTGACCGCCGAGACCTGGCGGGCCGACAGCTGCGGGATGTGCTCGGCGGCCCGGCAGGCCTCGAGGAAGGTCGCCCGCTCGCGCCCCGCGTACAGGTCCAGCGCCTCCTCGGTCTTGGCGCCGATGCCACGACGCGGTTCGTTGATGACGCGCTTGGCCGACAGGTCGTCGGCGGGGTTGACGAGGATCCGGAGGTAGGACAGCAGGTCCTTGATCTCCTTGCGCTCGTAGAAACGCACCCCGCCGATCACCCGGTAGGGGGTACCGACCCGGACGAACACCTCCTCGAGCACGCGGGACTGCGCGTTCGTGCGGTAGAAGACCGCCATGTCCTCGAAGCGGTAGCCCTCCTCGGCGCGGAGTCGTTCGACCTCCTCGGCGATGAAGGCGGCCTCGTCGCGCTCGTCCTCGGCGCTGTAACGCACCACCTTCGGCCCGGCGCCCTGCTCAGTCCACAGGTCCTTGGGTTTGCGCTGATCGTTGTTCGCGATCACGGCGTTGGCCGCGTCCAGGATGTTCTGGGTGGAGCGGTAGTTCTGCTCGAGCTTGATGACGTCCGCGTCGGGATAGTCGTCCTCGAAGTCGAGGATGTTGCGGATCGTCGCGCCCCTGAAGGCATAGATGGAATTGTGGACGAGGGTCCCGCCGGCTACGTACGTATGGATGTCATCCACCTCGAGGTCGAAGATCGGTCCCGCGTAGTGACGCGTCGAGACCTCGCTCACCAGCGTGGGGACGAGCTCTCTGGCTCTGTCAGAGACCAAGATCTCCATCCCAGGATGGATCTGGGAGAGAGGCAGCAGGAGGTAGCGTTGATCCTCGATCTGCGCGCGTCTGCTGACCTCGAGATCACTGGCGAGCGCCATGTCCCGAACCATGGTGAGCGCATCTCGGTAGCTCTTGCGGCTCGTCTCGACCCGCCATCCGCCCTTGCCATTGGGACGGACCGGATAGCCCGCCTCCCGGAGCTGGTCCGCGATGTCGGAACGGATGGAAGTCCACTGGATCCGGTGGTACGCCGTGTTCTTCGGACGCCTGTCCTGGAACATCACGAGGTTCACCGACTGTCGGAGTAGCCCGTTGGCAGGGCGGTGATGTGGGAGATCCGGGTGGAGTTCGTGATCGTGCATGAGCGCCTTCGCGGCGAGCGCGGTCGGCAGGTTGCGATACAGCCGCTCGATCTGTTCATCGTTCATCGAGAGGTCTCGCCCTTGCCCGTGGAAGCACGTCGTGGGAAGCCCGTACTCGGTGGAAAAGTACGCCTCCCAGTACGAGGCTTCCGATTCGTCGTCGCAGGTCCGAACGATCCACAACTTGTCCGCTCGCTCCTGGTTGACGCGGACCTGGTACCCCGGCCGATATCGGCCGCGGCCAACGTGTCTCGATCCCTTGACCCGACCGATCCGGTAGCCCCGGTCGGCCCGGTACATCAGGTACACGATGTGGCGGTCGTATTCGTCTGGCACCCGCGCCGGGAGGAGGTGATGCGGAGTTCCCTCCACCTGATGGTCCCCGGCGGTGACGGTCCAGAGCCGCCCGACGTACTCTCCGCGGAAAACGTCCGTGACGGAACCCGGCACTGTCCCAAGCGACCCGCCCGTACCGAGAACAACGTCGCCCTCCTCGACCTCCTCGATCAGCACCTGACCTCGAGGGGTCGAGATCATCGTTCCCGGCGGGAGGCACTGGTCGGCGTCACCGACGACCATCACGTTGCGGTGGTCGCCCGCCAGCAGGTTGACCAGGTGGTACTGCGCACGGTTCGTGTCCTGGTACTCGTCGACCAGCACGTAGCGGAACCGCTCGCGGTAGTGGTCCAGCACCCCCTGGTTCAGCTGGAACAGCTCGACGGTCTTCATGATGAGGTCGTCGAAGTCCAT
>CAZHZQ010000331.1:0-2672 GCA_964537235.1 uncultured Actinomycetota bacterium | reverse complement strand
CCGTGTCACCTCCCCCTCCGACCTGGAGGAGGCGCGGCGGCTGGTCGCGGACCTGACCGACCACGAGATCCAGATCCGTGACACGGACCGGTCCGTGCTGGTCCCCGTCGGTCACGACATGCAGTTGTTCGGCGAGGCGGTGAAGCGCCTGACGGATTCCGGCATCGAGCTCGACGACGTCGGGTTGCACAAGCCGACGCTGGACGACGTGTTCTTCTCGTTGACCGGCAGCTCGCCCGATGAGATCGCGACTGACCGGGGAGCACCCGCAGCCTCCGACGCTCTCGACGAGGAGCGGGGAGGTAGCGCATGAGCGCCACGATCCTGGACACGCCCGGACGGGTCTCGAGCGGCGTGGTCAAGGCGATCCGGGACACGGTCGTCGTCGCGCGGCGCAACCTCCGGGCGCTGACCCGCCAGCCCCAGCTGATCGTCTTCTCCGCGGTGCAGCCCGTCATGCTCGTCCTGCTGTTCAAGTTCGTGTTCGGCGGCTCGATCGGGGAGGTGCTCCCGCCGGGGGTCGAGTACATCGACTTCCTGCTCCCCGGCGTGGTCGTCCAGGTGGTCGCGTTCGGGACCGCCCAGACGGCGGTGGGCATGTCCCAGGACCTCAACGCCGGGATGATCGACCGGTTCCGCTCGCTGCCGATGGCGAGGTCCGCCGTGCTCGGCGGGCGGGTCGTGGCGGACGTCGTGCGGATCGCCGGAACGGTGCTGCTCGTGACGGCGGTCGGGATGCTGCTCGGGTGGGGCTACGACGAGGGGCTGGGCTCCGCGCTGCTCGCCTTCGTGGTCGTGGTGACGTTCGGTCTGGCGATGTCGTGGGTCGCGGCGTGGATCGGGATGGCCGTGCGCGATCCGGAGACCGCCCAGACCGCCGGGTTCATCTGGCTCTTCCCGCTGGTGTTCGCCAGCTCCGCGTTCGTGCAGATCGAGACCTTCGACCCGTGGCTCGAGGCCTTCGCGCGCTGGAATCCGATCACGATCTTCGTCGACCTGGCCCGAGGCCTCGTGATGGGTCCCCCGTTCGAGGTCACGGGGGACCTGTGGCTGCAGGCCGCCGGATGGCTCGTCGTCATCCTGGGCGTGTTCGCCCCCATGGCGGTCCGCCAGTACCGCGAGGTCAGTTGACCCCGGGATCCTCGCCGCGGCGCTCGCCCCGCGGTCAGCTCAGCCGACCTGGGCGGAGTCGCCCGGGTCGGCCGCCCAGCTGTGGTCGAAACGCATGGACCTGTCGGCGGGGATCGTGACCGTGCCGTTGCGGCGGGCGTGGTCGGCGCAACGAGGGCAGGTCACGACCGCGCCGGAGTCCTCGAGTCGTATCTGCCACGAGTCGGAGACCGCGAAGGTCTCGCCGCACACGATGCAGGGCCAGTGACCGTCCGAGCCCGGAGAGTTGAAATCGTGCACGTCGAGGACGGCCATCTCGCAACGGCGTCCGTCGTCACGGTTCACGGCCCCCTCCTCGCTGAGGAGCGTGGACCTCGACGGCGCAGACGCCAACGACGTACGTACGGGCTTCGTCCTGCCGAACGCCGGGACACGATGAACCGCCCGGTGCGTGGGCCCGGTGCGTGGAGCGGGTGAGGGGAGTCGAACCCCCGTCATCGCCTTGGAAGGGCGAGGCTCTGCCATTGAGCTACACCCGCGGGGTCGGCACCCGACGCTACCGCAGCACCGTCGGGTCTCGCGGTCGGGGCGGCCGGATTCGAACCGGCGACCTCGTGCTCCCAAAGCACGTGCGCTAAACCAAGCTGCGCTACGCCCCGTCAACTCCAGAAGGTACCCGGACATCCCTCGACGGCCGGCCGCACCCGACGCGGGGACAGGGTCCCGGTTCGGGAGCGTGCAGCTGCGCACGGTAGGTTCGACGCCGTCTCCCCACCTCCTCAGCCCGGATGGACACCGTCCGATGAAGACGTCCCTCGAACAGCTCGAACCGACCAAGGTCAAGCTCACGGTCGAGGTCGAGCCCGCCCGCGTGCAACGCGCCTTCGACGAGGCGGCGCGCCACCTCGCGCAGGGCATCCAGCTGCCCGGCTTCCGCAAGGGCAAGGTCCCGCGCAAGCTGCTCGAGTCCAAGGTCGGCAAGGGGGCGATCGCCCAGCACGCAATCGAGGATCACCTCGGCAACTTCTACGCCGAGGCGCTCGAGGCCGAAGACGTCCGCCCCGTCGGCCAGCCCGAGCTGGACCTCCAGCACTTCGACGAGGAGGAGGGCTGCGCGTTCGAGGCGACGGTCCAGGTGCGTCCCGAGATCGCACCGCCCGACCACGAGGGCATCACCGTCGCCTTCCCCGACTACGAGGTCGCCCACGCCGACGTCGAGGAGCAGCTCGAGCAGATGCGCGAGCGCTTCGCCGAGGTCGAGGAGGTCGACCGTCCGGCGAAACGGGGCGACTACGTCACGATCGACCTGACCGTCCGCAAGGAGGGTGAGGTCATCGAGGACGCCACCGCCGAGGACGCGATGTACGAGGTCGGCTCGGGCGGGGTCACGCCCAAGCTCGACGAGGAGCTGCCGGGCGCGGTCGCCGGTCAGACGCTCACCTACGTGGACGAGCTGCCCGAGGACTACCGCGAGCACGGCGGCCAGAAGGTCGAGTTCACGGTCGAGGTCAAGGACGTGCGCGCCAAGGAGCTGCCGCCGCTCGACGACGACTTCGCGATGA
>CAZHZQ010000330.1:0-2699 GCA_964537235.1 uncultured Actinomycetota bacterium | reverse complement strand
GCTGGAGCCGCAACCGCAACATGGGTGCAGCCGCGGTCACATACCCCGCTTTCTGTACCCACGTTCACAACTTGCGGGATCTCCGGCTCTCCCTTGACATCGGGGGGCAGGGGACCGAAGGTCTCGGGGTGCTCGACGTCGTCCCACACCGCGCCGCCCGCCGGCTCAGCTGGGCGGTCTTCGTGAGCGTGGCGCTCGGCATGGTCGCCCTCTACGCCGCGTTCACCGCCGCCCCGCTCGTCGCCGAGGACATCACCGGGTCGCGGACGTGGAGCGGACTGCCGGGAGCGGCGGCGATCCTGGGCACCGCCGCCGGCACCGCCGGCCTGTCCGCGGTCATGTCACGCCGCGGCCGGCGCCCCGGGTTGGTGCTCGGCTGGGCGATCGGGGCGCTCGGGGCGGTGGCCGCGATCCTCGCGATCCAGGGGGCAACGCTGCCACTGTTGATCGCCGCCATGGTCATCCTCGGGATCGGGCACGGCGCGAACCAGCTCGCCAGGTTCGCCGCCGCCGACCCCCATCCGGTGGAACGGCGCGGCACCGTCCTCAGCCTCGTGGTCTGGGCGGGAACGGTCGGGGCGGTCGTGGGCCCCAACGTCCTGGGCCCGACGGGGCAGCTCGCCGAAGGGATGGGGATGGTCCCCCTGGCCGGGGGATACGTCACCGCCGCCGTCGCGTTCGCTCTGGCCGTGGCGGTCACGTTCGCCACGCTCCGTCCGGATCCGGCCGACCTGGCGCAGGGGACCCCCGGTTCGGCCGGGAGCCAGGAGCGAGGCTGGGACCGCCGGACGGTGGTGGCCGTCGGGGCGCTCGTGACCGCACAGTTCGTCATGGTCCTCATCATGACGATGACCCCGGTCCACATCCGTGGCCACGAGCACGATCTGGTCGCGGTCGGAGGCGTGATGAGCGCACACTTCGCCGGGATGTTCGCGCTGGCACCCATCGCCGGAAAGGCCGCGGACCGGTTCGGCCCGCTGCGGGTCGCACTGTGCGGCCTGATCCTGGTGATCGTGGCGGGTGCCTTGGCCGCCGTCGCCCCGCCCGCGTCCGTTCTCACATTGGGCGTGGCCTTGCTGATCCTCGGTCTCGGCTGGAGCGCAGCCTTCGTGGCCAGCAGCACGTTGCTGATGCGGACATCCGTCACGCTGCAGGGGCGGGCGGACGCGATGGGATGGGTGTTCGCCGCGCTCGCGAGCGTGAGCTCCGGTGTGCTGATCGGATCGGTCGGGTACGTGGCGATGTGCCTCATCGGCGTCACGCTCGCCGGGATCACCGCCGTGGTCGTCCTCCGGGAGGTTCGACGCCCCGTGCCCGCCCCCACGTAGAGGCCACCTCACGCGACACAGATCGGACACCGGCACTCCGCTTGCTGCGGGGGCGGCCGGTCGGGGTCCGCCTCTGCCAGCACCTCCTGCACCTCCTCGATGATCGAGTCCGGATCGTTCTCGAGCCGGGCGGTGTCCACCCATGTGACCCTCCAACCGCCCCGTTGCGCCTGCGACCAGCGGACCCGGTCCGTACGGAACGCCCGCCGGCCGCTGTGGGACCCGTACCCGTCGCACTCGATCGCGCACCACGCCCACGGGATCGCGATGTCCAGGTGGATCACGACGCCGTCGGGGCAACGGAACGGGAAGGGGCGCGGGTGGAGGTCGAAGCCGTGCGGGGTCAGCAACTGTCGCGTGCGGCGGTCGAGGGCGGACTCGGGGCGCTCACGTTCGAGCCTCGTCAGGACGATCTCCAGGCGCCGGACGTACTCGACACGGTGGCCGCGGTCGCGCATCCAGTCGACGAGCTCCCGCGTCTCCTTCACGAGCGTCGGACGTGCCCGCATCCCATCGATCACGAGGTCCTGCAGCGGGGTGACGCCGAGCACGGCCGCGGCGTCCATGATCGTCCGCGCCGCCGTGGTCGCCCTGAGCCCGTCGACCTCGGTGACCATGAAGGGGTAGATGTTGCGGGTGCGCCAGGGCTTGGGATCCAGGCGGTGGGTCGCCCGGCGACCGTGGGGCACGACCAGCTCGAGCCGTGGCGGCGGACGGTCGATCATCCCGA
The DNA here is from genome assembly GCA_964537235.1 of uncultured Actinomycetota bacterium. GTDB lineage: Bacteria > Actinomycetota > Nitriliruptoria > Nitriliruptorales > JAHWKO01 > CAZHZQ01. The sequence continues at coordinate 641 of CAZHZQ010000330.1, read as the reverse complement.
GGAGGTAGGCGGCGGTCCGCCTGCCAGCCCACACCTCGCCCCCGATCGAACGCAGCGCCGCGCTGACGCGGGTGCGGAACTCGGTGGGATCAGCGCCGGGCAGCAACACTGCCTTGCGGTACGGGCGTGGCCATCCCTCACGCTCCGCGCGCGAGCGGAGGGCGTCCGCGGACACCCCGAAGCGCTCGCCGTCGTGGATGCCCAGCGCCCCGAACCGCTCACGGGCGAACGCGAACACCTCGTCCCAGGACATGCTCCCAGGCTGCACGAACCCGGGCCGGATGTCCGCTCCGTCGCCCCTCCCCCTGTGGACGACCCAACGTGGGTGCAACAAGCCGGGTATGTGACCGTGGATGCACCCACGACGGCCCCGACCCCACCCGCACCCCGACGTGGGTGCAAGAAGCCGGCTATGTGACCGCGGATGCACCCACGACGGCCCCGACGACGAGCGGGCGCAAGGGAGGGTGGGGGAGAGGTCAGGGCGGGGGAGGTCGGGGCGGTGGCAGCACGGCGAAGGCCCCCGCCGGGGCGGGGGCCTTCGCGGTGCTAGCGGCGCTGGGCGCCGGGTGTGCGGGTCACATCATGCCGCCCATGCCACCCATGCCACCCATGCCGCCACCGCCGTGGTCGTGGCCGCC
>CAZHZQ010000329.1:0-2705 GCA_964537235.1 uncultured Actinomycetota bacterium | reverse complement strand
TGCGCGAGGTCCTGCACCGGCTGGCCGACCTCGCCCTGCGGACGAGCGGCGCGCACCGCGCCAGCCTGTTCCTCGTCGACGGGTGCCTCCTGCGTCCGGCGGTGGCCATCGGCACGTCGCCCGACGAGGACCTGTGGGCGACCTTCCGCGAGATGGGGCCGGTACGGCTGGCCAACATCCCGTCCGCCCAGGAGCAGCTGGCCTCGGCCGCATCCATCCCGGTCGAGGATGCGTCGTCGAGCGACCTGATCCCTCGCGAGTGGGTGGACCGTTTCGAGCTGCGGTCGTTGGTGCTCGTCCCGCTGCGTGCCGTGGACGAGCCGTGTGGCCTGCTGGTCGTCGACCATGCTGCCCAGAGGACCTTCACCGCCGAGGAGCTGCGTCCGCTCGAGGCGCTGGGAGCGTGCGCGGGGGTGGCCATCCGCAACGCTCGCCTGTACGACACGGCCCGCCGGCGGGCGGCCATGGAGCGTGCGCTGGCCCGGGGGGCCTCGGCGCTGGTCTCCCAGGACGACACCCGCCAGGTGCTGGACGGGCTGACCGACTCGTTCGCGGAGCTGACCGGTGCCGAGATGTGCGCCGTCGGGCTGTTCGACGACGAGTTGGCCCGCATCACCACCGTGTCCAGCCGGGGCGGTCCGGTGTCGGCAGGAGCCATCCCCTTCACCGACATCCCTTCCGACATCGTCGGAGAGCTGACCGACGCCTGGTCGGCTGACCCGCACCGCCCAATGAGGTTCGGGCCCCACCGCTGGTTCGGAGAGGTTGCGGGACGGTCGACCGACTACGAGCACCATCTGGTCCTGCCCCTGACCCCCGAGGACCGTCCACGTGGTGCGGTGGTGATGGGCTTCGACGAGGAGGTGCGCCTGGATGCCGAGGTGCGCAGGTCCATCCGGGATCTGTCGAGCCTGGCGTCGGTGGCGCTGGAACGTTCGGCCCTGCTCGAGCGACTCGATCGGCACGGCCGTCACGTGGAGGCGCTGTACGCGATCAGCACCGCCCTGCTGGACGGTGCGGACACGGTGGCGATCGTCGAGCGGCTCAACGGGCTGCTGGCGCCCGACGGGCTGTCGGTCGAGACGGTCGTGTGGCGGGATCGGCTGCAGGAGCGCCTCGGAGGCACGCGCATGTCGGACCGGGAACGTCAGGCGTGGGACGCCGATCCGTCCGCGTCCTTGACCTCCGACGATGCCCTGTCGATCCCGATGCGGCTCGGCGACGAGGTCGTCGGTGGGCTGCGGATCCGGCCGGTGGACATCGACGAGGAGGAACGCGCCTTCGTCGTCGCGGTCGCCCGGGGGGTCGGTGAGGTCGTCAACCGCGGGGTCCTGCGGGCCACCCTGGATGACGCCGCCCGCGAGCGGGCCATCGCGACCGAACGCGACCGGATCGCCGCCGACCTCCACGACACGGTCGGGCAGCTGTTCATCGCGATCGGGCTCATGACCCGCAGGCTCGTGGATCATCTGCCGGCCGATTCCCCCTGGCGGGACAAGCTCGACCGGATCTCCCAGCTGTCGGGCAGCGGCAAGTGGGAGATCGACCAGGCGGTGCGGGCGCTGGCGTTCGTGCCTGGCCCGGACCGGGACCTGCCGGCGGCCCTGCAGGAGCTGGGAGAGTCGTTCCAGTCCGACAGCGGCATCACCACCGTGGTCGACGTCGACGGCGAACCCGACCGGCTGTACCCGGACGTGCAACGCGGCCTGTACCGGGTCGCCCACGAGGCGCTCAACAACGCCTGGCGGCACGCCCGCTGCGCCGCGGTGCACCTCTCGCTGCGCTACGGAGACGGCGACGTCACCCTGCGGATCCGCGACGACGGTGTGGGTCTGCCACCCCGCGCGCCCGGCAAGGAGCTGGCCGGCATCGGTCTGTCCTCGATGCGCCGCGCCGTCAAGGAGCTCGACGGCGAGCTGCACCTCAAGAACGCCAAACCCCACGGTGCCGAGGTCCGGGCGTGTGTCCCCACGAACGCGTCGTGACCCGCATCATGGTGATCGACGACCATGAGGCCGTGCTCGACGGCCTCATCGCGGCGCTGTCGGACGAGCCGTCCTTCGAGGTGATCACCAGTCACACCTCCGCGTCGGAGGCGCTCGCCGTCGTCGACCGGGCTGCCCCCCGGGTGATCGTGATCGACCAGGATCTCACCGGGACCAGCGGCATCCAGACGGCCCGCCGCCTGCGGGCGCGCTGGCGACGCTGCCGGGTCGTGGTGATGATCAGCGCCCCCCGCGAGACGCTCGCGCTCGCCGCCCTGTCGGCCGGTGCCGACGGTGTGGTGGTCAAGGCCGCCCGCGCCGCCACCCTCCGCGAGGCGATCCGCGCCGTCGCCGACGGGGGCACCTACATCGACCCGCAGCTCGCCGGACGGATCGTCACCTACACGCTGCGAGCACACGGGCTGGCGGCCCCCGAGACCTGGACGCGATCCAGGTTCGGCGAGGTGGCCGGGTGATCCGCCTGGTCATCGTCGACGACCACCGTGCCGTGCGCGCGGGATTGACCGAATCCGTCTCGACCGTCCAGGACGTGTCGGTCGTGGGCGAGGTTGGCTCGGCCGAGCAGATCCTCGACGAGCTCGACGACTACAAGCCCGACATCGCGCTGATAGAGATGCGCCTGCCCGGCATCAGCGGCAGCGACGCCTGCCGCATGCTGCGCGAACGGCACCCGCGGGTCCGCTCGATCCTGCTGACCAG
>CAZHZQ010000328.1:0-2722 GCA_964537235.1 uncultured Actinomycetota bacterium | reverse complement strand
CTCGCCGAGCGAGGCCTGCATGCAGGGCCGAGCTCTGGCGAGCCGGAGGCCCGAGGCCGACCGATCCACCCCGACCAGACCCCACGGTCACGTGTCCAGGTTCACGGCGAACTTCGCGTTCGCCTCGATCCACTCACGGCGATCCTCCGACGAGGTCCCCATGAGCAACGTGAACAGCTCGTCGGCCTCGACGGCCTGCGCCACCTCGATCTTCAGCAGCGTGCGCCGTTGCGGATCCATGGTGGTGGCCCACAGCTGCTCGGCGTCCATCTCGCCGAGCCCCTTGAAACGTTGGATCTCGATGTTCTTCTGCCCCTTGAAGGTCTTCTTGAGGTGCTCCTCGCGCTCCTGGTCGGTCATCGCGTAGGCCTCCTTGGAGCCCTTCCGCAGCTGGTACAGGGGCGGTTGGGCCAGGTACAGGTGGCCCTTGTCGATCAGCTTGGGCATGAGCCGGTAGAAGAACGTGAGCAGGAGGGTCGTGATGTGGCCGCCGTCGACGTCGGCGTCGGCCATCAGGATGATCCGGTCGTAGCGCAGCGAGTCGTAGTCGAAGTCGGGTTCGACCCCGGTCCCGATCGCCTTGACGAGCGCCTGGATCTCGGAGTTCTGCAGCACCCGGCGTAGCTGCGCCTTCTCGACGTTCATGACCTTGCCGCGCAGCGGCAGGATCGCCTGGGTGTGCCGGTCACGCGCCAGCTTCGAGGAGCCTCCGGCGGAGTCACCCTCGACGATGTAGAGCTCGGTCTCCTCGGGATTGCGCGACGTGCAGTCGGCGAGCTTGCCGGGGAGGCCCGCGGACTGGGAGTCCAGCATCCCCTTGCGACGGGTGAGCTGCCGGGCGGCTCGGGCGGCCTGGCGGGCCTTGGCGGCCGAGACGCAGCGCTTGACGATCTTGCGCCCCGAGCTGCGGTGCTTGGCGAACCAGTCCGCCAGGGCGTCGGTCATGACCCCTTCGACGTAGCTGCGCGCCACCGACGAGCCGAGCCGCCCCTTGGTCTGTCCCTCGAACTGGGGGTCGGGCATCTTCAACGACAGGACCGCGACCAGGCCCTCGCGGACGTCGTCCCCGTTGATCTCGGGGTCCTTCTTGCGCATCGCGTTGGTGGTCTCGCCGAACTTCTTCAGGGTCGTGGTGAGCGCCCGACGGAAGCCCTCCTCGTGCGCCCCGCCGTCCGCCGTCCGGACGATGTTGACGTAGCTGCGCATGCGCTCGTCGTGGAACCCCTCGCTCCAGGTGAGCGCGACGTCGAGCGCGAACGGGTCGCCGTCCACCTCACCCTCGTGGTGGATCTCGATCGGTTCGTCGATCGGGGACTGGCCGTGGAGGAGTTCGTCGACGAAGTCGGCGAGCCCGCGCTTGAACCGGAAGCCCTCCGACCGGTCGTCGCGCTCGTCGACGAGGGTGATCTCGAGGCCCGGGTTGAGCAGCGCGGTCTCCCGCAGCCGCTCGGCGATCGTGTCCCAGTCGAAGTCGAGGTCCTCGAAGATCTCGGGGTCGGGCCAGAAGCGCACGAGGGTGCCGCTGTCCTTGGCCTTCTTGCCCTTCTCGAGGGGGTCGGCGACGGGACCGCGTTCGAAGGCGATCGTGTGGAGGTTGCCGTCGCGGGTGACCTCGACCTCGATGCGCGTCGACAACGCGTTGACCACGGAGACGCCGACACCGTGCAGTCCACCGGAGACGGCGTACGCCTGGCGATCGAACTTGCCGCCGGCGTGGAGCATCGTCAGCGCGACCTCGACGGCGGGACGGTCCTCCTTCTCGTGGGTGTCCACCGGGATGCCGCGTCCGTCGTCGGTGACCTCGAGCCCACCGTCCTCGCGCATGCGGACGGTGATGCGATCGGCGTAGCCGGCGAGGTGTTCGTCGACGGCGTTGTCGACGACCTCCCAGACGAGGTGGTGCAGCCCGCGGCTGTCGGTCGAACCGACGTACATGCCGGGACGCTTGCGGACCGCCTCGAGCCCTTCGAGGACGGAGATGTTCTTGGCGGTGTAGTCGCCCTTGGCGCGCTTCTTGGCGGTCTTCGCCACGGGACCCCTTCGTCGATGTCAGGCCGGAACGGTCGCCCGCGCCAAGATACGTGATGACGCTGCGATGCCCGAGCAGGCGCCACAGCTAGCCTGTGGACGCCGTCGGAGCAGGGGAACGTGCGTTGGTGTCAGGTCGGTTCGTGGCCACCCAGGTGCCGAGTGTCCCCACCCCCACGCCGACCGAGCAGATGTTCGAACGGCCGGATGTCGGCAGCATCGACGAGGCCGCAGAGGTCGTCCTCGAGACACTCGAGGGACTGTGGCGGGGGCTGCTGGGTGCGCTGCCGCTGATAGTCATCGGGCTGCTCATCTTCATCGGGGGGGTCTTCGTGGCCAAGGCCGCGGGCAGGTACACCGAGCGATGGCTCGGGAGGACCTCCGCGGACCGGGTGGCGGTCAGCCTCACCCAGCGTCTGGTGACGTTCCTCACCGCCGTGCTGTTCGCGCTGCTCGCGCTGGCCGTCGCCGGCGTGAAGATCGGTGCGGCGCTGGCGACGCTCGGGATCGCCGGTGTCGCCCTCGCCTTCGCGATGCAGAACATCCTCGAGAACTTCGTCGCGGGGATCATCCTGATGATCCGCAAGCCCTTCCGCGCCGGGGACCAGATCCGGACGTCCGACTTCGAAGGCACGGTCGAGGAGCTCGACCTGCGGGTCACCACGATCACGACGTACGACGGCGAGATCGTCCT
>CAZHZQ010000327.1:0-2734 GCA_964537235.1 uncultured Actinomycetota bacterium | reverse complement strand
GGTGCTCGAGACCGGCTACGACATCAACACGTTCTGGGTCAGCCGCATGCTGATGGCCGGCCTGCACTTCCTGGGCGACGTGCCGTTCCGGATCGTGCACAACCACGGGATGGTCCGTGACGGGACCGGCAAGAAGATGTCGAAGTCGTTCGGCAACGTCATCGACCCGCTCGAGTTCATCGATCTGTACGGGGCGGACGCGCTGCGCTTCGCGCTGTTGCAGCATTCGACGCCCGGCCAGGACGTGCCGCTGGCCGAGGAGTGGGTCGAGGGCGCCCGCCGCTTCGCCAACAAGCTGTGGAACGCGACGCGGTTCGCGCTGCAGAACCTCGACGACGTCGACGGCCGGCGCGAGATCGCGCTCCCGGATGAGGACGATCTCGCGCTCGAGGACCGCTGGGTGCTGTCCCGGCTGGAGGACGCCCGCGCGACCATCGAGGACGCCACCGCGCCGCCCACGTTCCACTGGTCGCGGGCGGCCGAGGCGATGTACCACTTCACGTGGGACGAGTTCGCCGACTGGTACGTCGAGGCCACCAAGGTCCGCCTGTACGGCGACGACGAGCAGGCCGCCGGCACCGCCCGCTCCGTGCTGGCGGTGGTGCTCGACGACCTGCTGCGCCTGATGCACCCGTACGTGCCGTTCGTCACCGAGACCCTGTGGCGGACGTTGACCGGCGCGTCCGGCGGTCGTGACTCGCTGGCGGTGGCGGCGTGGCCCTCGGCCCGGCGGGGGCGCGACCAGGACGCCGAGGACCGCTTCGCGCTGGTCCAGGACGTCGTGTCCCAGCTCCGGCGCTTCCGCTCGGACCACCAGATCGCCCCGAGCCGTCGCATCGAGATCACCGTCGTCAGTGCACGGCGTGACGTGCTGGAGCCCGCCGCCCCGCTGCTGCGGTCCCTCGCGGGGCTGTCGGAGCTGACGTTCGCGGACGCGACGTCCGAGGAGGAGTCTGCCGATGTGACCACGGTCCCGTTCGTCGCGGGGGACATCCTCGTGCCGTTGGCCGGCGCGATCGACGTGGATGCCGAGCTGGAGCGCCTCGAGAAGGAACTGGGCAACGCCCGGGACGAGCTCGCCCGCGCCGAGGGCAAGCTCGCCAACGAGGGGTTCGTCGCCAACGCTCCCGAGGACATCGTCCAGGCCGAGCGGGACAAGCGCGACGACTGGGCGCGCCGCATCGAGGGCATCGAGGACGAGATCGCGCGCTTCGAGGCCGTCCGGGACGGCGAGTAGTGGATTTCCGCGAGGCCGTCGGGGACCTGCAGTCCCGGATCCCCACCCGCATGGTCCCCGACCTGGACCGCATCCGGGCGCTGGCCGACCTGCTGGGCGATCCGCAGACGACCTACCCGTCCGTGCACATCACCGGCACGAACGGCAAGACCTCCGTCTCCCGCATGGTGACCGCGCTGATGGGGGCGCTCGGGATCCAGGCGGGCACCTACACCTCTCCGCACCTGCAGACGATCCGCGAGCGCATCCGGGTCGCCGGCCGGCCGATCGGTGAGAAGGACTTCGCCCGCGCCTACTCGGACGTCGCACGGATCGCCGCACTGGTCGACGACAACTCCGACGAGCGGGTCACCTACTTCGAGATGCTGACCGCGTTGGCCTACTGGTGGTTCGCCGACCGTCCGGTCGAGGTCGGGATCTTCGAGGTCGGCATGGGCGGCATCTGGGACGCCACGAACCTGGTCCGGGGCGAGGTCGCCGTGATGACCCGGATCGGCGTCGACCATCCCGAGCTCGGGGACACCCCCGCCGAGGTCGCGCGCGAGAAGGTCGGGATCGTCAAACCCGGCGCGACCGTCGTGTCGGTCGAGCAGGCCTCGGAGGTCGAGCGGATCCTCGCCGACCGGCTCTCCGAACAGGGAGCGTCGCTGCTCCGGGTCGGCCCGGACGCGGACGTCGCCGTCAGCGATCGACGTTTGGCCGTCGGCGGGCAGCAGTTGACCCTGCGGACGCCCACCGCCACCTACGAGGACGTCTTCCTCCCGCTCCACGGCACCTACCAGGCCGACAACGCCGCGGTCGCGCTCGGGGCTGTGCACGCGTTCCTCGGCGGGCTGCAGGAGGTCGACCCCGAGGTGATCCGCGAGGCGTTCGGGGCGGTGGAGGTGCCCGGCCGGCTGGAGATCGTCAGCCGGGATCCGACCGTCGTGCTGGACGGGGCGCACAACCCGGCCGGTGCGACGAGGGTGGCCGCGGACGTCGACGAGACCTTCGCGTTCCGCGACGTCATCCTCGTGGTCGCCTGCCTGGGGGACAAGGACATCCCGGGCATCGTGGGCCCCTTCCGCGATCTGGTCAGCCACGCGATCGTCACCGCGGCGCCGTCGCGGCGGGCCGCGTCGGTGGACCGGATGGCGGAGATCGCGGCGGAGGTCTGGGAGGGGACCCCGGTGATCGTCGAGCGGGCCGACAGCATCGACGCGGCGCTCGACAAGGCCACCGGTATCACCGGGGACGCCGACGGCGTGCTGGTGACCGGGTCGTTGTACACGGTCGGCGCTGCCCGCGACCGCTACGTCCCGCTGGACGAGGACGACCGCGTCTGAGCCGTGGGGCGGCGTTCCGGCACGGCCGGGTCAGCGCTGGAGACCGACGGTGCGGGGCGGCTCGGACGGGCACAGCGTCGCCAGCACCTCCCTGGCGCGGTCCGCGGTCTGGGTCGACAGGGTCCGGGCCAGCGCGACGCTGGTGGCGTCCTGGCACGGGCGGACGGGATCC
>CAZHZQ010000326.1:0-2741 GCA_964537235.1 uncultured Actinomycetota bacterium | reverse complement strand
GGTGGGTCCGGTCACATCGTGTCGGGCGGCGTGTAGGTGCCGAAGACGTCACGGAGCACGTCGCAGACCTCGCCGACGGTCGCCCGTTCGCGCAACGCCCGCTTCATCGGGGGGAGCAGGTTCTCCGTGCCCTCGGCGGCCTCGCGGACGTCGGACAGGGCGTCGTCGACCGCCTCCTGATCGCGTTCCGCACGCACGCGCTGGGTGCGTTCGATCTGGCCCTGGACGACCTCCGGATCGAGCTTCTGCAGCTCGACGTCCTGCTCCTCCTCCTGCTGGTAGCGGTTGACGCCGACGACGATCTCGTCCTGCTTCTCGATCGCCCGCGCGAGCTCGTACGCCGAGCGTTCGATCTCGCCCTTCTGGAACCCGGTCTCGATCGCCTCGACGGCGCCGCCCATCTCGTCGATCCGTTCGATGTACTCGGTCGCCAGGCGCTCGATCTCGTCGGTCATCGACTCGATCGCGTACGACCCGGCCAGCGGATCGACGGTCGCGGTGACGTCGGTCTCGTGCTGGAGCACCTGCTGGGTGCGCACAGCCAACGTCGCGGCGTGTTCGCTGGGCAGGGCGAGGGCCTCGTCGTAGCTGTTGGTGTGCAGCGACTGGGTGCCACCGAGGGTCGCCGCCAAGGCCTGGATCGCGACCCGGATCAGGTTGACCTGTGCCTGTTGCGCGGTGAGCTGCACGCCAGCGGTCTGGGTGTGGAAGCGCAACTGCATGCTCTTGTCCTCCTGCGCCTCGAAGCGCTCCCGCATGATCCGCGCGTACATGCGGCGGGCCGCTCGGAACTTGGCGATCTCCTCGAGGAAGCTCGTGCGCGACACGAAGAAGAAGGACAACCGCGGGGCGAACGTGTCGACGTCCAGACCCGCGTCGACCGCCGCCTGCACGTAGGCGATCGCGTTGGCGAGCGTGAAGGCGACCTCCTGGACGGGCGTCGCCCCGGCCTCGCCGATGTGGTAGCCGGAGATCGAGATCGTGTTGAAGTTCGGCAGATGCCCGGCGCAGTACGCGAAGGTGTCGCTGATCAGTCGCAGGCTCGTCTTCGGCGGGTAGATGTAGGTGCCGCGGGCGATGTACTCCTTGAGGACGTCGTTCTGGATCGTGCCGCGGAGCTTCTTCGGGTCGACCCCCTGCTCCTCACCGACCAACTCGTAGAGGAGCAGCAACATCGACGCGGGGGCGTTGATCGTCATGGACGTCGACACCTGGTCGAGCGGGATGCCGTCGAACAGCACCTCCATGTCGGCCAGCGAGTCGATCGCCACTCCGACCTTGCCGACCTCGCCCTCGGCCTTCTCGTGGTCGGAGTCGTAGCCCATCTGGGTCGGCAGGTCGAAGGCGACGGACAGCCCGGTGGTGCCCTGGTCGAGGAGGTAGTGGTAGCGCTCGTTGGTCTCCGCGGCGGTCCCGAAGCCCGCGTACTGGCGGATCGTCCACGGCCGCCCCCGGTACATCGTCGCGTACGGACCGCGCGTGTACGGGTAGTCGCCCGGCTCGCCGAGATCGCGGTCCGGGGCGAAGTCGTCGAGGTCGTCGGGGCCGTAGACCGGCGGGATGTCGAAGCCGCTGGCGCTCTCGCGACGATCGGGGTCTTTGGCTGCACTCATGGGTCGAAGGCTAGCCCGGGGACTCGCCAGGCTCTCGCCCAGCGAGCCCGGGGACCAGCCAGGCTCTCGCCCAGCGAGCCCGGGGACCAGCCAGGCTCCCGCCCAGCCAGCCCGGGGAACCTTCCCGCTGCCCGCGGCGTCAGACCGGGTGATCCGGCCCCCGACCGGCCGCCGGCGTTCAACGGAGGACCGACATGATCCGCACTGCCCTTCCCACCCTGCTCGCGGTCGGGGCGCTCGCCCTGAGCGCGTGCGGAGGCACCACCTCGGCCGTCGCCGACGGCCCGGACGGCGACGCCGCGCCACCCGCCGCCGGTGCGTGCCTCGAAGGCACGGTCGATTGCGTCGACACCGTGGTGGACCCCGACGGCGAGGTCCCGCCCGACCTCGGGGACGAGTTCGACAGCGATGCGGCGCTGATCGCCGGCGAGGCCCTGCTCGGCGACGCCGAGGACGAACTCGCGGACGACGTACGCGTCGGGCGCCGGGGCGAGGAGCAGTTCGCCCTGACCGAGGACTACGTCCTGGGGCGGCTCACCGTCGAGCTCGACGACGACGGGACCGGGACCTACCGGGTCACCGCGGTGGTCGTGGAGCTGCCCGAGGGACCCGAGACGCTCACCGACGGATGATCAGGGCCGAGTGACCGCGTCGGCCTCGGCCGCGGCGACATCCGTCCCGTTGACCTGTTCGACGAGCCGTTCGACCGACGGCTCGATGCGGTCGTACAGCGGGTCCGGGAACACCCCGATGCCGACGATGACGACCACGAGCGGGACCATGACGGCGATCTCGCGGACGCTGAGGTCCTTCAGGCCCTCCGCGAAGCCGGCGACCTTGCCGTGGAACATCCGCTGGTAGGCCCACAGGAGGTACAGCGCCGCCAGCACCATGCCGAGCGCGCCGACGACGGCCGGCCAGCGGAAGGTCTGGAACGACCCGAGCAGGATCGGGAACTCCCCGACGAAGCCGTTGAGTCCCGGCAGCGCCATCGAGGACAGGGCGACGACGAGGAACAGCCCGCCGAGGACCGGCGCAGTGGTGGCGGTCCCCGAGTACTCGCCGATCATCCGCGAGTGGGTCCGCTGGTACATGAACCCGATCAGGATGAACAGCGCGCCGGTCGAC
>CAZHZQ010000325.1:0-2750 GCA_964537235.1 uncultured Actinomycetota bacterium | reverse complement strand
ACGAGCCACCCGGCGTCGTCGGGCGTGAGCATGCGAAGGTGCACCTCGGGCTGAGCGAACGGCACGGGATCTCCTCCCGAGATCGGCCCTGTGGAGGGGAAGCGCCACGAGGGTAGTCGACGGCACTGACGGCGGCTGACCCGCGGCGGTCGGAGCGAGGATCACTGGACGAACGGACATGACCCCGGCCGTCCTCGCCCCGCCTACCAGGGCGAGCCGGATACGCACGGACACGCACGCCGCGTACGTCACAACGACACCCGACCGTTCCCGAAGGGGATACCGATGGATGCGACCGCGACCTCCGTGAACGTGGTGATCGCCGATGACAACGGTGGCGTACGCACGCTGCTGCGCACGCTCGCCGAACGCGACGGCAACCTGAGCTTCGTCGCCGAGGCGTCCGACGGCCTGGAAGCGATCGAGATGGCTGCCGAGCACCAACCCGACGTCGTGATCCTCGACGTCGACATGCCCGTGCTCGACGGGATCGGGGCGATCGCCGGCATCCTCAAGGCCTCGCCCCGCACCCGCATCGTCATGCACTCCGCGTTCAGCGACGAACGCGAGCGTGCGATGGCCAACGGCGCCCACGGCTGGGCCCACAAGGGTCAGAGCTGGGACGAGATCCGTGACCTGATCACCCACGTCCTGGCCGGGGCCTGACGCGGGCCACCGTCGGCCTGCTCACCGGCCAACGTGCGAGCCACTTGAGGGGGAGCCGGACTCCCCGGACCGGTCGTCGGTGTGCGCTCAGCGCCACTGGACGGACGCGGTGTGCGGTGAGCGCGCTGCTCGCAGTCAGCAAGCACCTGTGGACGGGTGTGGATGACCCCCGCGCCTGCTGTGGACAAAGGCTGTGGAAAGCGGCCGCGAGACCGGCGAACCACAACATGTAGGGGTACCCTGTGTGGACGAGACCCCACCGGTAGGGGTCGGCGCTGCACCACCTCGTTGACAGTCCCGGCCTCGCCCTCTCTAATCACATCGTTGGAAGCTAGACGACGGGTCACCACTCCAGGAGGACATCACATGGCGCAGGCCAACCAGGCCAAGAGCGATCGCACCGACGAGGCCGCGGCTGCAGGACGGACCGAGACCGATCTCCCGGAGGTCGTGACCACCTCCGAACCGCTGCAGGCGGTGCCCGTCGACGGCGAACGTCAGGGCCTCAAGGTCGAGCGCTACTTCACCCGTGAGGGCGTGCACCCCTACGACGAGGTCGAGTGGGAATCGCGCGACGCGGTGATCAAGAACTGGCGCGACGACACGGTCAGCTTCGAGCAGCGCGGTGTGGAGTTCCCGGTCGAGTGGTCGATGAACGCCACCACGATCGTCGCCCAGAAGTACTTCCGCGGTCAGCTGGGCACCCCCGAGCGTGAGAACTCGGTCAAGCACATGATCGACCGGGTCGCCGACACGATCACCCAGTGGGGCATCGACGACGGGTACTTCGCCGACGGCGAGTCCGCGCAGATCTTCAACCACGAGCTCAAGCACCTGCTCGTCAACCAGCGGATGGCCTTCAACTCGCCGGTGTGGTTCAACGTCGGCGTCGAGGACGAAGCCCAATGCTCGGCGTGCTTCATCCTGTCCGTCGAGGACACTATGAGCTCCATCCTCAACTGGTACGTCGAGGAGGGGATCATCTTCAAGGGTGGCTCCGGGTCCGGGGTCAACCTGTCGCGGATCCGTTCCTCCAAGGAGCAGCTGTCCGGCGGTGGCGAGGCGTCCGGCCCGGTCAGCTTCATGCGGGGCGCCGACGCGAGCGCCGGCACGATCAAGTCGGGCGGCAAGACCCGGCGTGCGGCCAAGATGGTGATCCTGAACTCCCACCACCCGGACATCGAGGAGTTCATCTGGTGCAAAGCCCGGGAGGAGCGCAAGGTGCGGGTCCTGCGCGAGAACGGGTTCGACATGGACCTCGACAGCCCGGACTACGCGTCGATCCAGTACCAGAACGCCAACAACTCGGTGCGTGTCGACGACGACTTCATGCGGTCCTGGGAGAACGACGAGGACTACGAGCTCGTCGGCGTCACGACCGGCGAGCCGGTCCAGAACATCAAGGCCCGCGACCTGATGCGCCAGATCGCCGAGGCGGCGTGGGAGTGCGCCGACCCGGGGATGCAGTACGACACCACGATCAACCGCTGGCACACCTGCCCGGAGTCCGGACGGATCAACGGCTCGAACCCGTGCTCCGAGTACATGCACCTGGACAACTCCGCGTGCAACCTCGCGTCCCTGAACCTCAAGAAGTACTACGACTGGGATGCCGACCGCTTCGACGTCGAGGCGTACAAGCGCGCCGTCGAGCTGACGATCACCGCCCAGGAGATCATCGTCGGCAACTCCAGCTACCCGACGCCCCAGATCGGCAAGAACGCGATCGACTTCCGGGAGCTGGGCATCGGCTACGCCAACCTCGGCGGTCTGCTGATGTCGATCGGCTACCCGTACGACTCCGACGAGGGCCGCGCCTGGTGCGGGGCGCTGACCGCGCTGCTGACCGGGCACGCCTACCGGACCTCCGCCGAGATCGCGAAGGTCACCGGGCCGTTCAACGGCTACCCGAAGAACGCCTCGGCGATGCTCGACGTGATCGCGATGCACGGCGAGGAGGCCAACAAGATCGACCCGCGTCCGGTGCAGGGCGACCTGCTCGGGGCGGCCAAGCGGTCGTGGGCCGAGGCGCACGCGATCGGCTCGGAGCACGGGTTCCGCAACTCGCAGGCCTCCGTGCTGGC
>CAZHZQ010000324.1:0-2755 GCA_964537235.1 uncultured Actinomycetota bacterium | reverse complement strand
CGGGGCCCTCGTGGGCGACCAGCTCCTTGTTGGCGGTCACCACGGGCTTGCCGGACCGCAGTGCACGCCGCACCAGATCGCCCGCAGGTTCGCGACCTCCCATCACCTCGACCACGACGTCGACGTCGTCGGCGTCGACGACGGCGCCGGTGTCGCTGGTGAACGCCTCGGCCGGTAGGGGCAGCTCACGGTCGCGGTCCGTGTCGCGCACGGCGACACGGACGACCTCGAGCTTGGCGCCGGTACGGGCGGCGATGTCGTCGGCCTGTGCGTGCAGGATCCGCACGACGCCGCTGCCGACGACCCCGCATCCCAGCAGGCCGATGCGGATGACGCGGTCCATGGCTGGCCCTGCTCCTCGCGGTCGAGTCCGGTCCGAGACTACTGGTGCCCCGCGGTCTCCCGAGCCGGCGTCAGCGCGGCTCGCGACGCGCATCCGACGTCACCCGTCGAGCGGGACGTCCCGCGCCACCAGGTCGTCGTAGGTCTCCCGGCGGATCAGCGTCCGGACCTGGCCGTCACGCACGAGCACGGCGGCGGGGCGCGGCAGCCGGTTGTAGTTCGAGGCCATCGACTCCGTGTAGGCCCCGGTCGCGGCGACCGCCAGCAGGTCCCCCACCTGCAGGTCGGCCGACAGGGAGGCCCGTTCGCGCACGATGTCGCCGGACTCGCAGTGCTTGCCGACGACGGCGACGGCCCGCTGCTCGGTCGATCCGGTGCGGTTGGCGAGCTCCACCTCGTGGTCCGCCTGGTACAGGGCGGGGCGGATGTTGTCGGACATGCCGCCGTCGACGCTGACGTAGGTGCGAAGGCCCGGCAGCTCCTTGATCGTCCCGACCTCGTAGAGCGTGACGGTCGAGGGACCCACGAGCGCGCGGCCGGGCTCCACCCACAGACGGGGTCGCGGGTAGTCGTGCTCACCGCAGGCCTCGTCCAACGCCGCGAGCATCGTCGACGCCAGCCGCGGGACGTCGACCGGCGGGTCCTCGTGGGTGTAGCGGATCCCCATCCCGCCGCCGAGGTTCACCTCGGACAGCTCAAGCCCGAACTCGTCGCGCCAGCCGGCGATCCGGTCGAGCAGCACCTCGGCGTTCGCGGCGAACGGATCGGCGCCGAAGATCTGCGATCCGATGTGCGCGTGGACGCCGACGACGTCGACGTCTTCGAGACGTCGGGCGACCGCGATCGCCTCGTGGTCGTGGTCGGACCGGATGCCGAACCCGAACTTGGTGTCGTCGTGCCCGGTGCGGACGTACTCGTGGGTGTGGGCGTCGATGCCGGGGGTGATCCGCAGCCAGACCGGCACGCTGCGCCCGGCGTCGGCGGCGACCCGCTCGAGGCGTTCGAGCTCGATCATGCTGTCGACGACGATGCGCCCCACTCCGGCCTCGACCGCCTCCGTCAGTTCGACCACCGACTTGTTGTTGCCGTGGAAGACGATCCGCACGGGGTCCACGCCGGCGCGCAGCGCGGTGTGCAGCTCTCCACCGGAGGCCACGTCGACCCACAGGCCCTCGTCGGTCACGATCTGCAGGATGCCCGTCGTGCACCAGGCCTTCGAGGCGTAGGCGACCTCGGCGCCGTCGAACGCCTCACGGTAGGACCGGCAGCGGCTGCGCAGGTCGACCTCGTCCACCACCCACAGCGGGGTCCCGTGCTCGTCCGCGAGGTCGGTCACCGGTACCCCGCCGACGACGAGGCAGCCGTTGGCGTCGCGCTCGGCCGTCAGCGGCCACGGACCCGGGGGGACGGCCACCGGTCTACAGCCGGTCGGGCGCGGAGACGCGCAGCAGCGAGAGGGCGTTGACCAGGACCTGCTTGGCGGCCACCGCCAGCCAGTACCGGGCGCGGCCGATGTCCTCCTTGACCCCCAGGACCCGGCACTCCGTGTAGAAGCGGTGGAACGAACCCGCAAGGTCCTCGGCGTACCGCGCCAGCCGGTGCGGGGCACGCAGATCCGCGGCCTCGGCCACCACCTCCGGGTACTCGGACATCCGGCGCAGCAGCTCCAGCTCCGTGGGTTCGGTGAGCAGGTCCAGTGCGGCCTCGTCCGGCTCGCCCGGGTCGAAACCGGAGTCGTCGGCGTTGCGGAGGATCGACGCGATCCGGGCGTGGGCGTACTGGACGTAGTACACGGGGTTGTCCATGGACTGCTCGACGACCGATTCGAGGTCGAAGTCGATGGTCTGGTCCAGCGACGACCGCAGGAAGTGGTAGCGGGCGACGTCGACCCCGACCTCGTCGATCAGCTCGTCGAGGGTGACGTAGTCGCCGGCGCGCTTGGACATGCGCACCGGTTCGCCCCCGCGGAACAGGTTGACGAACTGCCCGATCGGGATCTCGATGTCCTCCGGAGGGATCCCCAGCGCCGCCGCCAGCGCATTCAGACGCCCCACGTAGCCGTGGTGGTCGGCGCCGAGCAGGTAGACGAGGTCGTCGTGGCCGCGCTGTCGCTTGTCGCGCATGTACGCGCAGTCCGCGGCGAAGTAGGTCGGGCTGCCGTCGGACTTGATCAGGACCCGGTCCTTGTCGTCACCGAACTCGCTGGTGCGCAGGAACAGCGCCCCGTCCTCCTCGTAGGTGTGCCCGGCCTCACCCAGCGCCTTGACCGTCTCCTCGAGCTCACCGCTCTCGTGCAGCTGCCGTTCGGAGAACCACACGTCGAAGTCGACGCCCATCCGGTGCAGCAGGTCGCGGATGTGGCCGATCATCCGCTGTCCGGCCTCGCTGGCGACCCGGGCGACGACCTCGGCGT
>CAZHZQ010000323.1:0-2761 GCA_964537235.1 uncultured Actinomycetota bacterium | reverse complement strand
TGGACATCGCCGAGTTCCAGACGCTCATGCGCGAGACCTACGGCCAGCGCGACCGCACGCGCGGGCTGGACCGGACGTTCGCCTGGTTGGTCGAGGAGGTCGGTGAGCTGTCCCGGGCGCTGTTCCGCGAGGACCACGACGAGCGCGTCGGCGAGTTGGCCGACGTGCTCGCCTGGCTCGTGTCCGTCGCCGATCAGGCCGGCGTCGATCTCGACGCGGCCGCCACCGATCGGTACGCGGGTGGCTGCCCCAAGTGCGGCCAGCGCCCCTGCGCCTGCACCCGCTGACGCGCTGACCGCACCCGTCACCGCCCCGCCACCCCACCCGACCCCGAACGTGAGTGCAGAACGCCGGGTATGTGACCGCGGATGCACCCACGACGAGCGGCGCCGTGCACAGAGCCGTTCCGAACGTCGCCGTGCGGTGAGCGCACGGTGCTCACGCTGCGTATTACACCCACGACTAAACGTCGTTGCTGTGAGTGCCGATACCAGGACCTGGAGGGACTAGTCCGTTCAGGTGATGGGGAGGATCGACATGGACGACCGGGGCCTCGGGACCGAGGACGGGGCGCCGCAGCGATCGGTGCTGCGCGACGTCAACCGACGGTTCGTCCGGCACCTGCCGGAGGCGGCGATCCTGGCCGGGGCGCTGACGTTCCTGCGGCTGCTGGGGCAGGTCACCGACTCCCCCGTGTGGCTACCCGGGGTCCTCGTGCTGGTTGCCTCGTGGTCGATCAGTTGGGCGTTCTCGATGTGGCCGTCGACGTCCGCCCGCGACGTGCACCTGCGGTTGGCCGTCCAGACCGCGGGGATCACCAGCGTCGTGTACGCGACGGGGTGGGGTCCGGCCCTCGCCATGGTGAGCGCGTTCGGTATCGCCGACGCGATCAAGTGGTCCGGCTCGCGGGCGGCACGCCCCGCGCTCGGCTGGTCGGCAGCGGGGATCGTCGTCGGCCAGGCGGCGATCGCCGTCGGCGTCGCCCCCACCTTCATCCCGCAGCCCGCCGTCCACGGGCTGGCCGTCATGGTCGCGCTCGGTCTCACCATGGTGGTCCACCGCTTCGCCCGGGCGACCGCCGAGAAGGAGACGGTGCAACACGAGCTCGAGGCGCGCGAGGAGCGCTTCCGGATGCTCGTACAGCACTCCTCGGACGTCATCCTGATCGTTGACGAACAGGCCCGGATCACCTACATCTCGCCGTCCGTCGAGCGCGTCTTCGGCTGGACGCCCGGGGAGCTCGAGGGGATGCGGTTCCTGGAGCTGGTCCACCCCGACGACCTGCCGCAGCTGCGCACGTTCGTGGCCCGCGTCGCCGACGAGCCCGGGGTCATGTCGCTCGTCGAGTGTCGCCTGCGCGCCAAGGACGGCACGTGGCGGCACGTCGAGAGCGTCGGCAACAACCTGCTGCACGACCCGGCGTTCCGCGGGTTCGTCCTCAACACCCGTGACGTGACCGACCGCAAGATGCTGGAATCGCAGCTCCAGCACAAAGCCTTCCACGACGAGCTGACGGGACTGGCGAACCGGGCCCTGTTCACCGACCGGGTGGAGCACGCGATCGCCCGCGTCGTGGCGCGTCGTCAGGAACCGATCGCGGTGCTGTTCCTCGACCTCGACGGGTTCAAGAACGTCAACGACACCCTGGGCCACGCCGCCGGGGACGAGCTGCTGGTCGCGGTCTCCGAGCGGCTGCGCGGTTGCCTCCGCGACGCCGACACGGCCGCCCGTATCGGTGGTGACGAGTTCGCGGTCCTGCTCGAGGACATGGCCGACGAGTCCGGTGCCGCCCGCGTGGCCGACCGGATCCTCGAGGCGATCCGTGGCCGCTTCGTCGTGTCCGGCAAGGAGATCGGCATCGACGCGTCGGTCGGCATCGCGGTGGCCCGCGGTCCCGAGGAGGCCGATGAGCTGCTGCGCAACGCCGACATCGCGATGTACATGGCCAAGGAGGCTGGCAAGGGACGCTACGAGATCTTCGAGCCGAGCATGCACGTCGCCGTCGTCGAGCGCCTGCAGCTGGAGGCGGACCTGGCCCGCGCGATCAACGCCGACGAGTTCGTGCTGCACTACCAGCCGATCGTCGAGCTCACCTCCAAACGGATCAAGGGGGTCGAGGCCCTGATCCGCTGGGAGCACCCCGTCCGCGGACGGATGTCGCCGGCGGACTTCATCCCCCTGGCCGAGGAGAGCGGGCTCATCGTCCAGCTGGGGCGCTGGGTGCTGCAGGAGGCCTGCGAGCAGATGGTCGAGTGGCAGGCCGAGTACCCGGACGAACCACCGATGTACATGAGCGTCAACCTGTCCGTGAAGCAGCTGCTGGCGTCGGACATCGTCGGCGACGTGCGCACGGTGCTCGAGGACACCGGTCTCGACCCGGCCGATCTCACCTTGGAGCTCACCGAGTCGGCGCTGGTCACCGACACCGATACCACGGTCTCGCAGCTACGTGGGCTGAAGGCGCTGGGCGTGAAGCTGGCGATCGACGACTTCGGGACGGGGTACTCCAGCCTCAGCTACCTTCAGCGTTTCCCGATCGACGTGCTCAAGATCGACCGGTCCTTCATCGACCAGGTCGGCAACCGGACGGCCAACCCCGCGCTGGTCCGGGCGATCGTCGAGCTCGGCCACTCCCTGGACCTCGAGACCGTCGCCGAGGGCATCGAGCGCGACGACCAGCTGACCGAGTTCCAGGCGTTGCAGTGCCACTCCGGGCAGGGCTTCCTCTTCGCCCGTCCGTCGGACCGCGACGGCACCGCGA
>CAZHZQ010000322.1:0-2774 GCA_964537235.1 uncultured Actinomycetota bacterium | reverse complement strand
GGTCTGGTCGTCACCGGCGCGTCAGGCGCCGGGACGGTCCTCCTGGTCGAGCGCCGGGGTCTCGTCCGCAGCAGCGTCCATGACCTCCCAGCCGTAGTTCTCGACGTCGTGCTCGTCGTCGGGGGCACCGGACGGTTCGAACTGGTCGCGGAAGCTGGTGACAGCCTGCTCCAGCTCGTCCTCCACCTCGTCGATCTTCGCGGTCCGCAGCCGCTCGAGGAGGTCCTCGTGCCGCGAGCGCATGTACTCGCGCAACTCGCGCTCGAAGCGCTTGATGTCCTCGACGGGGATGTCGTCCATCGCGCCCTGACCGGTCGCCCAGATCGAGACGATCTGCTCGCCGACCGGGACCGGCTGGTACTGGGGCTGCTTCAGCACCTCGACCACGCGCTGCCCACGGGCGATCTGGCGCTGCGACGCCTTGTCCAGCTCGGAGCCGAACTGGGCGAACGACTCCAGCTCCCGGTAGTTGGCGAGGTCCAGGCGCACGCGTCCGGCGATCTTCTTCATCGCCGGGACCTGCGCGTTCCCCCCGACCCGCGACACCGAGATACCGGCGTTCACGGCGGGGCGCACACCCTGGTTGAACAGGTCGGTCTCGAGGTAGATCTGCCCGTCGGTGATCGAGATGACGTTGGTCGGGATGTAGGCCGAGACGTCGCCCGCCTTGGTCTCGACGATCGGCAGCGCGGTCAGGGACCCTCCCCCGAGCTCGTCGTTGAGCTTGGCGGCACGCTCGAGCAGCCGGCTGTGGAGGTAGAAGATGTCACCCGGGTAGGCCTCCCGTCCCGGCGGGCGGCGCAGCAGCAGCGACAGCTGGCGGTACGCGTCGGCCTGCTTGGACAGGTCGTCGTAGATGATCAGCGAGTGCTCGCCGTTGTCCATCCAGTGGTTGCCGATGGCGCAGCCCGAGTACGGCGCGATGTACTGGTAGGCGGCCGGGCTGGACGCCGACGCGTTCACGACGACGGTGTACTCCATCGCCCCGTTGTCTTCGAGCCGCTCGACGACCTCGGCGATCGTGGAGCCCTTCTGGCCGATCGCGACGTAGATGCACTTCACGGCGGCGTCGGTGCCCCAGTACTTCTTCTGGTTGATGATCGCGTCGACGGCGATCGCGGTCTTCCCGGTCTGGCGGTCCCCGATGATCAGCTCGCGCTGACCCCGGCCGATCGGGATCATGACGTCGATCGCCTTGATGCCGGTCTGAAGCGGCTCCTCGACCGGCTGCCGGTCGATGACGCCGGGGGCCTGCACCTCGAGGTTGCGTCGGCCGGACAGCTTGGACTCGTCCAGCGGACCCTTCCCGTCGACCGGGCGTCCGAGCGGGTCGATGACCCGCCCGAGCATCGCGTCCCCGACCGGCACGGACAGGATCCGGCCGGTGGGGGTCACGGTGTCGCCCTCCTCGACCGCGGACGGGTCGCCCATCAGCACGGTCCCGATGGTGTCCTCGTCGAGGTTCATGGCGAGCCCGTAGATGCCCTCGCCGAAGTCGAGCAGCTCGTTGGCCATGGTCCCAGGGAGCCCCGAGACCTGGGCGATGCCGTCGCCGGTCTCGATGACGCGCCCGACCTGCTCGCGCTCGACCTCGGGCTCGTAGCCCTCGACCATCGACCGCAGTGCGGACGAGACGTCCTCTGGTCGGATCGTCAGCTCTGCCATGTGCGTGCACTCCTCGATCTGGCGATGATGGTCTGGTGGATGATTCGCGCTAGGCGCCGAGCCGGGCCTTGATCTCCTGCAGGCGGCGCTCGATGCTGCCGTCGATGACCTCGTCACCGATCTTGGCGCGGACGCCACCGACGACGTTCGGATCGACGAACACCTTGAGTTCGAGCTCCTTGCCGGTCACCTGCTCGAGCGCCTGGCGCAGGCGGTCCCGGCGCTGTTGATCCAGCGGCGTCGCGACGTACACCTCGGCCAGTTCCCGTTGACGCTCCGCGGCCGCTCGCTCGGCGACCAGGTGGGCGATGCGGTCCAGCTCCCGGACGCGTCCCGAGGACACCAGGAGCGCGACCGCCGACCGCGTGGCCGGGTGCGCCGCCTGGAGCAGCTCGTCGAGCGCCTCGAGCCGGCGGCCGACCGGGTGCTGCCTGTTGGTCAGCAGCTCGTGCAGGTCGCGGTTCCCGCTGACCGCACGTGCCAGGCGCAGGAGCTCGTCGTCGACGACGTCGACGGCGTCCTCGCTCCTGGCGATCTCGACGATCGCCTCCGCGTAGGCCTCGGCCCGGTCGGTCATGACGGCCGTCCCCCTCCGGGCTGGTCGCCGCCGAACTCGTCCCGCCCGGGCGAGGAGGATCGACCGGGGTCGGTGCGCTCCGCGGTGGCCACGCCGCCCCCGGAGGGCTCCTGCGTCGCCGACTCCGCGGTCTGGCCGTTGCCGCCGGTGAGGTTCGAGATGTAGCGGTCGACCAGCGACTGGTGCGCCTGCTGGTCGAGCTCCTTCTCGACGATCTTCCCGGCGAGCTCGACCGAGAGGCGACCGACCTCGGCACGCAGCTGCTGGACCGCGCGTTCGCGTTCGGCCTGCACCTCGCTCTGGGCGCGCTGCACGACCGTCTCCGCCTCGGACTCCGCCTTGGCCACGATGTCGCGGCGCAGCGACTCCGCGGTCTGCTTGGCCTCCTCGATGATCCGGTTGGCCTCACCCTTGGCGTCGGACAGCTGCTCCTGGTACTGGCGCTTGATGCGCTCGGCCTCCTGGAGGCGCTCCTCCGACTCCTCGAGCTTGCCCTGGATCGCCTGGGAACGGTCCTCGAGCATCTGGTTGA
>CAZHZQ010000321.1:0-2782 GCA_964537235.1 uncultured Actinomycetota bacterium | reverse complement strand
CGACACGACGCCGTCGATCCGGTGAGGAGGAACCGCGGAGCAGCGTGCCGGCGCGGTCGGCCCTACGGCTGATGGCCGCCGCGGCGGCCATCGGGATCGCTGGTCTGGGCCTGTACCTGCTCATCGCCGGGGACGCCGAGGACATGGTCGCGGTCGAGTTGGCCGGCAACGCCGACGGCATCATCCAGCTCGTCGACGGTGCGGTCGACGTCTACCGCCGCGCTCTGGTCGCGGACCTCCTCCTGATCGCCGCCTACGTGGCCGCGATCGTGGGCATCGCACGGGTCACCGGCCGCGCGCTGATCACCTGGCCGTCCTGGCCGACGGGCACCGCGGAGGCTGCCGGGATCGCCGCCGGCGTGCTGGACCTCGCCGAGAACGCGGTGCTGTACCGGTTCCTCCAGTGCCTGCCGGGCGGCTCGTCGTGCTCGGAGGGTCTGGCGCAAGCCGCACAGGCGCTGGCGTTCACCAAGTTCGTCCTGCTCATCGTCGCGTTCGCGATCGTCGTGCCGGCCGCGATCACGGTCGTGACCCGAGCGGCGCGTTCCCTCTCGGATCGCGGGTCCCACGCCCCGGCCGGGCTGCGCCCCGTGCCGGCTTCCGACCCCGACCGGCCGGACGACACGCCGGCAGCGTGGGCTGCGGACGCCTGGGTGCCGCGCGACCTCGAAGACGACCGGCTGGGCGTGTGCCTCTCCGGCGGCGGGATCCGCTCGGCGACCTTCTCGCTGGGGGCGCTGAGCGTGCTGCGCGACCACGTCCTGGAGGCTTCGCACCTGGTGTCGGTCTCGGGCGGCGGCTACGCGGCGGGCGCCATCCAGCACGCGCTGGATCCGGCGACGGACCGGTCGACCGCCGAGCCGGAGGACGCCTTCACCGACGGCACGCCGGAGCTGGACCACCTGCGCCGGCACGGCAAGTACCTGGCCGACGGGGTCGGCGAGTGGCTGGTCGCGCTGGGGGTCGTGCTGCGCGGCCTGCTCGCCAACGTGGCGCTGTTCCTCCTCGCCACCGTCGTGCTCGCCCGGCTGCTCGCCCACGGCTACCGGGGCGCCGGCCTGACCTACGTCGACCCGGACGGGTCCGGCGTACCGTTCACGCAGTTGTGGCCCCTGCCACCGGGGATCGTGTGGGCACTCGCGGTGACCGTCACCGCCTCGTTCCTGCTGTGGGGCGTCGCGCTGCTGCTGGAGCCGTGGGCCGACGGGGGCCGGCGCCGGGTGATCGGGCGTCTGCGCACAGCCGCGCAGTGGACGATCGCCGTGGCCGCGCTCGTGGGGCTGCTGGGCGTGGCGGTCCCCGCCATCGCCTGGCTCAGCGACCTCGAACGGCTCACCGGGCTGGACCCCCGGCAGGTCGACGAGGAGGCGACCGCCGGCGGCATCGCGGTCACCGTCGTCGGCGCCGGGTACCTGGGGACCCTGGCGATCATCCTGTGGCGGGGACGCGCGCGCGTCGGGCGTCTGACCGCCTGGGTCCGGGAGCACGCGGGCAGGCTCGACACCCCGATCGTGCAGCGGCTGCTCGTCGGACTCGGCCTGGCCGGACTGGCCGGCGGGCTGCTCATCGTCCTCGGCCAGGTGCTGCAGCACACGGGCGGCGCCTCGGCCCTCGCCGGGCAGGACTGGGTGGCCTGGGAGCCGGTGGGCGACGTTCTCCGACGGTTCGACCTGCGGGAGTGGCACGTCACCGCCGCCGTCGCGGCCGTCCTGACGGTCATGGTGGCGCTGGTCGACCAGACCCGCTGGAGCCTGCACCCCTTCTACAAGCGTCGTCTCGCGTCCGCGTTCGCCGTCCGCCGGACCCGTGAGCCCGGCGGGCGCCCGGGCGCCGAGGCCTACCCGTTCGCGGAGGTGACCGCGCTGTCCCGGTACGGCCGGCCCGACGCCCCCTTCCCGCAGTTGGTGTTCTCGACCGCGGCGCACGCCTCGGGCCAGCGGTGGGCACCGCCGGGGCGCCGGGTGGTCGGGTTCACCTTCTCCCACGACGTCCTCGGCGGTCCGGTCACCGACTGGGTCGCCACCGCCGACGTGGAGGAACGGTCGTCGCCCGTCCTGCGGCTGGACCTGACCCTGCAGGCGGCCATGGCGATCTCGGGGGCGGCATTCGCCTCGGCCATGGGGCGGCACACGCGACCCTTCGACGCGCTCCTGGCCCTCTCGAACGCGCGCCTCGGGACCTGGGTCCCCAACCCGAGGCACCTGCAGCGTCTCGCCGAGGAGCCGGACGACTGGCGTCTGCCGCGCCTGCCTCGCACCCGTCGCGCCACCTACCTCCTCCGCGAGATCCTCGGCATCTTCTCGCTGGACGACCCGCTGTTGTTCGTCAGCGACGGGGGACACTACGAGAACCTCGGGCTCGTCGAGCTGCTGCGGCTGCGCCCGCGCACGATCATCAGCCTCGACGCGAGCGGTGACCCGCCCGGCATGCCGACCGGGCTCGCCGAGGCCGTCACGCTCGCCTACGAGGAGCTCGGGGTCGAGTTCCAGTTCCCGGAGGGCGACGTCGAGGCGCTGGCGCCGGGCTCGGCGACGGTTCCGGACGATTCGGAGGCGGCACTGGCCGACGTCACCGACCGTCTGTCCCGTCGCTGCACGCTGACCGCACGCTTCCGCTACCCGGACGACCCGCCAGGCACGTGGGCGGGCCGGCTCGTGTACGGCCGGGCGCTGCTGACCCCGCAGACGCCCTGGTGGGTGCTCATGCACGCGGTCCACGAGGAGCGGTTCCCGTCGGACGCCACCGGCGACCAGTGGTTCGACCACGCCCAGTTCGACGCGTA
>CAZHZQ010000320.1:0-2786 GCA_964537235.1 uncultured Actinomycetota bacterium | reverse complement strand
TCGGGGTCCTCGACGTCCCAGCCGAGCGGGGCGCGCCGCCTCCAGGCGTCCTCGAAGGCGTCGAACCCGTCGATGCTGCGGGCCGCCACCGTCCGCAGGGGACCCGCCGCGACGAGGTTCACGCGGACCTGGTCCGGGCCGAGGTCACGGGCGAGGTAGCGCGCGGTCGACTCGAGGCCGGCCTTGGCGACCCCCATCCAGTCGTAGCCGGGCCAGGCGACCGACGCGTCGAAGTCCAGACCCACGATCGCCCCGCCTCCGGCGGCGCGGAACAGGTCGGCGAAGCCAGCCCCCAGCGCCCCGAGCGAGTAGGTCGACACGTGCAGGGCGTGGGCGACGTCCTCCCACGGTGCGTCCAGGAACCCGCCGCCGATGCAGCTCTCGGGCGCGAACGCCACCGCGTGCAGCAGCCCGTCGACACCGCCCCACCGCGCGTCGAGCTCCTTGGCGACGGTGCGGATGTCCTCAGGTTGCGTCACGTCCAGCTCGAGCACGTCCGGAGGCTCGGGCAACCGACCGGCCGACCGTTCCGTCAGCCGACGTGCGCGCCCGAACGACGTCAGCACGATCTCGGCGCCCTGCTCCTGCGCCAGCCGGGCCACGTGGAACGCGATCGAACGGGGATCGAGCACCCCGGTGATCAACAGGCGTTTGTCGTCGAGCAGCATGGTCAACCTCCCTCGGGAACGACCACGAACGCGATCGCGACCCCGGCGTCGTGCGACAGTGAGACGGCGGCCTCGGACGGTTCGCCCCGCACCCAGAGCCGGGGCGCTCCCCCGACCGAGCGGACCTCGACGTCCCGCAAACGCAGTTCCGTGCCCAGCGCCTTGCGTGCCGCCTCCTTGGCGGCGAACCGGGCGGCGATCCGCTCCCGGGCCACCGGGTGGTCGAGGGTGAGGTCGCCCCGGACGCAGTCGCGCCGTTCGGCTCTGGTCAGCACGCGGAACAGGAACGCGGGGCGCCGGTCGACCAGCGCCGAGACGCGGGCGACATCGGCGACGTCCACCCCGCAGCGGACGCCCGCGACCTCCGGCAGGGCCGGGTCCGAGACCGACGAGAGGACGGGGCCGGTGCGGCGGGTCACGCCGACTCCCGTTCCAGCATGCCCTCGGCGCGGGGGGCGCCCGACAGATCGACGAGCGCGTCGTG
Organism: uncultured Actinomycetota bacterium; assembly: GCA_964537235.1. Classification (GTDB taxonomy): domain Bacteria; phylum Actinomycetota; class Nitriliruptoria; order Nitriliruptorales; family JAHWKO01; genus CAZHZQ01. Next base: position 1,634 of record CAZHZQ010000320.1, on the reverse strand, counting down.
CAAACGCTCGGCGAACGCCCGCCGAGCTCCCGGTTCGTCCGCCGGCGGGGCGATCGGGCGCCCGAACGCCACCTGCGCAGTGCCGCCGAGGACTCGGGGTGAGCCTCCCACCGGCCAGATGTCGTCGGTGCCGGCCACGCCGACCGGGACGACCGGCGCCCCGGCCACGGCCGACAGGCGGGCGACCCCGCTGCGGGGTCGGTAGACGCGGCCGTCGCGACTGCGTGATCCCTCCGGGAACACGACCAGCACCGCGCCCGCCTCCAGCACCCCGAGGCACCGATCCATCGCGTCGCCGTCGGCCCGACCGCGGTGCACGGGGACCATCCCGAGCCGCGTGAAGAAGCGACCGAGCACGGGGACACGGGTCAGGTGCTCGGACCCGAGGACGGTCACCGGACGGGGTGATGCGACGCCGACCGCCAGCACGTCGGCGTGTGAACGGTGGTGCGGGGCGAGGATCACCGGACCCGCGACCGGGACGTTGAGCACGCCGTCCACCTCCAGGCGCAGCCAGGCCTCCACCGCCGGACGGGCGGCGGTCCGGAGCCAGGCCGGGGCGGTCGGGGCGGCAGGGGCGGCGGCGGTCGTCATCGTCACTGCGGGAGGTTGTCGTGTCGGAACCCGGGCTGGACCGCGCCCCGCAGCCCTCGCAGCAGACCGACCAGCGCCTGCCGCGTCGCCCCCGGCGCGATGATCTCGTCGACGCTGCCGCGGCGGGCGGCGTGGTCGACGAGCATCGCGTCCTCCCGGTACTCCTCGGCGAGGCGGTCGCGGGCGGACGGGTCGGCAGCGATCTCGCGCCGGTGGATCACGTCGACCGCCCCCTCGGCTCCCATGACGGCCAGCTCGGCGTCGGGCCAGGCCAGCACGGCGTCCGCGCCGAGCGACCGGGAGTTCATCACGATGTAGGCGCCACCGAACGCCTTGCGCAGCACCACCGTGACCCGGGGCACCGTGGCGGTCGAGAACGCGTGCAGCAGCTTGGCGCCCTTGCGGATCGCCCCGCCCGTCTCCTGGGCCGTCCCGGGGAGGAAACCGGGCACGTCGACGAGCACCACCAGCGGGATCCCGAAGGCGTCGCACATCCGCACGAAGCGGGCGCCCTTCTCGCTGGCGGTGTAGTCGAGGCACCCGGCCAGCCAGTCGGCCTGGTTGGCGATCACCCCCACGGTGTCGCCGTCGATCCGGGCCAGGCCCGTGACGAGGTTGCGTGCCCACTCCGACTGGATCTCCAGCAGGGCGCCGCCGTCCACGATCCCCCGGATCACGTCGCGGACGTCGTACGGCCGGCGCCCGTCCGGCGGGACGATCGAACGCAGATCCACGTCGTCGGGCTCGCGCGGGGCGACGCTCGGCGGACGTTCGTTGCAGGACGAGGGCAGGTAGCCGAGGAGCCGACGGGTCAGGGCGAAGGCGGACTCGTCGTCGGGGACCACGAAGTGCGCGCATCCCGACCGCTGGGTGTGGACCTCCGGCCCGCCCAGCGACAGCGCGTCGACCTCCTCGTTCGTCACCGCTTTCACGACGCGCGGGCCGGTGAGGAACATGTAGGCGTCCTCACGCATGATCACGAGGTCCATCAGGGCCGGCGAGTAGGTGGCACCGCCGGCGCACGGGCCGAGGATCAGCGC
>CAZHZQ010000319.1:0-2787 GCA_964537235.1 uncultured Actinomycetota bacterium | reverse complement strand
GCGATGAGCGCGACCAGCAGCAGCAGCCCGATGCCCATGTAGACGGTGAAGCTGCCGATCGAGAGGATCGGCGAGTAGCTGAGGGAACAACGCAGCAGCTCCTGATCCGCAAGTCCGACGCACGGGACCGGGTTGCGCACGGACAGCAGGATCGCCCCGAGCCCGGCGGCGGCGCCCGCCACGTTCGTCCACGCGACCTGGACCATGTACCGGTTCGAGAGCCGCCGCTCGACGAGGTACCAGTGACCGAGGACCAGTCCGACCCACACGGCGCCGAGGAAGACCGCCCCGAGGACGAGCTCGAGGATTCCGGCCCACAGGGCCCCTTCCGTGACCAGGGACCGCACCTGGGCGATCGGCACGAAGCTCGCGAGCCCGACCAGGGCCGAGACGATCCCGACCGTGCGGGCCACGGCCGGCAGCCGGACGATCAGCAGGACCGCGGATGCCAGCGCCAGGACCGCGGTGGCCAGCATCAGGTTCTCGGCCAGAGACGGCGCCCCGGACGTGGTGGCCTCCGCGACCGCGTCGATCGGGGCGCGGACCGCCCCCCACGCCCCGAGCGCAACCAGGCCCAGCAGCGACGTCTGGAGGATCTCGTAGCCGTGCCGGACGGCGCCCCAGGTCGGGATCGCCCACAGCACCACCAGACCGCCGACGGCGATCTCGAGCAGCACGACGGCGAGCACAGCGGCAGGGGCGTCCAAGGTGGAACTCCCGGACAGGGTCGGAGGGGCGCCAGAGGATAGCCTCGGACGACGCGTTCCCCGAGCTGCGAGGAGCACCATGGGCGACTGCGACCCCGGCCTCCGCTGCCACACCACGTTCACGGTCACCGACGACTACACGGCCACCACGATGGGGTCGGGCGACGTCCCCGTGCTCGCGACGCCGGCCGTGCTCGCGCTGGCCGAGAACGCCTGCGTGAAGGCGGTCAGCAGCGACCTCCCCGAGGGGCAGACCTCGGTCGGGGCGTACGCCGAGATCGAGCACAACCAACCCTCACCGATCGGGACCGTGGTCGAGGTCGAGGCGACCCTGATCGGACACCACGGACGCCGACTCGAGTTCAGCGTGATCTTCCGCCACGAGGACGGCGAGGTCGTCGCCAAGGTGAACCACCGGCGCGTGCTCGTGGATCGCCAGCGCTTCGTCGACAAGCTGGAGGCCGAGACCGCCGCCACCTGATCCTCACCGCCCCGGGATTCAGCCGTAGGCCGTGGAGCTCTGGCGCTTCACCGAGGGATCGAGGATCACGTTGACGATCGCGGGCGCCCCCTGCTCGACCGCCTTCTGGGCACGTTCCAGGGCCGGGGCGATCTCGCCGGGCTCCTCGACGCGCTCGCCGTAGCCACCCAGCCCCTCGGCGACGGTCTCGTAGGCGATGTCCTGTGACAGGTCCTGGGCGACCATCCCCTCCGAGCCGTAGACCGTCTCGTGGAACGTGCGCATCTCGCCCCACGCCCCGTCGTTGCCGATGATCCCGAGGAACGGCAGGTCCTGCCGGGCGGCGGACTCCAGCTCGAAGCCGTTGAACCCGAAGGAGCCGTCGCCGTAGATCACGACGACCTGCTTGTCGGGGTGCACGTGCTTGGCGGCCAGCGCGAAGGGCGCCCCGACCCCCAGGCAGCCGAACGGCCCCGGGTCCATCCAGTGGCCGGGGAGGTTGGCCTGGGTGACCCCGGCGGTGACCGCGACGATGTCGCCGCCGTCACCGATCAGGATCGCGTCGTCGTCGTGGAACCGGGCGACCTCGGCGGCGAACCGCTGCGGGTGGATCGGGGTGCGGTCGTCGTCGATGTGCGAGCGGGCGTCGGCCTGGCGCTGCTCGGAGGCGCCGCGCAGGTCCTCGAGCCAGGCGCTGTCCTCGGAACGCGCGAACGTGGAGTCGTGGGTCAGCAGCTCGGTGAGGAACAGCCCGATGTCGCTGGTGATCCCGAGGTCGACCTTGCGGTTGTGCCCGAGCTTGTCGGCCTGGGGGTCGACGTGGACGACCGTGACGTCGTCCGCGTAACGCTCGCCCCGGCCGTAGCCCATCCGGAAGTCGAAGTCGATCCCCAGGGCGATGATCAGGTCGGCCTCGCGGGTGGCGCCGCTGCGCCCGCTGGGCAGCAGGTTCGGGTGGTCGGACGGCAGGATCCCGCGCGACATCGAGTTGACGTACAGGGGCAGGCGGCCGACCTCGACCAGCTGGCGCAGCTGCTCCCCCGCCCCGGCCCAGTAAGTGCCGGACCCGGAGATCACCACGGGGTGCTCGGCCTCGGCGAGCAGCTGCGCGACCCGGGCGACCGCGTCGGGGTCGGGGCCGGGAACGTGGGTGAACATCTGGGCGTCCGCGTCGACGACCTGATCCTCGTCGATCGTGCCCATCAGCACGTCCATCGGCAGGTCCACGAAGGTCGGGCCCATCCGGGGCGCGCGGGCGTGCCGCAGCGCGTAGTTCGTGACCTCGGCCAGCCGCCGGGTCTCGAGCGCCACGTCCACGCGCTTGGTGACCGGCTTCAACAGATCCAGCTGCGGGGCGTCCTGCAGCGCCCCCATGCTCTCGAGGCCCAGCGGGTTGCGACCCCCGAACAGGACCATCGGGCTGTCGGCGTAGAAGGCGTTGGCGACGCCGGTGATCGCGTCGGTCAGACCGGGACCCGCGGTGACCGCGGCCGCGCCGGGGCGGCGGGTGAGTCGTGCGTAGCCGTCGGCGGCGTGGGCTGCCGCCTGCTCGTGGCGGACGTCGATGACCCGCATGCCGCCCTCGTGCTTGACGCCGTCGTACAGCGCCGAGATGTGGCC
>CAZHZQ010000318.1:0-2796 GCA_964537235.1 uncultured Actinomycetota bacterium | reverse complement strand
CGCCACTCGGACCAGCGTCCCTTGCGGGCCCGGCGGATCGCCTGGCGCACGACCCCCTGCTCGACGCGCCCCTCGGCCACCTCGCGACCGTCCACCACGACCACGGGCACCCGGATGTTGTAGCGGGCCTGCAGGTCGGGATCCTCGTCGATGTCGATGAGCCGCACCTGGGCGCCCTCGGCCTCGATCGCCACCCGATCCTCGGCCTCCTCGCAAAGCCCGCAGTTCTCCCGCGTGTAGACCTCGACGACGACGCGTCGACGACGGCGTCCGGTGCCCAACGTCACCGCCACGACGCCCCCTCGGTCATCACGGTGCCTGCTCCTCCGCGCCCCGGTCCTCCAGGGCTCGATCCAGGGCTTGTGGCATCTGGCCGGGAACACGCGTCGTGCGCGTGAAGCCCGCGTACATCACGGTCACCCCGACCGCGAACGCGATCGCGTGGCTGGCGGTCTCGCCGAGGAACGCGAGCGCCCCACCGGAGGCGGCGATCAACACGCCGAGGCCGATCAGCAGGTTGCCGACCACGAGGTGCGGGGCGCCCTGCCCCCACACCCGCCACGCGCTGGCCACTGCCCCGACGATGACCATGATCGCCCCGAGCGCGTTGCCGCCCACGGCGAGCCCCCGGATGCCCGGGGCGAACAGGTCGCGGCCCTCGGGCAGCCCCTCGGTCGGCAGCGGGGCCTGCAGGGCCCCCGCGGTGACCGCGAACACGGCCACGGCCGTGAACGTCCCGATCAGCGCGGTGGAGCCGGCCCGGACACCCTCGGGCGGGGCGGTCAACAGCAGCAGCCCCCACAGCCCGCCGAGGACCACCCCGGCCACGTACAGCACCGCGGCGTCGGCCGCGAACAGGGGCACGAGGAACAGCACCGCGACGACGAGCGCGGTCGCGCCGAGGACCCGCAGGATGACTCGGTCGCGGAGCGCGGTCTCGACGGTCCCCAGCGCGAGCCACGGGACGACCAGCACCCCACCGAACACGTAGAAGACCCGGAACCCGGTGCTCGACCAGCCGGCGAGCTCGCCGTAGGCCAGCGCCGCCGAGGCCAGCGCGAACATGGAGAGCGAGACCGACCAGATGACGAGCGCCCGGTTGATGCGGCCGCGCAGGTGCCAGCGGCGGAGGAGCGCCACCGCGAAGACGGTGGCGACGAGCGCCGCCACACCCGCAACGGTCGCACCCATCCGCTCGCTCCTGTCGCTGATCAGCGGGCCGTTGGGAACGTACCGGCGCACGCCTCATCGCAACTCCCTGCGCATCACCTTCCCGGTGGGGGTGTGCGGCAGCTCGGAGACGAAACGCACCGTCTCGGGGCACTTGAACCGGGCGAGGTGGCGTTCGCACCACGTGACGATCTCGTCCTCGGTGAGGTCCGCGTCGGGTGCCGGGATCACGAAGGCCCTGACGGCCTCTCCGGTGTACGGGTGGGGGACTCCCACGACGGCGGACTGCAGGATCTTCGGGTGCCGGTGCAGGACGTTCTCGACCTCACGGGGGTAGACGTTGAACCCGGAGACGATGATCAGGTCCTTCTTCCGATCGACCAGCCGCAGGTAGCCGTCCTCGTCCCGAACGCCGACGTCACCGGTCCGCAGCCACCCGTCGTCGGTGAGGGCCTCGGCGGTCGCCACGGGATCCTCCCAGTACCCGGCGAACACGTTGGGGCCGCGGACCCACACCTCGCCGGGATCGCCCGGCTCGACGTCGTGACCGCGCTCGTCGACGAGCCGGATCTCGACCCCGGGCAGCGCCGGTCCGACGTACCCCGGCTTGACCTCGCCCCCCACGACGTTGGACGCGACCGCCGGTGCGGCCTCGGTCAGGCCGTAGCCCTCCCAGATCGTGATGCCGAACTCGTCGCGGAACCGTCCGAGCACCGGAGCGGGCAGCGGCGCGGCGCCGGAGACGGCGACCCGGACGCGGGACAGGTCGACCTCGTCGACCCCGGGGGTGTTCAACCACGCGACGTACATCGGTGGGGCGCCCAGCAGGACGGTGACCCCGTGTTCCTCGATCGCCTCGAGGGTCGCGGCCGGATCGAACCGCTCGACCAGCAGCAGCGTCGCCCCCACCCGGACGGCCGAACCCAACCCGACGTTCATCGCGTAGATGTGGAACAGCGGCAGCACGACGAGGACCACGTCGTCCTCGCGGACCCCCAACGGCGTCCCGAGCGCCTGGTCCTGGTTCGCCTCCAGGTTGCGACGGGTCAGCATCGCCCCCTTGGGTCGCCCCGTCGTCCCCGACGTGTAGACGAGCGCCGCGAGGTCCTCGGGGCCGCGGTCGACCGGCTCGAAGCCGTGATCGGCCCCCAGCAGTCCACGCCACGTCGCGGCCACGCCGTCGATCGCTGCCCGCGCCCCCGCCATGACGACGTGCTCGAGCGCAGGGGCGCCTGCCCGGGCCTCGTCGATCACGCGACGGGCCGACTCGGTCACGATCAGGACGCGCGCGCCACAGTCCCCGAGGATCCGTGTGACCTCCTCACCGGTCAGCTCGGTGTTGAGCGGGACGATGACCGCCCCGCACCGCAGGAGGCCCAGGAACGCCTCGACGAAGTGGGGGGTGTTGCCGACCATCAGCGCCACCCGGTCGCCTGGGGCGACCCCCAGGTGCTGCAGCCCACCCGCCGCCCGGGTGACCCGGGCGTCGAGCTCGGCGTACGTGACCGCCCGGTCCTGCCACCGGATCGCGACACGCTCGGGGAGCCGTGCGGCCGTGTCCGCCAGCCGGACGGCGAGGTCGCTGTTCGGGGGTTCATCCATCGCGTCGGGGCAGCCTAGTGGTCG
>CAZHZQ010000317.1:0-2797 GCA_964537235.1 uncultured Actinomycetota bacterium | reverse complement strand
CGGTGCGCATGTCCGCGCCTCCGATGACCTCCTTGATCTTGCTGATGGTCACGAGCTGATTTGCCATGTCCTTGGCTCCTTCCGACCCGCCCCAGTCGGGCGAGCGCTCATATACGGACGTACAGGCCACAGAATCGCGGGTTCGCGCCGGTTTTGCCAGCAACCGCACCCCCAACCGACTGACCGGCGGTCAGTCGGCGGAGCGGTCGCGTTCCTCGAGCACGGCCGACAGGACGCCGTTGATGTACCGCGGCGAGTCGTCGGTCGAGAGGTCCTTGGCGAGCTCGACGGCCTCGTCGATCACCACGGCCGGGGGTGGTGCGTCCTCGGCGTGCAGCAGCTCGAAGACCGCGAGCCGGAGCACGTTGCGATCGACCACCGGCATCCGCGGGACCGTCCACCCCCTGGCGTGCTCCCCGATCACCTCGTCGATCTCGGAGCGACGAACGGCAACGCCTTCGACCAGCCCCTTCGCGAATCCGTCGATCGGCTCGGCGTGAGGATCCTCGATCGCCGCCATCAGCACCACCGCGGGATCCCGACGGCGGATGTCGGCCTCGTAGAGCAGCTGGAGGGCCCGCCGGCGAGCTTCGTGCCGGGACAGCGACACCTGTTCAGGCACGGGACAGGTACTCACCGGAGCGCGTGTCCACCTTGATCTGCTCACCCTCCTCGATGAACAGCGGCACCTGGACCTCCACCCCGGTCTCGAGGACCGCGGACTTGGTGGCGTTCTGCACGGTGTCCCCGGCGATCCCCGGCTGGGTGTCGGTCACTTCGAGCTCCACCGAGGTGGGCAGCTCGACCCCGACGATCGTGCCCTCGTGATCGAGGACCTCGATCGTGTCGCCCTCCTTGAACCAGTTCGCGGCATCGCCGATCGCTTCCTCGTTGACGTACTGCTGCTCGTAGTGGCCGGTGTCCATGAAGACGAAGTTGTCGCCCTCGCGGTAGAGGTACTGCAGCTCCCGCTTCATGACGATGGCCTGGGGCACGTCCTCGCCGGCCCGGAAGGTCTTCTCGAGGGTCTTGCCGCCCTCCAGGGTCTTGAGCTTGGTGCGCACGAACGCCCCGCCCTTGCCGGGCTTGACGTGCTGGAACTCGACGACGTTCATCAGCTTGTCGTCGACGATCAGCGTCATGCCGTTCTTTAGGTTGTTCGTGGAGACCATGGGGACGTTCCTGGCGTGCCGGAGTCAGAGGATCAGCAGTTCGCGCGTCGGTGTCGTGAGGATCTCGGCTGGACCGTCGGCGCGGATCGCGACCGTGTCCTCGATACGGACCCCGCCGCGTCCGGGGAGGTAGACACCCGGTTCGACGGTGACCGTCATGTCGGTGGCGAGACTACCAGTGGCGTCACGCATCACGGTCGGTCGTTCGTGGATCTCCAGGCCCACGCCGTGCCCGGTCCCGTGTACGAACTGCTCGCCGTAGCCGGCCTCCTCGATGGGGCCACGGCAGGCGGCGTCGAGGTCCCCAGTCGACGTGCCGTCGGTGGCGGCCTCCACCCCGGTCCGCTGTGCCTCGCGGACGAGGTCGTGGACCTCGCGCAGCTCGTCGTCGGGTTCGCCGAGCGCGACGGTCCGCGTCATGTCGGCGTGGTAGCCGGCGTAGCGGGCCCCGAAGTCCAGCTTCACGAGGTCGCCGCGTCGCAGGGTGCGCTCGGTCGGTCGGTGGTGTGGGATCGCGCTGTTGGGACCCGAGGCGACGATCGACTCGAAGGCGCGTTCCTCGGCTCCCAGGTCGACCATGGTGCGTTCGAGGTGGATGGCGACCTCACGCTCGGTGCGTCCGGGTTGCAGGTGGTCCAGGAGGTCGTCGAACGCCACGGCGGTGATCGCACAGGCGGCCCGCAGCGCCGCGAGCTCGTGCTCGTCCTTGACGGCGCGGAGCCGTTCGACGATCTGCGGGGCCGGCCTCGCTTCCAGGTCGTGTTCCTCGGCCAGCGATCGCAGCTCCTGGCCCGTCGACCAGGCCAGCTGGTTCGCCTCGAACCCGACCGGACCGACCCCCGCGTCGGCCGCCCTCTCGACGATCAGCTCGGTCGGTACACCACGGGTGATCTCCCGGTCGAGGTCGGGGACCTGGGTGGCCGCCTGCTCGTCGTAGCGACCGTCGGTGACGAACAGGTCGGCGTCGGGATCCGCCGCCACGAGGACGTACCCCGACGAGCCGGTGAACCCGGTCAGCCACCGGACGTTCACCAGCGCGGTGACGTACAGGGCATCCACCTCGGCCTCGTCCAGTCGTTCGCGGACGGCATCCCGCCGTCCGCGGTGGTTGACCGGCAGGAGGTCGGGGACGTTCAGCGACACCGCTCGACCGCCGCCCGGACCGCGAAGCGGTAGCCGGTCTGCCCGAGCCCGCTGATCATGCCGTCGCAGACCGCGGACAGGACGGACCGGGTGCGGAACGACTCGCGGGCGTGGATGTTCGACAGGTGCACCTCGACCTTGGGGATCGCGGCGATCTCCAGGGCGTCGCGCACCGCGTAGCTGTAGTGGGTCAGCGCCCCGGCGTTGATGACGATCGCGTCCGTGCCGTCGTCGGTCGCGGCGTGGATCCGCGCGACGAGCTCGCCCTCGGAGTCGAACTGTTCGTGGTCGAGATCGGCGCCCAGATCCTCGGCGGTCGCCCTCGACAGCGACACGAGCTGCTCCAGGCCGAGCGTCCCGTAGTGGCCGGGATCGCGACGTCCGAGCTGGGCCAGGTTGGGGCCGTGCAGGAGGAGGACCCGTGGTCGGCCCTGGCCTCGGCGATCTGGCTCGGGCTCCGGTCGCGTGTCTGACTCCTCGGC
>CAZHZQ010000316.1:0-2806 GCA_964537235.1 uncultured Actinomycetota bacterium | reverse complement strand
ATCCGTGAGGGTGGCCGCACCGTCGGCGCCGGACGCGTCACCAAGATCCTGAAGTAGGGACAGAGATGGCGACAGCGACAGATCAGAAGATCCGGATCCGCCTCAAGGCGTACGACCACGAGGTGCTCGACCGGTCCGCACGCGAGATCGTGGACACGGTCGAGGCCACGGGGGCGCACGTCACCGGTCCGGTCCCGCTCCCCACGGAGCGCAACGTCTGGTGCGTGATCCGCTCCCCACACAAGGACAAGGACAGCCGGGAGCACTTCGAGATGCGCACCCACAAGCGCCTGATCGACATCCACATGCCGACGCAGAAGACCATCGACAAGTTGATGGGACTCGCGCTGCCGGCCGGTGTGGACATCGAGATCAAGCTCTGACGACCGGGGGCCACGCCCCATCCGACCGACGATTTCGCAGATCAAGAGCACGTCCAACACAAGAGGAACCACGATGGCGAGCAAGGGGATCCTGGGCACCAAGCTCGGGATGACCCAGGTCTTCGACGAGGAGGCCCAGGTCGTCCCGGTGACGGTGATCCAGGCCGGCCCGTGCACGGTCACGCAGGTCAAGACCGTCGAGAACGACGGTTACAACGCCCTGCAGCTGGCCTACGGCTCGCGCCGGAAGCAGAACAAGCCGATCAGAGGTCACCTCGAGAAGGCCGGGGTGGCCAGCGCCCGCACGCTCGGCGAGATCCGCACCGACGACCTCGTGGAGCTCGGGACCACGATCACCGCCGGGGTCTTCGGCCGTGGCGAGCTCGTCGACGTCACCGGCACCAGCAAGGGCAAGGGTTTCGCCGGCGTCATGAAGCGGCACAACTTCGCCGGCATGGGCGACGGACACGGGGTCAAGAAGAAGAACCGTCACCCCGGCGCCATCGGCGCCTGCGCGACACCGGGGCGCACCTTCCCCGGGCACCGCATGGCCGGCCGGATGGGCCACAAGCAGGTCACCATCCAGAACCTCGAGGTCGTCGACATCGACACCGAGCGCAACCTCCTGCTGATCAAGGGTGCGGTCCCCGGTCACGACGGCTCGATCGTCGTGATCCGCTCCGCCGTCAAGGGCCCCGAGGTCCCCGGACTCACCGAGAGCCTGGAAGGCCTCCAGCCCGACGAACCGGAGGTCGAGGAGGTCGAGTCGGTCGAAGCCACCGAAGACGAAGCCACCGAACACGAAGCCACCGAAGACGAAGCCACCGAAGCCGAAGACGAAGACACCGAAGACGAAGACCGCGACGAGGAAGAGGGAGGTGACGCCTGATGGCTGACTCCCTGACGGTCGACGTCAAGGACCTGACCGGCGAGGCGGTCGGCACGGTCGACCTCCCGGTGCGGTGGTTCGACGGCGATATCAGCGTCGCGGCGATGCACCAGGTCGTGACCGCACAGCTGGCCAGCGCCCGACGCGGCACCTCCAAGACCAAGACCCGCGCCGAGGTCCGCGGGGGCGGTCGCAAGCCCTGGCGCCAGAAGGGCACCGGACGTGCCCGTCACGGCTCGATCCGTTCCCCGCAGTGGGCCGGCGGTGGGGTCGCGCACGGTCCCACCGGCGAGGAGAACTTCACCAAGCGTGTCAACAAGAAGATGAAGCGAGCGGCGCTGCGTTCGGCCCTGACCGATCGGGCACGTGACGGTCGTGTCACCGTGGTCCGGGACCTCACCTTCGAAGCTCCTCGCACCAAGGACGCCGTCGCCGCTCTCGAAGCGCTCGCGCACACCGACATCAAGGTGCTGATCGTGCTCGCAGCCCTCGACCTGCCCACCGTGAAATCGTTCCGCAACCTGCCCGACGTGCACACCCTCACCGTCGACCAGCTCAACACCTACGACGTGCTCGACAGCGACGTGGTCGTGTTCGCCGAGGACGCGCTGGACCTGATCGGGTCTGGGCGCCGGGCGAGCACCGAGGACACGGAGGTGTCCGCATGAAGGATCCACGCGACGTGATCTGGCGGCCGGTGATCTCCGAGAAGAGCTACGCCCTGCTCGACGAGAACAAGTACACGTTCATCGTCGATCCCACGTGCAACAAGACCGAGATCAAGCAGGCGGTCCAGACGATCTTCGGGGTGCGCGTCACCAACGTGAACACCCAGAACCGGCGCGGCAAGCGCAAGCGCCGCGGCTGGGTCACCGGCAAGCGCCCCGACACCAAGCGCGCCATCGTCACCCTCGCCGAGGGCGACGAGATCGAACTGTTCGACGCGGGCCTGTAGAGGAACCCCCATGGCGAACCGCAAGTTCAAGCCGACGACCAACGCCCGACGCGGCATGTCCGTGTCGGACTACACCGGCGTGTCCAAGAAGGACCCCGAGCGGTCCCTCGTGAAGCCTCTGCCCCAGAAGGCGGGGAGGAACACGCACGGGCGCATCACCAGCCGCCACCGGGGCGGTCGCCACAAGCGCCAGTACCGGGTGATCGACTTCCGTCGCGAGAAGGACACCGTCCCCGCGACCGTGGCCGCGATCGAGTACGACCCGAACCGGTCGGCTCGGATCGCCCTGCTGCACTACCACGACGGCGAGAAGCGCTACATCCTCGCCCCACGTGGCCTGGAACCGGGCATGCAGGTCGAATCCGGTCCGGACGCCGACGTGAACACCGGCAACGCCCTGCCGCTGCGCAACATCCCCGTGGGAACCACGATCCACGCGGTCGAGTTGCGTCCCGGCGGCGGCGCCAAGCTGGGCCGGTCCGCCGGCACCGCCATCCGCCTCCTCGCCAAGGAGGGGAAGATGGCCGCGCTGCGGATGCCCTCGGGCGAGATCCGCCTGATCGACAGCCGCTGCCGCGC
>CAZHZQ010000315.1:0-2841 GCA_964537235.1 uncultured Actinomycetota bacterium | reverse complement strand
ACCAGCGGGTCGACAGCCGGTTCACGCTCGTGCACCTCGCCGCCAAGCGAGCGCGCGAGATCAACTCCTACTACTCGCAGCTCGGCGAGGGGCTCGGCCAGCACGTGCCGCCGCTCGTCTCGACCGACTCCAACAAGCCCCTGTCGATCGCCCTCGAGGAGATCGCCCAGGGCAAGATCGACGCGACCTGGTTCGAGGAGGGCGAGGAGCACCTCGATCCGCTCGCCTTCATCGAGGGCGAGGGCGTCGAGGACGAGGACCCGGAGGGCTAGTTGTCCTCGGCCGCCGCGCTCGACGGACGCAACGTCGTCCTGGGCGTCACCGGCGGCATCGCGGCGTACAAGGCCGCCTACCTCACCCGTGAGCTGATCCGTGTGGGTGCCACCGTCGACATCGTCCTGACGTCCGGGGCACGCAACTTCGTCGGGTCCGCCACCTTCGCGGGACTGACCGGCCGCCCCGTGCACACCGAGCTGTGGGATGAGCTGGACGTCGAGGAGCGCGAGGCACCGCACATCCGCCTCGCACGCTGGGCCGACGTCGTCGTCGTGGCGCCGGCGACCGCCCACCTGATCGCCCGTGCCGCCCAGGGCCTCGCGGACGACCTGCTGACCAACGTCCTCCTGATGGCCACCTGCCCGGTGCTGCTGGCTCCGGCGATGCACACCGAGATGTGGGAGCATCCCGCCACCCGGGACAACGTGGCGGTGTTGCGCGAGCGGGGCGTCGACCTGGTCGGGCCGGCGGAGGGGGAGCTGGCCGGTGGCGACGTCGGCGAGGGACGGATGGTGGAACCGGACGAGATCGTCGCCGCGGTCGATCGCCTGCTGGCCGGCGGGCGTGACCTGGCCGGACGCCGGTTCGTCGTGACCGCCGGACCGACCCGCGAGCACCTGGATCCCGTGCGGTTCCTCAGCAACCGCTCGTCGGGGCGCATGGGGTTCGCGGTCGCAGCCGAGGCGGCGCGGCGCGGGGCGACCGTCGATCTGGTCGCCGGCCCGGTGCGGCTGGACACGCCACGGGGCGTGCATCGTCACGACGTGCTGTCCGCGGCCGAGATGCGCACGGCGGTGCGCGAGCTGACGTCGGACGCCGACGTCGTCGTGAAGGCCGCGGCGGTGTCCGACTTCCGGCCCACGGAGCCGGCCGAGCGCAAGATCAAGAAGGACACCGGGCCGACCGAGGTCGCGCTGGTCCGCAACCCGGACATCCTCGCCGAGCTCGGGGAGGAACGGACCGGGGACCGACCGCTGCTCGTGGGGTTCGCCGCCGAGACCGACCGTCCCGAGGAGCACGGGCGCGACAAGCTCGAGCGCAAGCAGGCCGACCTGATCGTCGTCAACGACGTCAGCGCGCACGACGCCGGCTTCGAGGTCGACACCAACCGCGTGCTGATCCTGGGGCGCGACGACACCCGCATCGAGGTCCCGCTGACGAGCAAGCGGCAGGTCGCCGGACGCATCCTCGACCAGGTGGTCAAGCTGCTCGGCTGAGTGTGGGGTGAGTGTCGGCTGAGCGTCGGCTGGGTGTCGGGTGAGGGTCGGGTGAGGGTCGGCTCTCAGCGACGGCAGCGGGTCGGGGCCGGCACCCGGTCCGGTAGGCTGCAGCGCCCTTCCCCATCACCTCCGTTCGCCTTGACCTGGAGCCGCACGTGCCACGCCGGAGCCTCTTCACCTCGGAGTCCGTCACCGAGGGCCACCCCGACAAGATGGCCGATCAGATCTCGGATTCGGTCCTCGACGCGATCTTCGCCGAGGATCCGCAGGGGCGCGTCGCCTGCGAGACGATGGTCACCACCGGACAGGTCATGGTGGCCGGCGAGATCTCGACCAACTGCTACGTGGACATCCCCAGGATCGTGCGCGACACGGTCGTCGGCATCGGCTACGACCACCACGACATGGGCTTCGACGGCAACACGTGCGGGGTGTCGGTCTCGATCGACGAGCAGTCCGCCGACATCGCCCAGGGGGTCGACGAGGCGGCCGAGGTCCGGGAGGGTCACGCCGTGGACGACCTCGACACGATCGGGGCGGGCGATCAGGGGATGATGTTCGGCTACGCGTGCTCTGAGACGAAGGAGCTGATGCCCCTGCCGATCCACCTCGCGCACCGGCTGGCCCAGCGGCTCACCGCGGTGCGCAAGGCGGGCGAGATCCCTTACCTCCGCCCCGACGGCAAGACCCAGGTCACCATCGAGTACGAGGGCAACACCCCGGTCGCGGTGCGCACCGTGCTCATCTCGACCCAGCACCGGCCCGAGATCGATCTGGAGACGCTGCTGCGCCCCGACCTCGAGGAGCTGGTGGTCGAGCCGCTGCTGCCCGACGACGTGGACAGCTCCGACCTGCGGCTGCTCGTGAACCCGACCGGCCGGTTCGAGATCGGCGGCCCACACGCGGACGCCGGACTGACGGGTCGCAAGATCATCGTCGACACCTACGGCGGTGCGGCCCGGCACGGGGGTGGGGCGTTCTCCGGCAAGGACCCGACCAAGGTCGACCGGTCGGCCGCCTACGCCACCCGGTGGGTCGCCAAGCACGTGGTGGCTGCCGGTCTGGCCGAGCGGTGTGAGCTGCAGGTTGCCTACGCGATCGGGGTGTCGCACCCGGTGTCGCTGATGATCGACACGTTCGACACCGAACAGGCCGATCCCGACCACATCCTCAAGGGGATCCGCGAGGTGTTCGACCTGCGCCCCGCCGCGATCATCCGGGACCTCGACCTGCGCCGGCCCATCTACAAGGAGACGGCCGCGTACGGGCACTTCGGTCGGACCGGCGCCGGGTTCACCTGGGAGCGCACCGACCGGGTCGACGACCTCCGCGGCGCCGTCGGGGT
>CAZHZQ010000314.1:0-2855 GCA_964537235.1 uncultured Actinomycetota bacterium | reverse complement strand
GACGCGCAGGGCAACCCGGACACGGTGTGGGTGTTCCAGACCGAGAGCACGCTGGTCACGGCGTCCGCCAGCAACGTGAACCTCGTCAACGGTGCCGACGCCTGCAACGTCTTCTGGCAGGTCGGCAGCTCCGCAACCCTCGGGACGGACTCCTCCTTCACCGGCACGATCATGGCGCTCACCTCGATCACGCTCAACACCGGAGCGACCGTCGAGGGCCGCACCCTGGCGCGCAACGGTGCGGTCACCATGGACACCAACACCATCACGCGACCGGCGTGCGCGGCGGCTGACGGCGAAGACGACGGTGCGCCCGACGGTGAAGACGAGGCTGCGCCCGACGGTGAAGACGAGGCTGCGCCCGACGGTGAAGACGACGGTGCGCCCGACGGCGAAGACGAGGCTGCGCCCGACGGCGAAGATGACGGTGCGGCTGAAGACGACGACGCCACACCGCCTGCCGTGCAACCCCCGACGCGGATCGACACCGGCGCGGGTGGCACCGCCCCGCCCGCGAGTCGAACCGGTGTGCTGCTCCTGCTGACTGTCGCCGTCGCGGGGACCGCCGTCGTGCTGCTTCGCCGGGTGACGAACAGCGGCTGACATGACATCACGGAGGGGGCCGGCTCTGGTCCGGATCGCGGCCACCGCGGTCCTGCTGGCCGCGGTCCTGCCGGCTGCGGTCCTGGCGAGTAGCAGCCTGGTCGACGACGCACCGCTGGCGTCTTCGCGCCCGGACCCGCCCTCGTCCGTACCGCTATCCCTCCCTCAGGCCCTGCCGTCGTCGCCTACCTCCGCACCGGAGACTCCCGCCGAACGGCGCGCCGATCCTCGCGGGGAGCCGGTCCGGGTCGTCATCCCCGCGATCGACGTGGATGTTGACCTGGTCCGCGTGGGTCTCCAGGCAGACGGGGCCATGCAGGTGCCCGACTTCGGGCTCGCCGGCTGGTACACCGAAGGCCCGAGACCCGGGCATGCCGGCCCTGCGGTCATCGTCGCCCACGTCGACTCCCGCGCCGGCCCAGACGTCTTCTACCGGCTGGATGAACTCAACGTCGGCGACGAGATCCACGTCGTCTACGACAGCGGCGACGACGTCACCTTCCTCGTGGACTCGAGTGAGAAGGCCCCCAAAGACGAGCTGCCTGTCGACACCATCTGGCCGATCACCAGCGATCGCTTGCTCACGCTGGTCACCTGTGGCGGCGAGTTCGATCGCACCGTGCGCCACTACGAAGACAATTTCATCGTCTACACGAAGCTGCTCAAGAGGGGCTGACCATCGGCGCCCAGAACGTCGGGCCGTCACGCGCTGGCAGGCCGATCGCAGGGGCGGCACTGGGACGCGATCCGCCAGACGAGTACTTCATCGACATTGATCACGGACAACTCGACCGAAGGTCCTTGACGCCGGTCAGATCAGCGTTCGCAGGGCTCATGCCTCCAGTGCCAGACGACAGCCCTCGCGGCGCTCCACCCAGTCACGTCGGGTCACAGGTCCGGTAGCTCTGATCATCTCAGCCAGAGTGCGCCGAAGAACCCGATCCTTGACCCACGGTCGTTCCGCGAGCATTCCGCGGGAGCCCCCAAAAACCGAAGCAACCGGCGACAGGCACTAGCAAGTTACAACAAAGTGTTTCCCAGGTCAGGGTACGATTAGGACCCATATGCCCAGGTCAACGACTCACGGGGTTCTGACCGAGAACATGTGAGGCCCTGAGGGCGGAAACACCCTCTGAGCAGGGCCCGAGCGCGGTCGTCGCTGGTCGTCAAGGCGAGGAAGCGGCCATGCAGGTCACAAGATCGAGGTCGGGTTAGGGTCGTCGATGCCGTCGCAAGACAGGAGGTCCGGTGACCCCGCAGATCGAGGAGACACGCCTGCCGGGCGTGGGGGTGCGGTACTCGTTCACGACCGTGGATGGGCGCCGAGTGTCCGTGCTCCACCACCGCACGGGCCGTCGGGAGCTGTTCGTCAGCCATCCCGACGACCCGGATACCTCCGAGGAGGTCCTGGACCTGGACACGGAAGGGGCACGGACCCTCGCTGAG
The DNA here is from genome assembly GCA_964537235.1 of uncultured Actinomycetota bacterium. Classification (GTDB taxonomy): domain Bacteria; phylum Actinomycetota; class Nitriliruptoria; order Nitriliruptorales; family JAHWKO01; genus CAZHZQ01. Next base: position 806 of record CAZHZQ010000314.1, on the reverse strand, counting down.
CTGCTGGGTGGGTCGCGGGTGGTCACCGATCTCGACCGACTGCAGCAGGTGGTGCCCGGGATGGCGTTGGACTGGCTCGAGGTCGAACCGGACAGCCATGCGGCCGGGCGGAGCATCGGACAGCTGGAGATCCGCAAGTCGACCGGTGTGACGGTGGTGACCGTCCTGCGCGACGGTGAACACGACCCCAACCCCGGCCCGGATTTCGTGCTGCGACCGGGCGACACGGCCGTGGTGATCGGACCGCCCGGCGCCTGCGCCCGCGTGCGGGATCTGCTGCGGGGCCCGTAGGCGGTGCCGATCGCCACCGTCTTCGTCGAGCTGGGCGCGATCCTGCTCGCGCTGGCGCTGGTCGCCCGTGTGGCCAGCCGCGCCGGGATCTCACCGATCCCCCTGTATCTGCTGGTGGGCCTGGCGATCGGCGAGGGCGGTATCTATCCGGTGATCACCGCCGAGGAGTTCATCCACATCGGCGCCGAGATCGGTGTCGTCCTGCTGCTGCTCATGCTCGGCCTCGAGTACTCGCCCGAGGAGCTGACCGCCGGGCTGCGGCAGACCTTTCCGGTCGCTGTCGCGGACCTGGTCGCCAACTTCGTGCCGGGGTTCGTCGCTGGCGTGCTGCTGGGCTGGGGACCGATCGCGGCGATGGTGTTGGGTGGCGTCACGTACATCTCGTCGTCGGGGATCGTCGCCAAGCTCGTCAACGATCTCGGCTGGCTGGGCAACCGCGAGACCGCAGGCGTGCTGTCCCTGCTGGTCGCCGAGGACCTGGTCATGGCCGTCTACCTGCCCGTCCTCGGCGTGGT
>CAZHZQ010000313.1:0-2860 GCA_964537235.1 uncultured Actinomycetota bacterium | reverse complement strand
CCGGACGTCACCCGGCACGTCCCCTGAGGTCGTCGAGCAGTGCCTCCAGGGCCCAGGCGATCGCCTGGGCGGTGTCGTCGGACCCCAGCCCGAACTCCTCGCGCAGGCGCAGCCAGGTCGTCGAGCTGACGACCGTCCGGATCATCGCGAAGCAGCGCTCGGCCTCGTCGGCGGGCAGCGGGTCGAGGACGTCCGCGAACCGCTCCCGGAAGTGCGCCGTGCGCTCCACGGCAGCGGTCGACGGCTGGCCCTGCGCGGCCGTGAGCCGCGCCATCGCGCGTGCGGGTGCCCCGATGGTGTCGAAGGCCCGGTTGATCGCGACGATCCGCCCCGTCATGTCCTCGATGTCGCGCGGGTCGTCCTGGAGGCCCAGTTCGTGCAGGCGCTCGGCCACGTAGTCGGTGAGCCCGTCGAGCACCGCCTGACGCGTGTCGAAGTGGTTGTAGACCGTGCGTTCGGAGACCCCGGCCGCCGCCGCCACGTCACGCATCGAGAAGTTCGCCAACCCGTCCTCGACGACCAGCTCCGAGGCCGCCTCCAGGATTGCTCGTCGGGTGTCGTTCGCCTGCTGCTGCCGGAGGGGGCTGTTGTAGGTCCTGCTCGTGTCGTCTGTGCTCACGTGACCGTGCTCCGTCGGGCTGCAACAGTGTACCTCTTGACAGATGGCATGCAATCATTGCATACTTACTGTAGCGAATAAGTGGGAGAGGCAGATGACCATGACGACAACCGTGCGGCCACCGAAGTTCGAGGTTCCGGGCCCGGGGGTCTGGCAGCGCGACGAGGACCACTGGCCCCGACCCGTGCCCGCCAGCTACAGCGAGATCTACCCGGACGCCACGGTCCCCTTCGTGCGGGAGTGGACGAGCCGGTACGGGTTGCTGCTGGACTACTTCGAGACCGCCTTCGTCGACGGGTTCGGCTACGCCCGGATGCACGCGGTCGGCGAACCCGGGGACGGCGGCCCGTCCGGGCCGCCCCCCAAGCCCGTGTTCTGGCTCCTGTCACGCCTGCACCCGGCGATCCGGGAGCGGCGGAAGGCGGCCCAGCACGCCATCGAGGAACGCATCTGGCTCCAGGACCTCCGCACGTGGGAGCAGGACGCCAAGCCGGCGATCACCGCCGAGAACCGGGCCAACGCGGCCGTCGACCGGGAGCGCCTGTCCGACGACGAGCTCCTCGAGCACGTGAACGAGTGCCGCGAGACGCTGCGGCGGTTCATCGGCCTGCACCACCGGTTCAACGGCGGGATGCTGCCGATCGGGCTGCTGCTGGTCGCAATGGAGGAGTGGACCGGCGACTCGACCCAGGTGCTGGACGTGCTCGAGGGTGCCTCACCGATCTCCTCGGGCCGCTCGGAGGAGCTCACACGGTTGGCCGACGCGATCCGCGACGACGCGGTGATCACGGCAGCCCTCGACGGCGACCCCGAACACCTGGTGGCACGGCTCGAGGCTGCCGACGGCGAGGTCGGGGCGGCCTGGACGGCGTACCTGGAGACCACCGGGTACCGGCTGGTCGGCGACTCCATCGAGCACGGCAACCCGACCCTGGCCGAGGTCCCCGACCTGATGGCACGTGCCATCCGCACGGCGGTGGAGGGCGAACGCTCGGGTCCCGACCAGGCGACGATCCAGAAGCGGGTGGCGGCGCTGCGCTCCCAGGTGCCCGCACCTAACCGCGACGAGTTCGACCGGCTCGTCGAGGACACCCTGGCGACCTACCGGATGCGGGACGAACGCTCGGTGCTGGGCGACGTCTGGGCTGCCGGGGTCTTCCGACAGTCCCTCCTGGAGCTCGGTCGACGACTGGTCGATCGCGGTGCGCTCGCCGACCCGGTCCACCTCATCGAGGCGACCAGCGACGAGGTCACGGCGCTCGCGACCGGGACGGGCGGCACGGACGGCAGCGAGCTGGCGGCACGGGCAGCGTTCCGCGAGGAGCACGCCGACCACGAGGCCCCAGCGTCCCTCGGCGGCGAGCCGTCCGATCCCCCGCCCATGGACGTCCTGCCCGCCGGACTGCGCGAGGCGAACCAGGCGATCTTCGCGCAGATCAGCGGGTTCCTCGGCGGCGATGAGGGGCAGGGCGATGACGACGTCGTCCGCGGCCAGCCGGGCAGCCCCGGCAGCTACCGCGGGCCGGCACGAGTCATCATCGGCCCCGAGGAGTTCGGCCGCATCGAGGAGGGCGACGTGCTGGTGGCCCGCACCACCTCCGAGGCGTTCAACGTCGTGCTGCCGCTGCTGGGGGCGATCGTGACCAACCGCGGCGGCCCCCTGTCGCACGCCGCGATCGTGTCACGCGAGTCCGGCATCCCCTGCGTGGTGGCGACCGGCGACGCCACCACCCGGATCCGGGACGGGGCCAACGTCGCGGTCGACGGCACCGAGGGGACGGTCACGCTCCGGTGAGGCTGCTCGACCGCATCCTGCGCCGTGACCCGGACCCGCTCGGGTTGGGCGAGGGGGACGTGCTGTGGCTCGGTGACCAGGCCGCCGCCGATCCGATGCGGACCGGGGGCAAGGCCGCCAACCTCAGCCGCCTCGCCGCCGGATGGCCGGTGCCGGCCGGCTTCTGCCTGCCCGCAGACATGCACCGCGTCGTGGCGGACGTTGCCGGAGGGCGCACAGCCTGCCTGCGATCCCTGCGCGAGGTCGTGCGTCCCGCCTACCGCCAGCTCGCCGGGGGCGTGCCGGCACGGACGCCGGTGGCCGTGCGCTCCTCGGCACCGGACGAGGACGCGGCGGAGGCCTCGTTCGCCGGCCAGCACGAGACCGTCCTCGACGTCACCGGCACCCGGGCCGTGGCCCGGGCCGTGCTCACCTGCTGGGAGTCGGCGGGTTCCCGTTCGGCCCTT
>CAZHZQ010000312.1:0-2871 GCA_964537235.1 uncultured Actinomycetota bacterium | reverse complement strand
AGTTGCACTGGACGGTCCCGGTGCGGTCGTCCAGGGACAGGAACAGCACCCGTTGACCGGAGCGGACCGGTGGGGACTGCAGCGCGACCCGGACCCCGGCCACCCGGATCACCTCACCGTCCCGGCGGTCCAGCAACTGGTACGCCCGGGTGACGCCGAGCGCCCCGAGCAACGGCTCGTAGAACGCGATCACGTGTCGGGACCAGTCCAGGCCCAGGACCTCGAGCTCGTCGCGGACCGCATGGGCACGGGTCGGGGACGGCAGCCGGGGGCGGTGGTCGGCGTGCAGGTCGAGGCGGGTCTGGTGCACCTCCCCTGACTCACGCTGGACCCGTCGGGTCCGCCGCGCCCCGTGCCACAGCTCCTCGACCGCGAGCATCGTGCGTCGCCGGTCGCCGTCGTGCGGTGACAACGTGTCCAGCGCCCCGGCCTTGCAGAGGTTCTCGGCGGTCGGGCGGGACAGCCCACCCCGCAGCCACAGGTCCTCCAGCGAGTCGTAGGGCCGGTTCGCCAGCAACGTGTCGCGCTCAGCGTCGCTCATCCCCTTGACGTCCTGCAGGCCGATCCGTACCGCCCACCGCATCGATGCCTCGTCCGATCCCGCCCCGTCCGACCCCGGACCCCCCGCCCCGTCCGACCCGGCCCCGGCGTCACCCAGGTCCCAACCCGCCACCCAACCCGCCACCCAACCCGCTGGCGGCAGCACCCGCGGACCCCGCCCCGATCCCATCGAGTGGCAGCTGGGACGCGTATCTGCAACTGAGCTGCCACTGGACGTCCTACCACCGGACGTCTTGCCACTCGACGTCCAGCCTGGGGGGAGGTCGGTGCGAGCAGACGTAGCGTCGGGGCGGACGCCCAACGACCCCAAGGCCACATCGGCGGGGATCCGCTCGACGGTGTACGCGACCTCGGACACGTTCACGTCGGGTCCGAGTATCCCGATCCCGAACTGGCGGGCCTCGTCGAGGATCAGCCGTCGCGGGTACATCCCCGGGTCGTGCGTCAACAGCCCGGCGACGAGCTCGGGCAGCAGGTGCACCTTCATCCACGCCGAGCGGTAGGTGGGCACGGCGAAGGCGGCGGCGTGGGCCTTGCAGAACCCGAACGACGCGAACGAGGCCACCTGCCTCCAGATCGCCTCGGCGGTGTCCCGATCGAACCCGCGCTCGCGGGCCCGGCTCAGCGCCCACGCCCGCCGGTCCGCCAGCTTGGTGTCGTCGGCCAGCTCCCGACGGACGAGGTCGGCACAGGCCAGGTCGCAGCCGGTCAGCGCGGCGATCACCTGCATGACCTGCTCGTGGTAGACGACCACCCCGAAGGTCTCGCCCAGCGCCGGTTCCAGCAGCGGGTGCAGGACCTGGCCCTCCTCCTCACCGGTCCGCCGCGCCACGAACGGGCCGACCATGTCGGCCTTCACCGGCCCGGGGCGGAACAGGGAGATCTCGGCGATCAGGTCCCCGAAGGTGTCCGGCTGCAGTCGCCCCAACAGCTCCCGCTGTCCGGGCGACTCGACCTGGAACACCCCCACCGACCGGGTGGAGCGCAGCAGCTCGTAGGTGGCGGGATCCCCGTCGTCGATGTCGTCGACGGTGAGCTGCCGTCCGCGGGTGCCCGGCGTGAGGTCCAGGGCGTGGCGCATCGCCGACAGCAACCGCACGGCCAGCACGTCGAGCTTCAGCAGGCCCAGCGCGGCGACGTCGTCCTTGTCGAACTGCACCATCGAGAACCCGTTGGCGGACCGCTCGACCGGGGCGCGGTCCAGCAGCGCCCCGTCCCCCAGCACGATCCCGCACGGGTGCAGCGCGAGGTGGCGCGGGAAGCCGTCGATGCGCTCGACGACCTGGAACAGGGTGTCCAACTGGCCGGCGTCCAGCCGCGAGCCGGACAGCTCGGGCAGCTCCCGCACCGCCGCCCGCACGTCGCGCGCCCGGACCCGACGGAACGCCTTGGCGACGAGGTCGATCTCCTCGGGCGGCAGCCCCAGGACCTTGCCGACCTCCCGCACCGCCATCCGCGCCTGGAAGGTCTCGACCATCGCGACGCAGGCGGTGCGCTGGTCCCCGTACCGGCCCATCACCATCCGGTAGACGTCCTCGCGGCGGGCGGACTCCACGTCGATGTCGATGTCGGGGAGCTCGTCGCGGTGGGGGTTCATGAACCGTTCGAACACCAGGTCGTGCGCGATCGGGTCGACGTCGGAGATCCGCAACGCGTGACAGATCAGGCTGCCGGCCGCCGACCCGCGACAGGCGGTCAGGATCCCGGCGTCGCGGATGTCCTCCACGATCCCCGCGACGGCGAGGAAGTAGTCGTGCAGCCCCAGCTCGTCGACCATCGCGAGCTCGGCCACCAGCCGATCCGACACCTCCGCCCCCACCCGCCTGCCGTACCGCTCCCGCACCCCCATGCGGCAGCGGGCGTGCAGCTCGCGGCGGGCCTCGACGTCGTCCAGGCCGGTCAGGCTCGGGGCGTGCGGCCCGGCGTGCAGCCCCAGGTCGACCTCGCACGACTCGGCGACCCGCTGCGCGTTGACCAGCAGGTCGGGGCGGTCACGGAACAGCGGGACCTCGAGCATGTCCGAGGCGGTCTTGAACCAGCCCTCGGCGGTGGTCCGGTCGAGGTGGTGGTCGGCGACCGGCACCTGGGCCCGCACGCAGGTCATGATGTCGGCGAGGTAGGCGTCGCGCTCGCGCAGGTAGCGCACGTCGTTCGTCGCGACGGCGGTGAGTCCCGACCGGTCGGCCAGCGCGACAGTCCGGGCGGCGGCGCGGGCCTCCGCGAGACCCGACCGGTGGTCACGGACGCCGAGCAGGACCTGCTCCGCCCCGAACGCCCCGACCCAGCGGGCGACCTCCGCCTCGGCGGCCT
>CAZHZQ010000311.1:0-2876 GCA_964537235.1 uncultured Actinomycetota bacterium | reverse complement strand
ACGACCTGCACGAGCAGGTCCGGGTCGATCTGGCCGTGGCCAAGGTTGGCGTGACGGTCGCGCCCCGACCCGGCCTCGTCGCGCGAGTCGTTGAGGTGCACCAGGTCGATGCCGCCGACCAGGTCCTCGAGCCGGTCGACGGCCGTCGACAGGTCCTCGCCGGCGGCGTGCGTGTGACATGTGTCCAGGCAGAACCCGAGGGGCACGTCGATGTCGGAGACCGCCTCCCACAGCCGCCCCAGCGTGTCGAACTCGCGGGCCATGGCGTTGACCCCGCCGGCCGTGTTCTCGATGTAGACGGGGACGTCGGTCTCGAGTGGCTCCAGGGCCTTCCGCCACCGGGTGAAGCCCTCCTCGGCGTCCTCGTCCTCGTCGCAGTACCCGGCGTGCACGATGACCGCCGTCGCACCGATGTTGGCTGCCGAGTTGCAGGTCTCCTGGATCAGGTTGCGGCTGGGGTGACGTACCCGGGGATTCGGGGACACCACGTTGATGAGGTAGGGGGCGTGGACGTAGATGTCCATCCCCGACGCCTGCAGTTCGTCGACGTCGTCACGCGTCTTGGGCAGCTTCCAGCCCTTCGGGTTGGACAGGAAGAACTGCACGACGTCGGCCTTGCGGTCCGCAGCAGCGGCGAGCGGATCGCGGTTCGAGACGTGGGCACCGATGAGCATCGCGGCCACCCTACCGTCGAGGTCCGAGGTTGCTCCGGTCGGAACTGCTTCGCCTGGAGCGGGCCCCTGTGGAAGGATACGTTCACGCGCCGCCTCCCCGAGAGGACCCGCCTGTGCAGTTCGCCCCGCACACCGACGACGACGTCGCTCGGATGCTGTCGACCCTCGGGCTCGACGACGTCGACCAGCTGTTCGACCACATCCCCGAAGGCGTGCGCGCCCGGGACACGATCGACCTGCCCGACGGCGTGTCGGAGGACGAGGTCGCCCGGTACCTGGGCGGCCTGGCGGCCCGCAACCACACGGACCTCGTGTGCTTCGCCGGAGGAGGGGCCTACGACCACTACGTCCCCGCGCTGGTCCCGGCGCTCCTGTCGCGCGGTGAGCTCTACACCAGCTACACGCCGTACCAGCCGGAGGTCAGCCAGGGCGTCCTGCAGGCCCTCTACGAGTACCAGACGGTCATCTGCCAGCTGACGGGGCTGGAGGTCAGCAACGCGTCGCTGTACGACGGGGCGTCGGCGGTCTCCGAGGCGGTCAACATGGCGCACGGCGCGACCCGTCGCACCGGCGTCGTGCTGTCCCAGGGGCTGCCGAGGTCGTACCGCGAGGTCGTCTCGACGTTCGCCCACCCCCAGGGGTTCGACGTGCGCACCGCCGGGCTGGGTGAGGACGGTCGCACCCCGGTCCCGGATCTGGACGATGGCGTCGCCGCCCACGTGATCGCCCAGCCGAACCACCTGGGGGTGATCGAGGACGTGCGCCCCCACGCGGAGGCGGCCCACGGAGTCGGGGCGCGGCTGATCGTCTCGTTCGACGCGACGGCTGCGGGGATCCTGCCACCGCCGGGGGAGCAGGGCGCCGACCTGGTGGTCGGTGACGGACTGCAGCTCGGCAACGGGTTGAACTACGGAGGACCGTCCTTCGGCTTCCTCGCCGCACGGATGGACGACGTGCGCCGGTTGCCCGGGCGCCTGGTGGGCGAGACGGTCGACGTCCGTGGCACCCGCGGCTACGTCCTCACGCTCCAGGCACGCGAGCAGCACATCCGTCGCGAGAAGGCCACCTCCAACATCTGCACGAACCAGACGCTGAACGCGCTGGCCGGCCTGTTGTACCTGGTGTGGCTCGGCCCGCAGGGCCTGCGGGAGCTGGCCACAACCTGTGTGCAACGGGCCCACGATCTCGCCCGTCGTCTGACGGAGATCGAGGGGATCGAGCTGGGGGTTCCCGCACCCTTCTTCAAGGAGTTCGCGCTGCGGGTGCCGGGAGATCCCGACCTGTTCGTGGAGGCGGTCGCCGACGAGGGGTACCTGACGGGACCGGTGGTTCCGGACGGTCCCGGTCAGGGGGCGGTGATGATCGCCGCGACCGAGAGACGGACGGGGCGGGAGGTCGACGGTCTGATCCAGGCGGTCACCCGTGCCGCGAAGGAGGTGTCGGCATGACCCAACTGATGGGAGATCGCAACGCGCCCGAACCGCTGATCTTCGAGCGGTCCACCCCCGGCCGGCGTGCCAGCACGCTGCCGGCGTCGGACGTCGAGCCACAGCCGCTGGACCGGCTGCTCCCCGACGTGGAGCTGACCGACGAGCCGCCACCGCTGCCGGAGGTGAACGAGCGGGAGATGGTCAAGCACTACACGCGGCTGTCGCAGCGCAACCACGGCATCGACCTCGGCTACTACCCGCTGGGGTCGTGCACGATGAAGTACAACCCCAAGGTGGCCGAACGGGTGGCGGCCCTGGACGGCTTCACGCGGCTGCACCCGGCGACCCCCGACCGGCACGCCCAGGGCACGCTCGAGGTCTTGCACGAGGTCGAACGGTGGGTCCGCGAGCTCACCGGGATGCACGCGGCCACGCTGCAACCGTCGGCGGGAGCACAGGGGGAGCTGGTCGGTCTGATGATCATGCGGGCGTTCCACGAGGCGAACGGTGACCCGCGGAGGAAGATCATCATCCCGGACAGCGCCCACGGCACGAACCCGGCCTCGGTGACGCTCGGGGGCTACGAGACGGTCGAGGTGCCGTCCAGCGAGCACGGCCTCGTCGACGTCGACGCGTTGGCAGCGTTGGTCGACGAGGATGTCGCCGGCCTCATGCTGACGAACCCGAACACGCTGGGGTTGTTCGAGCGCAAGATCGAGCGGATCGCCGGGCTGCTGCACGAGGTCGGGGCGCTGCTGTACTACGACGGCGC
>CAZHZQ010000310.1:0-2885 GCA_964537235.1 uncultured Actinomycetota bacterium | reverse complement strand
CGAAGATGCACTCGTCGCCCTCACCGTTGCGGTAGAAGCGCTCCATCGACCGCTCGGGCCGGCAGAACGACATCTCGACGTCCTGGTTGAACATCATCAGCTCGCGCCCCGACACCGCATCGCCCTCGGGCTCGACGTCCCATGTGTCGAACAGGTGGTGCGCGTGGGCGTCGGGCACCCACTCGTCGCGCTCGATCGGCCGGAAGTTGCCGACCTCCTTGGTCCGGACCGGCGTGTTGATGTGGTAGAGGATCGACGCCATCCCGTCGAAGCCCTTGAGGCCGATGACCTCCTCGGTCGCCAGACGCTTCCCACCGTCCCCCGACCCCGGCAGCCAGAGTTGCGTGTGCCGCTTGTCGGGAACCCGACCGTGGCGCTGGTACATCGTCATCGGTTCGTCTCCCGTTCGTCCGCGCAGCGCACACCGCGATGCGCTCTCCGAGTATGGCGCAGGGCCCCGGACCATTGAAGCTCCCGTCCGGACAGCGCACCTCGGGGTCAGGGGCGGAGGGGGACGAGGTCGGGGCCGGCGACAACGCGGTTCGTGATCGCCCCGAGCCGGTCGACCTCGAGCGTCACCTCGTCGCCCGGCTGCAACCACGGGTACTCGTCGGACCCGTGCACGAGCGACAGCTCGAGGATGCACCCGGTCCCGACCGTTCCCGACCCGATCACGTCGCCGGCTCCGATCCGCGAGCCGCGGGACGCGTAGGCGAGCATCTCGCCGAACGCCCAGTAGATGTCGGCGAGGTTGCCGCGCGAGTACTCCTCGCCGTTGACGCTGGCGATCATGGTGAGGTCGAACGCCCGACCGGCCCGGGTCCCCTCGAGCTCGTCGGGGGTGACCAGGAACGGACCGAGGCTCGTCGCGAAGTCCTTGCCCTTGGCCGGACCGAGGTGCAGGCCCATCTCGCGCTTCTGCAGGTCGCGGGCGCTCCAGTCGTTCATCACGGTGAAACCGGCGATGTGGCCCCCGGCGTCCTCGGGGTCGAGGTCGCTGCCGCCCCACCCCACGACGGCGGCCACCTCGAGCTCGAAGTCCAGCTGCTCACATCCAGGCGGGACGGCCACCGGCTCGTCGGGCCCGACGATGCGATGCGGGTTCGAGAAGTAGAAGACGGGCAGCTCGTACCAGTCCGGATCCATCTCGAGGCCCCGCGTCTCGCGCGCGGTGCGGACGTGGTCCTCGAAGGCGTAGAAGTCGCGCAGCGCCGGCGGGTGCGGAACGGGTGGGCGCAGCTCCACGTCCGCGAGCGCGACCACCTCGTCGGGATCCTGGCCGGCGCGGTCGCCCGCCTCGGCCAGGCCGTCCTCGCCTCCCAACAGCCCGACGAGCGAGGTCCCCGCCGGGAGCGCCCGCACCTCGTCGTCCACGACGAGCCCCACGCGGTCCTCCCCCGCCCCCGGATGTCGGTAGGTCGCCCAACGCATCAGTCGCTCCCGTCGTCGTTCACGCGACCACGTCGTTCACGCGACCGCACCTTCGGTCCGCGGATCGGTCCCCGCCACGTACCCGTCGCCGGTCACCGTGATCGCGTGAGCGTGGCCCATCAGGTGCTCGTGGGAGCCCAGGACCTCGACCCGGTGGCCCCGGGTCCGGAGCGTGTCGATCACCTCGGGTCCGATCCGGTCCTCGACCGCCACGGTCCCGTCCACCGGAGACACGAACCACCGGGGGGCAGCGATCGCCTCCTGCACCGGCACACCCCGCGTGATCCGATCGAGCAGCTGCAGGTGCGTCTGGGCCTGCCCGTCCCCGCCCATGGTCCCGAAGACCAACCAGGGTCGACCGTCGCGCAGGGCCATGGCCGGGATCAGCGTGTGGCGGGGCAGCTTCCGGGGCGCGATCACGTTCACCTCATCGGGGTCGAGGCAGAACGAGGCACCGCGGTTGTGCAGGTTGAGGCCCCAGCCGGGCACCGTGGCGCCGGATCCGAAGCCGCTGTAGTTCGACTGGATCAGGCTCACGAGCATCCCGTCCTCGTCCGCGGCACACAGGTACGCGGTGTCCCCCGGTCCGGCGAACCCGTGGTCTGCCTCTCCGGCGGTGTCCGTGCAGATCGTGTTCCGGTGCGCCCCGATACGGGTGGGCTCCAGCAGGCGGTGCGGGGCGATCCGCATCGCATCCGGGTCCGCCACGTGCCGGTCCCGATCGGCCAGCGCGAGGCGCATCGCCTCCACGAGCAGGTGGGTCCTGCCGCCCGGGTCGTCGGGGAGGTCGAGACCGTCGACGATCGCCAAGGCCTCCAACGCGGTGACGCCCTGCGTGGGTGGCGGATGCTCGAGGACCTGCACGCCCCGGAACCTCCCGGGCATCGGCTCCAGCCACACGCCCGAGTGGGCGGCCAGGTCCGCGGCGCCGAGCAGGCCGGCGTCCCGGCCGATGCGACCCGTGATCGCCTCCGCGACCGCCCCGCGGTAGAAGACGTCCGGGCCGTGCTCGGACAGGGTCTCCAGCAGCCGAGCCAACCCGGGCTGGCGGAGCGGCCGTTCGGCGTCGACGTCCCCGTAGATCGCGCGCCACCCGTCGTCGGCACCGTCCGCACCGGCGCGGATGTGCGCCACGCCCTCGTCGCTGGGCACGAAGCCGTCGGCCGCTCGAGCGATGGCAGGTCCCGCGAGGTGCCGGAAGCTGCGGCTGCCGAACCGTTCGAGCAGGTCGAACCACCCGCGCACGGCGCCCGGCACGGTCACGGTGTGGACGCCCTGCCGCGGCATGGCGTCGCCCACGCGTTCCGCGACCGCGCCCCGGGTCGCCCCAGCGGGCGACCGCCCGGCGCTGCGGTAGCCGAGCGCCCGGTCGCCCGCCCAGATCACCGCGAACAGATCGCCGCCGGGTCCGCAGTGGTACGGGGTCACGACCGCGAGCATCAGGTTGGCGGCGA
>CAZHZQ010000309.1:0-2886 GCA_964537235.1 uncultured Actinomycetota bacterium | reverse complement strand
CCGAGGGGACCACGGGATGGCACGAGCGGCCCCTCGACGCCTGGCCGGACCGCAACCGACGACGAGGGGCCACACACCGTGGAGACACGTCCGCCCACGATCACCCGTGTGCTGGTGGCGACCGGGGCGCTGCTGACGCTGGCGGCCGCACCACCCACCGCACCCCCTACCGCGCCATCCGATGTGGGGCCCGACGGACCCACCGTCGAGACCCCTTCGCAGCTACCGGGAACGAACGACGTCGGGGCGACCACCACACGGACCCGCGCCGCCTCCGGTGAGCGGCTCGAAGGCACCTTCGGGATCGATCCCGGGCAGTGCGAAGGGGGACCGGTGACCGGCGGTTCGTACTTCCGCATGGTCCAGCCCGGCGGCACCCCGGACTCCGGGCCCTACGTCGAGAACGGTAGCTCCCCGTGCGGGGACGACAGCTACACGCCGCTGCGGCCCGGCAGCGACGGTGGCCTCGTGGCGGTGGCGGGCGCGTACCAGCCGCATCCGGACCCCGCGTTCGACGGCTCCGGCAACGCCCTGGCCGACCGGATCACCCGTCCACAGTCGTTCTTCGGCACGCGGTTCGCGACCGCGACCAACCCGACCGACCCGCAGACGGGCACCGAGGTCCGCGCACCCGAGGTGACCCACGACGGTGCCGGGGGGCTCGGCGGCGACCTCCGAGCCTTCGCCGCCGCCTGGAACGGCCAGCACTTCAACCAGGGTGCACCCAAACCGGACGGCTCCCGGCCGGGGAACACCGTCGGCCCGACGGGCACCTACGACCCCGCTACCGGGCGCTACACGCTCGAGTGGTCGAGCCACATCCAGGGCGGTCCCTTCAACAACTTCACTGGCGTGTGGCACCTGGAAGGGACCTTCACGGCGCAACCGGGGGACTCGACGGACTCCCAGGACGGCGCCGCCGACGGGTCCGGATCGCCGACGGCCGATCCAGGGGACGAAACCGAGACGGCTGGGCACACGGACGGCTCGGATCCGGACCAGCAGGGTCGCCTCGCGGACACCGGGCCGGGCCTGCCCACCGGACTCGCCCTGATGCTGATCGCCGCCGCCGCGGCGCTCACCCGCCGCCGCGGGGCACGACCTTGACGGCCGCCGACGGCACCGACCACGGCGCGCTGCGGCGTGGCCCGCTGGTCGCCGCGATCGCGCTGGGGATCGGGTTGGCGCTCGCCCCGGCCGTCTTCGGCATGTTCACCGCCGCGCCGCTCGGCGGACAGATGATCGAGGACTTCCGCCCGTTCATGGATCCCGGGGAACTGGCCGCCTTCGACGATCACCTCGGGACCGTCGGGGGCGCCGCGGACGATCTCCGCGGGAGCATCCTGCCCAGGTTGGAGTCGGCCGGCACGGCCGCACCTGACGGACTCTCGGAGCGGTTCCCGGCCACCGCCACGTTCCTGGAGCGGTGGCCCGCGATCCGCACGGAGATGAGCGCCATGCTCGATGACATCGGCGCCAACGTGGACAACTTCCGGGCGGTGGACGCGCTGCCACCGTTCGACCTCTTCCCGTGGTTCTTCGTCGCACCCGGCCTCCTGACGGTCGGTCTGGCGGCCCTGGCCCTGCGCGGCGCCCCCTCGAACGGGCGACGACCGACCGCCGCGCTCGCCGTGACCGGCGTCGCGCTGATCGCGGCTCCGGCCGTCTTCGGCATGTTCGCACGGGCACCGCAGGGCGGACGGATGATCGACGACCTGCGCCCGCTCATGACCCGTCAGCAGGTCACGTCCGTCCAGGGCCACTTCGTCACGCTCGGCGCCGCCGAGGGTGAACTGCGCACGCAGGTGCTCCCGGCGCTGGACGCTGCGGGCGCCGCTCCACGGGAGGTCGCCCCCGACGCCACGGCGTTCATCGACGCGTGGCCGGGGATCGCCGCCGACATGGCCCCGATGGTCGGCGCGATGGGCGACAACCTCGACAACTTCGCCGCCCTCGACGGCCTGCCACCCTTCGCGCTCTTCCCGTGGTTCTTCGTCGCGCCGGGGATCCTGCTGATCGGACTGGCCGCCGGGGCCGCGGCACCGCTCATCGGTCGACCATCCCTCGACAAGGGGGTCGGTACGGACGGTCCGGTGCCGGCCGACAGCGTCGACCCCGACCGACCCAGCATCCACATGGAGGGATCCACGTGACCCGTCACCGTCCACTGATCGCCGCCCTGCTCCTTCTCGTCACCGCCTGCGGTGGCGCAGGGGGCACGGACGACGGAGCGACCCCCGACGCGGCGGACACCGCAACGGCCGGACCGACCGCGTTGTCCGGCGTCCTGTCCATCGATCCGGGGCGCTGCGACGGAGACGACGGGACGGTCACCGACGGGTCCTACTTCCGGATGGTGCAGTCCGGCGGCGACCTGCAGGAGGGGCCCTTCGTCCCGAACGGCGACTCGCCGTGCGGTGACACGACCTACACCGCCCTCGAACCGGGCACCGACGGTGGCTTGCACGCCGGACAGCACCAACCGGCGCCCGACCCGGCCTTCGACGACGACGGGCACGGCCTCGCCGATCGCATCACGGCACCGCAACCGTGGTTCGCGGTGCAGTTCGCCCTGTCGACCAACCCCACCGACCCGCAGACGGGTGAGGAGGTCGCGCCTCCCACCATCACCCACGACGGTGCAGGGGATCTGACCGGCGATCTGCGGGCGGTCGCCGCGAGCTGGAACGGTCAGCACTTCAACCAGGGCTCCCCGAAGCCCGACGGCAGCGAGCCGGGCCACACCCGCCCGGTCACCGGCAGCTACGACCCGGCCACCGGGGAGTACACGCTCGAGTGGGCCAGTCACATCGTCGGCGGTCCGTTCGACGGCTTCACCGGGGTCTGGCACCTCGAGGGCACGGTCAGCTCCGACGCGGGCTGACC
>CAZHZQ010000308.1:0-2897 GCA_964537235.1 uncultured Actinomycetota bacterium | reverse complement strand
GAGGCGCTGCATGCGGCCTACCGGGCGCTGGCGAGGGAGCGACCCGATGGCTGACGTTCCGAACTGGCCGAAGGGTGGCCGCGGGTCGCATGAGCGCGACGGTCAGCGGTGTGGCCCCGTGTATCCGGCCGCTCTGCTGGACCGCACGGGAGGCGACACGTGACCCGCGTTCTCACCCACGACCTCGGGCAGCTTCGCGTGCAGTTGGACGAGGCGTTGGAGCCGCTGCGCTGCACCGAACCGGCCCGCGGTGTCCCGTGGCTCGACCACTGCGCAGCGTGCTGTTACGGCACCGGATTCGCCGTGTCCTCCGAGGAGGAGGAACGCCTGGCGGACGCGCTCAACGAGGCCATCAACGCCATCGACGCCTACGTGAACGGCGACGCGAGAGTCCCGGTTTCGGAGACGTCCGATGGCTGACACGACGAACTGGCTGTGCGTCTGCGGACAGGTGCAGACCTCACGTACCTCCCGGCAGCACGAGTGCCCTGCGGCCGACGTGGAGACGTCCGGTGCGGACCCTGACTGTTACGCCTGCGGCGGCACCGGGACGGTAGCCGGTTTCGGGCGTACGGGGCAGCGCTGCCCGTGCATCGACGCACCGGAGGAACGATGACCGACCGAACCCGCGTTATTGCGTCGCCGTACTGGTCGGACGAGACGACCATGCTCGAACTCGGCGAGCGCGCCTTCATGGCGTCAGACGAGGGAACCGCCATCGAGCACCGTCTAGCGCAGGCCAACGGTCTGGCCTACGGCTGCCCGCCGCGCCACTGGTCGTGGGACGTAATCCCGGCTGCGGAGGTCAACGATGGCTGATGCCTGGGGCAACAAAAACGGGCTAACCCCTGAACAGCAGGTTGTCAGGGCGTTCATGCTGGCCGGAGGCAGGCACACGGAGGCCGAGGTGGACCGGGTCATCTCGGCTGACCCTGCGTCCGCTCAGTGGGTCGGTGAACGGCTCCGGCCGGTCGTGGAGAACATGGCCCGAGACGTCGCCGCATGGCTGGAAGACAACCGCGAACTCATCAAAAGAGTCCTGGACACCTACCTCTGTGAGGACACCGGATGACCTGGACTGACGATGCACGCTGCACGTCCGCGGATCCGGGACTGTTCTTCCCTGCCGGGAAGGGTGCACATGACGGGGTGTGGGCCTACCGGATCTGTTTCGCATGTCCGGTGATCGACGACTGCCTGCAGGCCGGCATGTCTGAGGCCCACGGCATCTACGCGGCCACCACGGCCCGTGAGCGGCGGGACATCCGCTGCGGGCGGTCCACCGTGGAAGAGGTGTGGGAGTCGAACCGCCGGCAGGTCGACCTGCTCACCGCCACAGACGGACCTGACCTGCAGAAGTCCGTCGACGTGCGCAGGGCTGACGACGGATGTTCGGTGGGTGTGTGTGACCGTGACGTACGGGCACGCGGCTGGTGTGAACCGCACTACCGGCGGTGGCGCCGTGACGGCACTGTTCACGCCCACGTGCCGATCAGGGACAACGGCGGCGGGATGCCGCTCACAGAGCAACGGCGGGAGGCCAGCTAGTGGCCTGGATCGAGTCACACCAGGACCTCGCCACGAACCCGAAGGCGAAACGCGCCGCACGGATGCTTGACGTGCCGCTGCCCCAGGTCGTCGGTCACCTGCACATGCTGTGGTGGTGGGCTCTCGACCACGCGTTCGATGGGGACCTGTCGTCCTTCGACGCGCTCGACATCGCGGACGCCTGCGGGTGGGACGGCGACCCGGACACGTTCGTCAAGGTGCTGATCGGATGCGGACCAGGCGACAAGGACGGGTTCCTCGAACCCGAATGGACGATCCACGACTGGGACGAGTTCACCCGCCATCTACGTGCCCGTCGGGAAGCGTCGGCGAAGGCGAACCACCAGCGGTGGCACGTAGACCGGGACGAACCGGACACGGACTGTCCGTACTGCGTCCCATCGGACTCCGACGAGTCTCCGAACGGAGAGCGGTCGGAAGGGGTGGCGGACTCCACCGAACCAGACCGAACCGTACCTACCGAACCAGACCATAAAACCTCTACGTCGCCACCTGACGGCGGCGACCCGGATGTGTCCGATGACGCCAGGAGGCTTACGAGGAAACTGGCACTCGCGGTCAGAGCCAACGGGTTCCCCATCCCGTCCGAAGGCCAGAAGGCGCGAAACGACTGGCTGATCGAGATGGACCGCCTACTGCGGCTCGGACCGAAGGGTGCCGACGGAGATCCGGAGCTCGTCCCCGACGTCGAAACGGTTGAGCGGGTCATCGAGTTCGCAACGACCGACGAGTTCTGGCGGCCGAACATCCAATCCGCACCGACGTTCCGTGAGAAGTTCCCGACGTTGCGCCTCAAGGCGAACCCGAACGGGGCTCGAGGGTCACCACGCCAGGAGACGTTCTGCGATGAGTGCCCCGGCGACAGGACGCACACCGTCGACTGCAAGAAGTACGAACCGCCGGATACGTCCCACGCCGACCTCGGGACGGAGGAAACCGTATGACCGACCGAACCCGCGTTCCTCCCCGTACGCCCCCGCACCACCACTACTACGCGCCACCCATGACGGCGACCACACACACGGTGACTGACGGCGCTCCTGCGGCCGATCCGAGGGCATGTACGTCCATCTCGTGCCGACGTGGCTTGCGGCTTGGACTTCTCGAACCGTGTGAGGCGTGCGCTCAAGAGGACCAGAGTGTCCCGGATATGACCGCGGAGGAGACACCGTGAGTGCTGACACGATGATCCGTCCTGAGGTCCGTGGGCCGGCCACCGACGATGAAGGGCCGGTGTACTCGCACATTCTGGCCGGACCTGGAGCCCGCGCCGGTCTGGCTGCTGCGCTGGTGAACGGCACACCGGTCCGGGCGGTCTGCGGGAAGGT
>CAZHZQ010000307.1:0-2906 GCA_964537235.1 uncultured Actinomycetota bacterium | reverse complement strand
CGTCGAGGACGCGATCTGCCGCATCGCCCAGATGGCCCGGGCCGTCGGCATCCACCTGATCATCGCGACGCAGCGTCCGTCGGTGGACGTGATCACCGGCCTGATCAAGGCGAACATCCCCTCGCGGCTGGCGCTGGCCACCGCCTCCCAGACCGACTCGCGGACGATCCTCGACCAGGGCGGAGCCGAGAAGCTGGTGGGTCACGGCGACATGCTGTTCCTGCCGTCCAGCCAGGGCAAGCCGTCGCGCCTGCAGGGCTGCTTCGTCTCCGAGGGCGAGATCGACACGATCGTCGAGTTCTGCCGGCAGCAGCGCCGCGCCGACTACGTCGAGGGCGTGCAGCAGGGGGGGGCGGTCGAGCCGGAGGAGGTCGACCTCGAGGACGTCTCGGCCGACGACGACGACGAGCTGCTCGAGCTCAAGGCGATGGACCTGGTCGTCCGTTCACAGCTGGGTTCCACCTCGATGCTCCAGCGCAAGCTGCGGATCGGGTTCGCCCGAGCCGGGCGGATCATGGACGAGCTCGAGGAGCAGGGCGTCGTGGGCCCGGTCGAGGGTTCGAAGGCCAGGGAGGTCCTGTGGACGGTCGAGGATCTGGAGGAGGAGCTGGGATCCGCCAGCTGAAGCTCTTCGCTCCGGTCCCACCCCCCGGGTAGCGTCGACCGGGAACGACGGGTCAGCGGGGGCGCCAGCTCCCGTCGGCCTGCGGCCGTCGGCCCTTGAGCTGCTTCACGCCGTTCGCGAGCCCGACCGCGACCGCCAGCCCGGTCAGCGCAAGGAACCCCCACCCGACCAGCTCCTGGGGGGAGTCGAACCCGAGAGGCGGGTGGATCTTGTTGTCCCCGCCCTCGCCCTCGTGTCCGCCCTCGGCCGGTGCCTCGTCGGCGGGTGCTTCCTCGGTCGTCGCGGGGGACTCCCCGCCACCGCCGGTCTCCGTGGCCCAGACGGGGCCGGCAGCGAGGACGGTCGCGGCCGCGGCGGCCGCGAGGGCACGGAGGAAGCGCTGAGGGTGGGTCATGGCGCGTGCAGCCTAACCACCCGTCGACCGGCGACCAAGTCAGCGCTCGACGGCCGCCGACGTGCCTCTAGGATGTCCGGCATGCCCGAGCCACGGACCGTCGCCGAGATCGCCGGGCACCTGCGCGATCACACGGTGGCGCTGTTCGACCGGCTCACTCCCGAGCAGCTCGAGCGGGTCGCGCTGCCTCCTCGCCACCCGGGTGGCGAGGGGTGGACGGTCGCCGACGTGTTCCGTCACCTCGCGGAATCCGATCGTCAGAGCGTCCTGGGCTCCCACCTCACCGACTTCCTGCCGTTCAACGACGGTGAGTCGTTCGAGGACCACAACGACCAGATGATCCAGCGCCTGCGGGGCGCGCCGCGGCAGCAGCTGCGTGAGGAGCTGGTCGCCTGGGGCCGGCGGCTGCGGCGCATCATCCGCTTCACCCCCGGCCCGCTGTCCCGCGTGAAGGTCCCGACCCTGTTCGGCAGGGTCGCGCTGTGGTGGCTGGCGACCCTGCGCGTGTACGACGAGTGGATCCACCAGGGCGACCTCGCCCGGGCCCTCGACCTGGACCCGCCGGAGATGGACGTGCGTACACGGGACCTGCTGGCGGAGTTCCAGCTGCGTGCGCTGCCGGCCGGACCGCTGTACGGGATCGAGCGACGTGACGGCGTCGTCGAGGTTGCGTTCGACGACGCGCTGTCGCGTCCCGCGTGGCGCTTCGACCTGTCCTCGCACGAGTACGGCCCGCGCGTCAAGGCCACCCCCACGGTGCGGATCGAGACCGACGTGGCGACCTGGACGCGCATCGCCGCGGACCGGATCGGGTGGACGGACGCCGAAGCCGCCGGGAAGCTCACGATCGACGGCGACGACCGGGACGCCGCCGAGGCCCTGCTCGAGGTCGTGCGCGTCGTCTGAACCGCCGCCCCCGGGTCGCCACCAGGGCGCCACCAGGGCGCTCAGGCGGTCGGGATCACCCGTAACCACTAGTCTGCTGGGGACACCCAAGAGGCCCCGTTCCGGACCGGATGACACGTGTCCAACGGCATCGGCGAGACCCTGCGGGCCGCCCGCGAGGAACAGGGACGCTCCATCGAGGAGGCGTCCCGGGCGACGCGCGTGCGTTCGGACTACCTCCGCGCGCTCGAGGACGAGCGCTTCGACCGCATCGGCGGTGACGTCTACGCCAAGGGCTTCCTCGCGACCTACGCCCGGTGGCTGGGCGTGGACGCCGAACCGCTGCTCGACCGCTACCGGCGCGAGATCCAACGGGGCGAGTACGACCCCCACGCGCTGATCGAGCACCCGGTCGCCAGGCCCCCCAAGGACGGGGCCACCAACTGGCTGATGTGGGCGGCGGTGATCGTCCTCGTGCTGCTGGTCGGCCTGGGCATCATCGGCACCTTCGGCGGGCGCACCCCGCAACCGGCGGCGGAACCCGAAGTCGGTGCATCTCCGTCGCCCTCGCGCACCGCGTCGTCACCGACCGAGACCGCGTCGCCGACCGCGTCGCCCAGCCCCACCGAGGTCGACCTGGTGCTGCTGCTCGAGGGGGCATCCTGGATGCGGGTGCAGTCAGACGGCGAGGTCGTCTTCACGGGGACCGTCCCGGCGGGCGAGCAGCGTACGTTCACCGGGGCGTCACAGGTCCAGATGCGCCTCGGCAACGCCGGGGACGTCCGGCTGGTGCTGAACGGCGAGGACATCGGCAGCATCGGGGGTCGGGGCGAGGTCGTCGACATCGTCTGCGTCCCCGACGACTGCCGCCCCGAGGGTGAACAGACGGACGACGACGGGGCGAGCGCGTGAGCCGCACCTTCGCCGTCGTCACGCTGGGCTGCGCCCGCAACGAGGTCGACTCCGACCAGATCGGCGGGCTGCTGACCCGTCACGGGTACC
>CAZHZQ010000306.1:0-2914 GCA_964537235.1 uncultured Actinomycetota bacterium | reverse complement strand
CGAGGTGTCGGTCGACATCTACCTGAAGGGCAAGGACACCAGCGGCTACGAGCTGGTCCGTCACGAGGACATCGAGGTGCTCGTCGCCCCGGACATGGCTCGCTGGTCGAACCGTGTGAGCCTTGACACCAAGGGTGCGCTGTTCTGGCGGGGGTTCGACGTCGCGGTGGAACACGAACACGGTCCCACCTGACAGCACTGACCTCGCCGCCGGTCCGGCGGCCCACGGTGTGCTCCACCAGCCTGCTCCTGCTCACCGACATCGGATCCCCCGGCCGCTCCGGGCCCCGGGACACCGGCGCCGATGACCGCGCCCGTGAAGCCCGCCGACGACCGGGACCGATCTAGTTCACCGGACAGGCGACCGACTCGGGACCGTTCCCGGTGAACGCGACGCCGAAGTCGCGGGCCTTGTCGATGTCGACCTCGTCCAGGCGCATCTTGCGTGTCCATGCGGTCGCCACGAACGGGGCGTCCAGGGCGGGGTTGGGGGCGACCAGCACGTGGGAACCGAACTCGTCCGCGAGCTCCGCCAGCGCCTCCACGTCGGCGTCCTGCACGTCGTCGGGTCGGTACTGGTAGACGATCGCGCCGTGCTCGAGGGTGTGGATCTGCTGATCGGCGGTCATCACCCGGTCGTAGACGCCGCAGACGGCGCCGCCCTCGTGGTTGCCCGACGTGGGAGCGGCCTCGGTCGTGGTTGACGGCACGTGGTCGCGTCCCCGGTGGGGTTCGCTGACGACCAGATCGCCGAGGCGACCCGCTGCCGCACGCGACTCCCGCCCTGTCACGTACCAGAGTCCGCCGGCGAGGCCGATCACGAGCACCGCCGCCACCGTCGTCACCGCGACGCGTTTGGTCCGGCCGCGGAACCGCGACCGGCGGCGCCGCTCGCGACGCCGCTCCTTCGCAGCGCGGCTGCGCTCCTTCTTCAGTCGGCGCCGGCGTTGGGCTGGGGTCTCACCGATGGTCGACCTCCCGGTCAGTCAGTCAGTCAGTCGCTCGCTCAGCGCGGGATGCTGGTGCGTCCACGCGCGTCATGGGGCTCCATCGTCGGGTGGCGCATCGGTCGTGCAACGAGCGAGCGTTGAAGACAACCACGCCTCCCGCCCGACCATTCCGTCCGGACCCCGTCGACCTGGGCACCGTGATCCGTGTGTCCCTATCGGTCGTTGACCGGTGGGATGTTCACACCCGCAAAAACGCCGCTTCTGGATGGTGGGGCGTGTAGGAGGCATGCGCTATCCCGCCTCTGACCTGGGGAAACGCTTCACGGTCCCGTCCCCGTCCCGCATCCGTCCCGCATCAGAACCACGGAACAGGCCGTCGAGCGCCTCCGCGAGGGCCTCGTCCTGGGCCGGGAAGAGGTGCCCGTAGGTGTCCATCGTCGTCCGGATCGACGAGTGCCCGAGCCGCTCCTTGATGGTCAGCGGATGGGCGCCCTGGGCGATCGCCAAGGCTGCGGCGGTGTGTCTCAGCTCGTGGAACGTGAGCCCTTCCAAGCGGTGCTCTTCACCCCATCCGGCGCGCTCGACCGCACGCTTCCAGACCTTGCGGAAGTTCGAGCGACGCATCGGCGTTCCGGACGCCGTCGGGAACACCAGCCCGGAGGTTCGCACGGGGCGGCGGCCGAGGTGTTCAGTCAGCAGCTCAACGAGCCCTGCCGGTACCGAGACCGTCCGCTTCGATGCGCTCGTCTTCGGCGGACCGAAGGGCAGGTGACCGCCCACCTCGACGAGTTGTTCGGTGATCACGATGGTGCGACGGAGCAGATCGACCCGTTCCGGCTTCAGGCCAGCGAGCTCACCCCAGCGCAGACCGACGTACGCGGCGGTGTACATCAGCGGACGGTAGTGAGGTCGGAACGTCTCGGCGAGGTGGGCGACCTCGTCAGGTTCGAGGAAGCGCATCGGTGTGGAGGTGTCCGCAGGCAGCTTCACGCCCGCCGTCACGTTGCGGGCGAGCCGTCCCTCGAGGATGGCTTCATCGAGGATCAGCGAGAGGACGAACACCATCCGACGAACCGTCGACGGTGCGTAGCCCTCCGCCATCGCTTCCCCGACCATCGCCTTCACGTCGGTAGGGGTAAGCGTCGACAGCTGCCGGTCGGCGAACCTCGGGAGCAGGTGGTTGTGCAGGATGCCCGTGTTCAGCGCGACAGTGTTCGGCCGCAGCCCGTGCAGGTTGTCCTCCCACCGTCTCGCGAACTCTCGGAAGCTGATCCGACCGAGCTGAGGGTCGACCCACTCCCCTCGAGCCTGATCGGCCTTCTGTGTGCTCAGCCACGTCTCGGCGTCGACCTTCCGATCGAAGGTCTTCGAGCGCTCGGTCCCGTCCTCGGCCCGGTACCGGGCTACCCAGCGGGTCGTACCGCCGCGTTCCCGTCGTTGGATGTGAGCCACGTCGATCCTCTCCTATCCGGCGTCAGCCTGCTGTCGTGGGACGTCGTCGGCCTGGTTGTCGAGCCAGGTTTGGATGTCGCTCCAGCGGTAGCGGACGTGACGGCCGACGCGGTATCCGAGTGGGCCGTCGCCGCGGTGGCGCCACTGGTAGATGGTCTGGACGGGGATGGACAGGTAGTCGGCGAGCTCCGCTGGTGAGAGCAGCTGGTCGATGTCGGGCGGGTTGGTGGTGCTCATGTGGGGCCTCCTTGGTCGTTCGTGGAGGGAGTCCCCATCGGCGCTCGCCGGTTGTGACAGGTTTGCGCCTGGCGCACACCTGCGAGCCGGTCGGCGTGTGGGGTGGTCATCGGTCGTCGTGTTGCTGCTGCCAGGCGCGGATGTCGGCCCATCGGAAGCGCAGGTGCCGTCCGATCCGATAGGCCGGAGGGCCGCCACCGCGGGCGCGCATGCGGTAGATGGCATCGACGGTGGTGCCCAGGAACCGGGCGAGCTGTTCGATGGTCAGCAACCGC
>CAZHZQ010000305.1:0-2932 GCA_964537235.1 uncultured Actinomycetota bacterium | reverse complement strand
CGTTGGGGCGCCGGTCCCAGACCGATCCGATCGTGTCGGGGAACCCGAACGCGTCCCCACCGAGTCCGGGCAGCTCCACATCACCGGCGAACAGCGCCGTCATCCCGTCGAGGTCGTGGGCGTTGAACGCCTCGACGAACGCGTCGATCAGGTTCTCGAGGACCCCCCAGCGGGCCTGGTGCACCGCGTCGACGCTGCTGTCGTCCAGCTCGGCCGGCTCCGACCCCTCGATGTGCAGACTGTCGTCGGTGAGGTCGATCACGTCGTCACCGGTCGGCTGCCCGTTCGTGGTCGCCGCGAGCATCCCCTGGCGTTCTCGGATCTCCCCTGTCATGGTCGCCGACCTCTCTCGCTGTCACCGCCCATGGTGCAGCCCGCAGCCCGTCTGCACAAGGGCTTCAAGGCCCCACCGCATGACCGTCCAACCACCCCCGCCGCATGGACCGTCCGACCACCCCCCCGCCGCTACCGTGCTCGCCGTCTTCGCTGGAGGCTCCGCGTGACCGACGTCCCCGTCTCGCACGACCACGTCCTGCCGGACGGCACGACCGTGCACATCCGGCCGATCCGCCCCGACGACGCCCCGCGCCTGCTGGGCACGTGGGACCGCCTGTCGGACCAGACGATCCGCTACCGGTTCCTCGGGCCGTTCCGCCTCACCGAGAGCAACGTGCACCGCTTCACCGACCTGGACCCCGAGACCTCGTTCGCGCTCGTCGCGACCCTGGGGCGCGACGAGGACGAGCGGATCGTCGGGGTCTGCCGGTTCGAACGCCTGCCGGAGGACCGGGAGGAGGCGGAGTTCGCCGAGGTCGTCGAGGACGCCCACCAGGGGCGGGGCATCGGCACGGCGCTGCTGCGCCACATCGTCCCGGTCGCCCGCGAGCAGGGCGTCAAGCGCCTCGCCGGCGACGTCCTCGCGGAGAACTACCGGATGCTGCACGTACTCCGGGACCTCGGGCTGGTCTACGAGCGCACCTCCGAGGGGATCACGGTCCACACGGAGTTCTCGGTCGAGCCGACCGAGGAGTTCCTGGAGGGGGTGGCCCGCGACGAAAAACGTGCCGCGCAGGCGGCGCTGGGACGCTTCTTCCAGCCCGAGGCGGTCGCCGTCGTCGGCGCCAGCCGCGATCCCAAGAGCATCGGCGGGCTCGTGTTCGCAAACCTCCTCGAGGGCGGGTTCCAGGGCACCGTCTACCCGGTGAACTCGTCGGCCCGGTCGGTCCAGTCCGTGGCCGCCTACCCGTCGCTGTCGGACCTCCCCGAGACGCCCGATCAGGTGATCGTCTGCGTGCCCGCCCCGGCGGTGAACGACGTCGTCGACGAGGCGGGCAAGCTGGGCGTCAAGGCGGTGACGATCATCTCGGCCGGCTTCGCCGAGGCGGGCGAGGAGGGGCGCGCCCGCCAGGAGGACCTGATCGAGCGGGCCCGCGCCCACGGTCTGCGGATCGTCGGCCCGAACTGCATGGGGCTGCTGAACGCGAACGCGGACGTGCGCCTCAACGGGACGTTCAGCCGGACCTTTCCCGCCCCCGGCAAGCTGTCGTTCTCGTCCCAGTCCGGCGCGCTGGGCCTGGCGGTGCTCGACCACGTCGACCAGCTGGGCCTGGGGATCTCGACGTTCGTGTCCGTCGGCAACAAGGCCGACGTGTCCGGCAACGACCTGCTGCTGTACTGGGAGGACGACCCGGACACCGAGGTGATGCTCCTGTACCTCGAGTCGTTCGGCAACCCCCGTCGCTTCAGCCGTATCGCGCGGCGCATCTCGTACAAGAAGCCGATCGTCGCGGTGAAGTCGGGGCGGACCACCGCTGGGCGGCGCGCGGCGTCCTCGCACACGGCCGCGCTGGCGACCGGGGACGTCGCGGTGGACGCGCTGTTCCGGCAGACCGGGGTGATCCGCACCGACACCCTCGAGGAGCTGTTCGACGTCGCCGGCCTGCTGACCAGCCAGCCGCTGCCGCGCGGGCAGCGCGTCGCGATCGTCACCAACGCCGGCGGGCCGGGGATCCTGTGCGCGGACGCCTGCGAGTCCAACGGCCTGCAGGTCCCGGCCCTGTCCGAGGACACCAAGGAGCAGCTGCGCGCGTTCCTTCCTCCGGAGGCCGGGATCGACAACCCCGTCGACATGATCGCCTCGGGCACCGCCGAGCAGTACGGCAAGACGGTCGAGGTGCTGGGCCAGGCCGAGGAGATCGACGCGGTCATCGTCATCTTCATCCCGCCGGTGGTCACCGAAGCCGAGGACGTCGCACGCGAGATCGTCGCCGCGGACGACGCGTTCCCCGACGAGAAGCCCGTCCTCAGCGTGTTCATGTCCGCCAGGGGCGTTCCTGCGGGCCTCTCCGAGGCGCGCATCCCGTCCTACGCGTTCCCCGAGGACGCCGCCCGGGCGCTGGGGCGCGTCGCGCAGTACGCGCGGTGGCGCTCCAGCCCGCACGGGGAGGTGGTCCGCCCCGCGGGGATCGAGGAGGACCGGGCCCGCGAGCTCGTGGACCGCGCCCTGGCACGGGCCGAGGAGCCCGAGGAGGAGACGTCCGCGGGCGGGCGGCGGATCGGTTCCTCACACCGTCCCGTCGAGGTGATCCCCGACGAGCGCCGCTTCGAGCAGGAGGGGGTGTGGCTCGACGCGGACGAGGCCGCCGACCTGCTGGGCTGCTACGGCGTGCGGTTCGCCGCGTCGACGAAGGTGGCATCACCCGAGGATGCCGCCGAGGCCCAGCGCCGGATCGGCGGACCGGTGGCGCTGAAGCTGGCCGCCCCGATCCACAAGAGCGACGTCGGGGGCATCCGGCTGGGGCTGTCCACGCCCGCCGAAACCGCCGACGCGGTGCGAGCGATCCGCGAGGAACTGTCGGACCGCGGGCTGGACGAGTACGCCGACAGCTTCATCGTCCAGGAGATGGTGGGCGACGGGGCGGACGGCCGGGGA
>CAZHZQ010000304.1:0-2933 GCA_964537235.1 uncultured Actinomycetota bacterium | reverse complement strand
GAGAGGATCAGGTACTCCTCGCCGCCGACCTTGACCTCGGTGCCGCCGTACTTGCTGAACAGCACCGTGTCGCCCTCGTCGACGTCGACCTGGATCAGATCTCCGGTCGTCTCGGACCGCTTGCCGGGGCCCACGGCGATGACCGTGCCCTGCTGCGGCTTCTCCTTGGCGGTGTCGGGGATCACCAGGCCCGAGGCCGTCGTCTGTTCTTCCTCGTCGAGCGTGACGAGGACGCGGTCCTCGAGCGGGCGGATCTTGACCTGGGTTGCGGTGGCCAACGTGCCCTCCCTATGGGTGTCGTGGTCTGTGGACTGGAACGCTCAGGGGCCCGCCGCAGGACGCTCGCGGTCAGCGGTTCGCCTCAGCGGTGCGCGCTTAGCAGTCGGACCCGTTGAGTGACAACAAAGTTAGCACTCAACCCGGGAGAGTGCAAAACGGGAGCCCTGAGGGCGGAAGAGAGGCACGGGAACCCCGGAGAGTGCATGCGGACCTTAGGGCCACCCTCCCGGTTCGCCCAAGGCGTTCGAGGTAGTCTGTGCGCAGAGCGCACAGACTATGGTCGTCCCGCAGGTCGCCAGAGCGGGCGCGTGACCCGCTGTATCGGGTCGGGTGGTCGGACGGCCGTGGCGAGTTGCGAGGTGCCGGTGTTGGCTCCGGCGAAACTGCACGCGAGGCCGGGGGGATGGAGGTCCGTGATGCCCGAGACCGACTACCAACAGCAGCTGGGCAGACGCCTGCGCCAGATCCGTTCGCAGCAGGGTCTGACGCTGCAGGAGGTCGAGGACGAGAGCGGCGGCGAGTGGAAGGCCGTCGTCGTCGGGTCCTACGAGCGTGGTGACCGTGCGGTCTCGGTCGCGAAGCTGGCCCGTCTCGCGCGCTTCTACGGCGTCCCGGTGGCAGAACTGCTCCCCGACCCGGCGCCGGAGCACCACGGCGACGGGAACGGCGACGGCCCGGACCACGTGGTGCTCGACCTCGGCTCGTTGGAGGACGACGGAGCTTCCACCCAGTACTCCCCCGTGCTGCGCTACGCCCGGACGATCCAGGTGCAACGTGGTGACTACAACGGCCGCGTCCTGACGCTGCGGACCGAGGATCTCCGGGCCCTGGCCATCCTCTACGGCACCTCGATCGACGACCTCGTCGACGACTTCAGCGACGAGGGACTGCTCACGGGAGCGAGCGCGTACAGAACCGGCGCCCCCGAACGCTAGGAACGCACGGCGAGACGCCACTCCTCCCGATCGACGAAACCCGCGCCCCGGTACGTGCGCAGGGCCGTCCGGTTGTCGGCGCGCACGTGCAACGACACCGGCTTGCCGTCGTGGGTCCGCAGACACCGCCGAACGGCCGCCGTGACCGTCGCGAACCCCAGGCCGGCGCCCCGCGCATCCGGACGCACGATGATCCCGGACAGCTGCGAGCCCCACCGGGGCGAGTCGACGGCGTACTCGAGCTTCACGAGCGGTTCGCCCGGCTCCCCCACGCACACGACCGTTCCCTGCTCGACGGCCTTCGCCATGCGCTCGCGGTAGGCCTGCCGCCCCGACCGGCCGGGATCCGGGCCGTATCCGTCGTCGAGGTGCAGCCGCACGGCCAGCTGGGCCAGCCCGTCCACGTCCTCCGGGACGGCCGACCGCAATCCCGGGTCAGCGACGACGCCCTCGTCCGGCACCAGGTCGGGGTCGACTGTCTGGAAGCGCTGCACGTGGATCGTGACCGCCGGATCCTCCCGGTAGGGGTCCAGCAGCCCGTCGGCAGCGGCCTCATCGCCGACGACGAGCCGCCAGCGTCGGACCGGCAGCCCCACCCGGCGGATCAGACCGGGGTCCCCGCCGGGGACCAGCAGACGACGGGGCAGCACGACGCAGGCGGCCCACCGCCCGTCGTCCTCGACGACCCGCACGACCGCTGCACCCCGGTCGTCGATCGTCGCCAGGGGGAACATGTGGCGGACGGCCCCTCCCGGGGGACACGGCCAGGACGCCAGGCGTCGGCGGACCGTGTCGAGCTCGTCAGGCGAGATGCGCCGCCACCGCGGCCCGCCGAACCCACCGAACGGTGACACGGTCCTCAGCCCTGTCGCCCGCGCACCCCGCGGCGCTCCGGCGGACCCGCCGGGGAGGGCAGCGGGAGACTCGGGTCGACGGTCAGGTCCAGAGGTGAGGACACGCCGGTCGCCAGGATGTTCGACCCGGCTGCGGCGATCATGGCCCCGTTGTCCGTACACAGGACCGGCGAAGGCGCGAGCAGTTGCAGGCCGAGCTCGTCGCAGGCGGCGCGCATCCGCTCGCGCAGGCGGCTGTTGGCGGCGACCCCGCCGGCGATCACGACGCGATCGACGCCCCGATCGGCCGCGGCCGCCATGGTCTTCTCGAGCTGCACGTCGACGATGGCCTCCTGGAAGGAGGCGGCCACGTCGGCGATGTCGGGCTCGATGTCCTCGTCCTCGAGGCGTCGCAGCTCGCGGACCACAGCGGTCTTGAGGCCCGAGAACGAGAAGTCGAAGGTCGCGTCGCCGGACATGGGGCGCGGGAAGTCGAAGGCGCTGACGTCCCCCTGCTGCGCCAGTCGGTCGATCTCGGGACCGCCGGGGAAACCCAGGCCGAGGAACCGGGCGATCTTGTCGAAGGCCTCGCCGGCCGCGTCGTCCAGGGTGGCGCCGAGCTCCTCGAAGGTCGCGCTGCCGTCCCCGTCCGGGATCATCTCGACGAGGGACGTGTGCCCACCGGACACCACCAGCGCCAGGAGCCGGTCGGTCAGCTCGCCGTACTCGAGCTGCGCGGCCAGCACGTGTGCCTGGAGGTGGTTGACGCCGACGAACGGGATGTTCTGGGCCAGCGCCAGCGCCTTCCCCGTCGCGATGCCGACGAGCAGTGCCCCGACCAGTCCCGGGCCCGCCGTCACGGCGACGCCGTCCAGGTCGCCCAGTC
>CAZHZQ010000303.1:0-2942 GCA_964537235.1 uncultured Actinomycetota bacterium | reverse complement strand
CCTTCTCCTCCCGGTCGTGGAGGATCGACAGGTAGTACTCCTCGGCGATGTCGCTCGCCGGTTCGACGTAGACGATCTCGACCGTGTGGCCCTTGATGTCCAGCCCGAGGATCTCCTCGCCGACCTGGCGGGCCTCCTCGGGGCTGTCGGCGAGCTTGACCCCACCCGCCTTGCCCCGACCACCGGTCTTCACCTGCGCCTTCACCACGACCGGGCGGTCGATCTTCCGGGCGGCCGCCTCGACCTCGTCGGCGGTCTCGCAGACCACACCTTCGGGGGCCGCCGGCACGTCGTAACGGCGGAAGACCTCCTTGCCCTGGTACTCGAGCAGATCCATCGCGTGCTCCGGTCGTCTCGTGTCGGTTCTGTGTCGGTTCTGTGTCGGTTCTGTGTCTCGTCAGAGGTGGGCTGCGTGCGTTCAGACGGGCGTTCAGACGGGCGTTCGGACGGGCGTTCGGACGGGCGTTCGGGCGGGCGTTCAGGCGCCCGCATGCTCGGGGATGTGGTCCTGCACCCAGTCGACGATGGTCTTCATCGGGGTCCCCGGGGTGAAGATCGCCGCGATCCCCTTCTCCTTCAGCTCGGGGATGTCCCCTTTGGGGATGATCCCCCCGCCGAAGACGACGACGTCGTCGGCGCCCTCCGCGGCGAGCAGCTCGACCACCCGGGGGAACAGGGTCATGTGCGCCCCGGAGTGGATCGACAGCCCGATGGCCTGTGCGTCCTCCTGGATCGCCGCGTTGACGATCTGCTCGGGCGTCTGGTGCAGCCCCGTGTAGATGACCTCCATCCCGGCATCGCGCAACGCGCGAGCGACGACCTTGGCGCCACGGTCGTGCCCGTCGAGGCCGGGCTTGGCAACGACGACGCGGATGGCCACGGAACGTCCTCCGGATGGATGTCGGCACCAACGATATCGGCGCCAACGATAGTGGAGCGGCGAACGCCCCACACCTGGGTACGGTCGGTGAGGATGGCCGACGAGATCCCCGCCCGCGAGCTCCTGGCCGACCTCGTGCCGGCCGGTGACGCCCTCCCCCTGCCCGCCCACACGGGCGACCCCCTCCGGTGGGAGGGCTACGAGCAGCAGCTCACCGAGGCCCGCGGGACGACCGGGATCGACGAGGCGGTGATCGCCGTGCGCGGCCGGGTCGAGGGCGACGGGCCGCCGGCCGTGTTCGTCGCGTGGGACTTCCGGTTCCTCGGAGGGTCGATGGGGGCGGCCACGGGCGAGCGCATCGCGCTGGCGATCGAGCAGGCGACCGAGGACCGTCTGCCGATCGTGCTGCTGCCGGCGACCGGGGGCGCACGGATGCAGGAGGGCATGGCGTCGCTGGTGCAGATGGCCGCCACGGCGGTCGCGCTGCGACGCCACGCCGGCGAAGGGCTCCTCCAGGTCGCGGTCCTGCGCGACCCCACCACCGGCGGCGTGTTCGCCTCGCACGCCAACCTCGCCGACGTGACGTTCGCCCAGCCGCACGCGACGATCGGGTTCGCCGGGCCGCGGGTCGCCGAGGCCATGACCGACGGGCCCCTGCCGGACGGATCGCACACCGCGGAAGGGGCGCGTGCCGCCGGGCTCGTCGACGACGTCGTGGCCCTCGGCGAGCTCGCGGAGCGGTTGCGTCCGGTCCTGGCGTGGCCGGGGGTGGCCGACCCTCGGGAGATCCCCGTCCCGGACGGCGAGCGACAACCGGCCGGCGACGCCTGGGAGGAGGTGGGCCGCGCCCGCGCGGGCGACCGCGCGAGGGCCGCCGCCTTCCTCGACGGGTTCGAGATCGCGGTCGAGCTGCACGGTGACCGGGCCGGCACCGACGACCCCACGATCCGTGTGGCGCTCGCCCGACTGGCGGGCCGCCCCGTGGTGACGATCGCGATGGACCGCAGCGCGAACAAGGGGCGGATCTCCCCCGGCGGGTACCGCAAGGCCTGGCGCGGGATCGCGCTGGCCGAGCGGGTGGGCGTGCCGATCGTCGCGCTGGTCGACACGCCCGGCGCCGACGCCGGGGCGGCCAGCGAGGCCGGCGGGATCGCCCACCACATCGCCCGCACGTTCCAGCAGATGCTGCAGGTCCGGACCCCGGTGGT
Source organism: uncultured Actinomycetota bacterium (assembly GCA_964537235.1). Lineage (GTDB taxonomy): Bacteria > Actinomycetota > Nitriliruptoria > Nitriliruptorales > JAHWKO01 > CAZHZQ01. Next base: position 854 of record CAZHZQ010000303.1, on the reverse strand, counting down.
CAGCTGCACGATCGGCGAGGGCGGATCGGGTGGGGCGTTGGCGCTGGCGATCGGCGACCGGGTGCTGATCCAGGAGCACGCCGTGTTCAGCGTGATCGCCCCGGAGGGGGCGGCGGCGATCCTGCACCGGGACCCCGGGAAGGCTCCCGAGGTCGCGCGACGTCTGCGGCTCACCGCGGACGACCTCGTCGACCTCGGCATCGGGGACGAGGTGGTACCCGAGCCGCGCGGGGGCGAGGTCGCGGCCGCGCTCGCGACGATCGCCGGTCACCTCGACGAGCTCGACCGACGCGATCCCGAGGAGCTGGTGGATCGTCGGCTGCGCCGCTGGCGGCGCGCCGGGGGCCACCACCGGTGAGCGCCACGCGCCCCGGCGACGAACCGCAGCAGGAGGGCCAGGAGCCCGAGTTCGGACCGCAGGGCTACCTGCCGGAACGCGCCGCCCGCCGGGCCCGCAAGATCGTGCTGCGCGCCCCCCTCGGCCTGCAGTGGGTGATCGGCGCGGTCCTCGTCGGGGTGGTCGTCGTCGTGGTCGGCGTGGTGTTCCTCACCTCCGCGGGCGACCCGCCCGGCGAGCCGTACGTCGAGATCGGGCCGGTCGAGGCGCTGCGCCCCGCGCGTTTCGACGCGCAGCGGGGCGTGCTGTTCCTCGCCGCGTCCGGGCCGGTCCGGGCGTTCGTGGTGGCCGGGGACGATCCGCCCGCGTGGTGCCCGCAGAGCGACCACCTCGAGGGTGCGGACGGCCGCGTGTGGAGCCCGACGGGGCGCGCGCTCGACGGTGGTGAGTCGCTGGCCCGGCACCCCACGGTCGTCGTCGACGGTGTCGTCTACCTCGACCAGACCCGTCGCCTCCC
>CAZHZQ010000302.1:0-2957 GCA_964537235.1 uncultured Actinomycetota bacterium | reverse complement strand
GCGCCGTGCGTGGACAGGTGGTCGCGGATCGCGTCGTGGATCGGCCCGTCCGGCGGTTCGTCCGACGCCGGCGGTGCGAGCAGGGCCGCCTCGTCACGGAACAGCAGCGACACCCGGCCGTCGGACGCACCGATCGAACCGGCTCCGACCCAGACGAGCTCCCCGGCCGCCAGCAGCGCGTCCAGGTCGGCGGCGCGGTGGTCGGCGATCCGGGCGGGCAGCACGTCCGACTCGAGGACCGACGCGGGGATCGTCGCTCCCTGCAGCTGGGTGAGCACGTCGACCAGCGCCTCGGTGCCGCGGCGGGTCTCACCGACCCCGTGCCACGCCGGGAGGAAGCGGCCGAGCGTCGCGGCGTCGACCGGCTCGATCTCCTTGCGGAGCACCGCCAGCGACCGACGACGCAGCCGGCGCAGCACGTCGACGTCGCACCACTCGCGTTCGCTGCCGTCGGGGCGGAACTCGCCGCGGACCACCCGCTCCGACGCCTCGAGCCGCAGCAGCGCGTCGCGGACGCGGTCGAGCGGGGCGCCGAGACGCCCCGCGACCTGGGCGGTCAGGAAGGGACCGTGCGTACGCGCGTACCGCCCGACCAACTGGTCCAGCGGGGCGTCCATCGGTGCGGTGAAGGCGGCGGGCAGCCCACCGGGCAGCGAGACGCCCAGCCCGTCGCGCAGGCGGGCGGCGTCCTGTGCGGCGGCCAGCCGGTCCTCGCCGGCGACGCGCACCCGGATCGCCCGACGTGCCGCCAGCAGCTGCTCGATCCAGTCCGAGGGATCGTCCTCGGACCGTGCCGCGAGCTCGGCCTCGGTCAGCGACCCGAGCGTGCGCAGCAGGTCGTGCAGCTCGTCGGGATCGCGGGCCCGGCGCCCCTCCGTCAGGTGCTGCAGCTCCAGCTCGAGGTCCGCAAGGGCGTCCGCGTCGATCAGCTCGCGCAGCTCGTCGGCGCCGAGCAGGTCCGACAGGAGGTCGCGGTCCAGCGCCAGCGCCGCCGCCCGGCGTTCGGCCAGGGGGGCGTCGCCCTCGTACATGTAGTTGGCGATCCACCCGAACAGCAGCGACTGCGCGAACGGCGACGCGTGCTCGGTGTCGACCGTGACCAGCCGCACGTTGCGCGCACGCAGGTCCCGCAGCACCTGCTGCAGGCCGGGGACGTCGAACACGTCCCGGAGGCACTCGCGGGTGGTCTCGAGCAGGATCGGGAACGACGGGTACTTCGAGGCGACCGACAGCAGGTCCGCGGCGCGCTGGCGCTGCTGCCACAACGGGGTGCGCTTGCCGGGGTACCGGCGGGGCAGCAGCAGGGCGCGCGCCGCAGCCTCGCGGAACCGCGACGCGAACAGCGCCGAGCCCGGGAGGCTGTCGACGACGAGCTCCTCGACCTCCTCCGGGTCGATCAGCAGCTCGTCGGTGGGGATGCGGTCGACGGCCTCCGGCAGGCGCAGGACGATGCCGTCGTCGGACCACATCGTCTCGACCTCGAGCCCGTGCCGGTCGCGCAGGCGCTGCTCGATCGCCAGCGACCACGGGGCGTGCACCTGCGCCCCGAGCGGCGACAGCAGGCACACCCGCCAGTCGCCGATCTCGTCGCGGAACCGCTCGACCACCACCGTGCGGTCGTCGGGCAGCGCTCCGGTCGCCTCGGCCTGCTCGTCGAGGTAGGCGACGAGGTTGTCGGCCGCCCACGGGTCGAGCCCGACCGTGTCGCGCAACCCTGCCGACGCGGCCTCGGCGCCGTCCTGGCGTGCACGGTCACGGGTCTCACGGATGAACGTCCCGAGCGCCCGACCGAGCTCCAGCGGCCGGCCCGGCTTGTCGCCGTGCCAGAACGGCATCTTCCCGGGTTGGCCGGGCGCGGGGGTGACGAGCACGCGGTCGCGGGTGATCTCCTCGATCCGCCAGGTCGACGCCCCGAGCGTGAAGGTCTCGCCGGAGCGCGACTCGTAGACCATCTCCTCGTCCAGTTCGCCGACGCGCGTGCCGTCGGGCAGGAACACCCCGTACAGGCCGCGGTCGGGGATGGTCCCCGGGTTCGTGACCGCCAGCCGCTGCGCCGCGCTGCGCCCGCGGATCTGGCCGGCGACACGGTCCCAGACGATGCGGGGCCGCAGCTCGGAGAACTCCTCGGACGGGTAGCGCCCGGCAAGCAGGTCCAGGACGGCGTGCAGCGCCTGATCGGAGAGGTCGGCGAAGTTCGCGGACCGGCGCACCAGCGCGGCGAGGTCGTCGAGCTGCCACTCGTCCATGGCCGCCATGGCCACGATCTGCTGGGCCAGCACGTCGACGGGATTGCGCGGGTAGCGGGTCTCCTCGATCTGCCCGGCGTGCATCCGCGTGACGGTGACCGCGGCCTCCAGCAGGTCGCCGCGGTACTTCGGGAACAGCTTGCCCCGGCTGGGCTCGCCGACCTGGTGGCCGGCACGGCCGATCCGCTGCAGCCCGCGTGCGACCGAGCCCGGCGATTCGACCTGCACGACGAGGTCGATCGCCCCCATGTCGATGCCGAGCTCCAACGAGGAGGTGGCGACCAGGCCGCGCAGCTCGCCCCGCTTGAGCTCGTCCTCGACGACGGTCCGCCGCTCGCGCGCCAGGGAGCCGTGGTGGGCCTTGACCAGCTCCGGGATCTCGTCGTCGGGCTGCATCTCGTCGTCGGCGACCAGACGGTCGTGGTGCAGCTCGTTCAGCCGGGCGGCCAACCGTTCGGCGAGCCGACGGGAGTTGACGAACACCAGCGTCGACCGGTGGTCCAGGATCAGGTCCAGCAGGCGTGGATGCACCGCCGGCCAGATGCTTCGGCGGCTGGGTCCGGCGGCGGCCGGGCCGCTGGTCGGTTCCTCGATGACCTTCCCGAGCTCGGCCATGTCCTCGACCGGGACGACCACCTCCAGGTCCAGCTCCTTGCTGACCCCCGCGTCCACGATCGTGACGGGGCGGGTCTCGCCGGGCTGCTCGAACCC
>CAZHZQ010000301.1:0-2961 GCA_964537235.1 uncultured Actinomycetota bacterium | reverse complement strand
CCCGACCCCACCAACACCGACCGCCACCCCAAAACGCAACAGCCTCCATGTTGAACAAAATCCACCCCGATCCGCAACAACGCCGAGCCGCAACACAGGGTCGCCGGGGAGCCGGGCGAGGCGTACGCGTATAAACCTCACGACCGGCCGGCACGCTCGGGCCGGTTTGCCGGGGAGGGGAGGCCGGCCAAGGCGGAACGCACCGCCCGCATCAGTACCCTGACACCATGCGCTTCACCAAGGCACACGGCACCGGCAACACCTTCGTGGTGTTGCCCGACTGGGACGACGAGCTGGACCTGCAGGCACCCCTCGTGCGTGCGTTGTGCGACCCGCGTGCCGGCCTGGGGGCCGACGGCGTTCTGCGGATCGTCGCGCCCCGGGACCCCGCGTCGGCGGACGCCTTCATGGACTACCGCAACGCCGACGGGACCATCGCCGAGATGTGCGGCAACGGCATCCGTGTCGTCGCCAAGCACGTCGTCGACCGCGGGCAGGTGACCCCCGAGGGTGGGCTGTTGGGGATCGGCACCCGCGCTGGGGTCAGGACGGTCAGCGTGTCGCTGGGCGACGACGGGCGCGTGGCGACCGCCACGGTGGACATGGGCCCCCCGGAGCTCGTGGCCAGCGAGGTGCCCTTCGACACCGAGGAGGAACGCGCGATCGGGCAGCCCGTCGAGGTGGAGGGCACGACCGTCGAGGTGACCGCGGTGTCCATGGGCAACCCCCACGCGGTGATCCTGGTCGAGGACGTCGATGCGGCCCCCGTGCGCGACCTCGGGGCGGCGCTGGAGCATCACGACCGGTTCCCCAAGCGCACGAACGTCGAGTTCGTGCAGCTGACGGGTCCCGGCCGTGCACGCGTGCGGGTCTGGGAGCGGGGCGTGGGGGAGACGGCCGCCTGCGGGAGCGGGGCGTGCGCCGTCCTGGTCGCGCTGCGGGAGCTCGGCGAGGTCGACGGTGAGGTCACGCTCACGTTCCCGGGCGGTGACCTGGAGGTGGACTACGAGCCCGACGCCACTCCGTCGATCCACCTGACCGGTCCGGCGGTCGAGGTTGCGGCGGGCGAGCTCGACCCGGCGTGGCTGGCAGCGGTGACGGACGCCTCGTGACCGAGCAGGATCGGGATGGGACCGTGGGGGAGGAGCAGAGGCCGGATCGCTGGACCGCCAACGGCTGGCAGATCGACGATCTGGAGCCGGAGGTCTCCCGCTCCGAGCAACGTCGTCGCCAGCGTCAGGTCATCGAGGAGGGGCGTCCGCGCGAGGGTGTCGACGTCTTCCGACCGGTCGAGAAGGCTGTCCTCGTCGGCGTCCAGCTGCCCGGGCGCACCGACCGCCAGGTCGAAGCCTCGCTGAACGAGCTGCACGCGCTGTCCCACACGGCGGGGGTCAAGGTCGTCGACCGGGTGGTGCAGCGGCGCGAGGCTCCGGATGCGGCCACGTACATCGGGAAGGGCAAGGTCCGCGAGCTCGAGCGACTGGTCGGGGAGCTCGGCGCCGACGCCGTGATCTTCGACGACGACCTCAGCCCGGCGCAGCAGCGCAACCTCGAAGAGGGCGTCGGCCAGAAGGTCCTGGACCGCACGATCGTGATCCTCGACATCTTCGCCCAACACGCCACGTCGCGCGAGGCCAAGACCCAGATCGAGCTGGCACAGCTCGACTACATGCTCCCGAGGCTCCGGGGTTGGGGTGAGGCGCTGTCGCGCCAGGCCGGTGGACGCGCGGCCGGCGGTATGGGCATCGGCGGTCGCGGCCCCGGCGAGACCCAGCTGGAGGTCGACCGGCGCAAGATCATGCGGCGGATCCGCAAGCTCAAGGACGATCTGGACAGCTACGCGGTGACCCGCCGCACCAAGAGCCGGGAACGCGACCGGCGGCGTGTGCCGATCGTGGCCCTGGTCGGCTACACGAACGCCGGGAAGTCGTCGCTGCTGAACCGGCTGACCGGAGCCGAGGCGGAGGTGCGCAACCGGTTGTTCGCCACCTTGGACACGACCGCCCGCTCCCTGGACCTGCCGGACGGACGCGACGTCGTCGTCACCGACACGGTCGGGTTCGTCCGCAAGCTTCCGCACGGGCTGATCGAGGCCTTCAAGTCCACCTTGGAGGAATCCGCCCGGGCGGACCTGTTGCTGCACGTGGTCGACGTGGCTCACCCGGAGGCGCAACCGCAGATCGAGGCGGTCCGCGAGGTCCTCGCCGAGATCGGTGCGGACCAGGTCCCCGAGCAGCTCGTGCTCAACAAGGCCGACATCGCCGATCCGAAGGACGTGGGGGCCTTGGTCCGTGCGGTGCAGCAGCGGGGGGCGCCGGAGCCGGTGGTGGTGTCGGCTCGCGCCGATCTGGGCGTCGAGGACCTGCTCGAGACGATCGCGCTGCGTCTGCCGGACGAGCGCTACCACGTGAGCGTCACGATCCCCTACGAACGCACCGAGCTGGTCAACCTCGCGCACCGGCGCGGGGATGTCCACAAGCAGGAGCACAGTCCCCAGGGCACCGAGCTGATCGCCACGGTCGACGAGGAGGTCGCTCGCGCCATGCGCGATCTGCTGGATCCCGATCCGTTCGGTTCCGAACCGGAACCCTGGGAGGTGTGAGGCCCGGCCTGCTGCCCGGCCGCGCGTCCTGCGGGACGCGCTGGACTACACGCTGCGGAGCACCGCCACGACCTTGCCCATGATGCGCACGTCCTGGTCCACCGAGAGCGGGATCGGTTCGAAGGCATCGTTGGCCGGGTCGAGGAACATCTCGCCGTCCTCGGTCCGGCGCAGGTACTTCACCGTCGCCTCACCCTCGATCAGCGCAGCGCACATGTCGCCACGGTTGACCTCCGGTTGCTCCCGCACGACGACCATGTCCCCCGGGAGCACGCCCGCGTCGATCATCGACTCGCCGCGCACACGCAGCATGAACAGGGTGCCCTCGCCGACGAGATCCTTCGGGAGCGGGACCAGGG
>CAZHZQ010000300.1:0-2973 GCA_964537235.1 uncultured Actinomycetota bacterium | reverse complement strand
GCCACCTGGAGGAAGAACCGGTCGTGGTCCGCGGTCGCCTCCTCGGCCTCCTTCAGCCTCGCGCGGGTGTCGGCCGGCAGGAGATCCAGCGCCCCGACCGCGGTGACCTTCAGCTGCCGCTCACGGGCCTTCGGGTGGTGGGCGATGCGCCCGACGGTGTCCTCGATGATCCGCAGCAGACCGCTGACCTCCTCGGCATCGCGGTCGAGGTTGTCCGTCGACAGCAGCCAGAGGGTCACGTACGGGATGTCCAGCTCCCAGCACCAGTCGAGGAACCCGTCGATCTTCCGCGCCCCGGCGAGGTGCCCGAGGTTGGGATCTCCCATCCCCCGCTCCTGCGCGAACCGCCGGTTGCCGTCGAGTATCACCCCGACGTGCCGCGGCCGCGCGCCGCCGCTGATCTGATCGGAGAGGCGGCGTTCGTAGACCCGGTAGAGCAGGTCGAGGGGGCTCGGCACGGTCTGGGATCCATCGTTCCTCGCGGACACCGCGAGCGTAGTGGTCGCCGTCCTGGGGCGACCGCACGCCTCAGCGTTCCAGCGTCTCGCGCATCCCGAGCGTGCCGAGGAACGCCACCGCCAGCAGGCCGGCGGCGACCGCGAACGCCAGGTCGAACCCGAAGGCGTCCGCCAGGAAGCCGGTGGCGAGCGGCCCGAAGACCGATCCGAGATCCCGGGCGATGTTCATGGCGCCGACCGCCCGCCCCTCGGCACCGGGGGGCGCGAGGTCCCCGACGATCGCCGCGGGGATCGGCGAGGCGATCCCGTTGGCCGCCCCCTGGACGAGCATCCACGCGATCAGGCCGGTCGATCCCGTCACGGTCATCAACCCGATCATGGACACGACGTAGACCGCCGCCCCGACCCGGGCCGGCAGCCGACGTCCCCGTCCGTCGGCGACGCGGCTCACCGGCCAGAGCAGCGCGGCGTGGGCAACGCTCGACGCCGACAGCGCGATCCCCACGGTGAGGGAACCCTCCCCCAGCACCTCCGTCCCCAGCAGCGGGACGGCGACGAAGCGCGTGCCCTGGCTGGCCCAGGCCACCGCCGTGTACAGACCGAGCGCCGTCCAGAACGTGCGATCGCGGACGACCGGCCCCAGCTTCGACAGCCAACGGAAGCGGTCCAGCACCCCCGCCCTGCCGGGCGTCGCCGCCACCACCGGACCCGCGCCGCTGGCGGCGACCTCGTCCGAGCCGCTGTCGAGGTACGTCAGGGTCGCCACGGTGGCCGCCAGCAGGGTGACCGCGTAGATCACGAACGGGGCGCGGATCCCCAGCGCCTCGATGACCAGCCCGCCGACCGCGGGGCCGCTGGCACCTCCGAGCAGGAACGCCCCCTGCAGCAGGCCGTTGGCGCGGCCGCGTTCGCCGCTGGGGACGGTCCGCACGATGTGCTGTCCGATGCCGGTGATGAACATCGCCGACCCGACCCCGCCGGCGCCCCGCAGCACGAGCAGCTCCAGGTAGCTGTCCGCCAGCGCGGTCACACCGGATGACACCGCGACGATCAGCAGCCCGGTCGCGACGATCGGTCGCGCCCCGATGCGGTCCACCAGGACCCCGGCCGGACCGGAGCACAACAGCCGCACCGCGGCGAAGGTCGAGATGATCGCGCTGGTCGCCCCGAACCCCGCCCCCAGCTGGGTCGCGAACTCCGGCAGGGCCGGGACGATCAGCCCGAAGCCCAGCGCGACGGCGAAGGCCGTGCCGAGCACACCGCCGACGAACCCCGGTGTCCGCACCGAGTGGGCACGCGAAGGAGGCGTGGAGGGTCGGCCGGATGCACGGTTGGACACCCGGCGAGCCTGGCGTACCGTCGCGGGCGGCCGCAAACGGCCGACGACCTCCCACGCTTCTCTCCCGCCCCGACGAGGTACCCGTGAGCGACACCACCGAGACCTGGCTCAGCCAGGAGGCCTACGACCGCCTCCGGCAGGAGCTCGAGGAACTGCGCACCGAGGGCCGCGAACGCATGTCCGAGGCGATCGCCGAGGCGCGTGCCCACGGGGACCTCTCCGAGAACGCGGAGTACGACTCCGCCAAGGAGGAGCAGGGCAAGATGGAGGCCCGGATCCGTCAGCTCGAGGCGTTGCTCCGCGAGGCCAAGGTCGGCGAGAAGCCCGCGGGCGACGAGGTCGCTCCCGGCCTGGTGGCCGTGCTGGACATCGACGGTGACGAGGAGACGTACTTCGTCGCCGGCAGTCGGGAGGACCACCACGAGGAGTACGAGGTCCTGTCGACCTCGTCCCCGATCGGCAAGGCCGTCCTCGGGGCATCCAAGGGCGACACGGTCAAGGTCGAGGCTCCGGCCGGGGCGTTCGAGGTGACCGTCCGCGAGATCAGGAGCGAGTAGGACCGTCGTCGGGACCTGGGCGCTGGTCCGGGGTCGATCCCGCCGGCGTCGCGCCCGAGTCGCTCGGGGACCGCTGTCCACGCCGGCGCACCGCACTGGCGATGGCCCGGCCGGCGGCACGCGCCAGCGATGCGGCCTCGTCGACCCGTCCGGACATGTCGTCGATGCGTTCCTCCAGATCCGTGAGGCGACGCAGCAACCGCTCGGTCCCACCGAGCCGTTCGTGCTGGCGACGTCCCGCCTCGCGCAGCGCATCGACCTCGGCCGCGAGCGACGTCACGCGTGACGCCACGTCGCCCGACACGCCCTCCACGGCGGTGTCCACCCGGTTGGTGAGACGTTCGACCCGTCCGCCGAGCTCCTCGACGGTCCGGTGCAGCTGGTTCAGCTCGCTGAGGTGCCTCGTGGTCTGACCGGCAGCTCGCTGGTCGACCTCCTCGATCCGGTCGGCGAGATCCTCGACGCGTCCGCGTACCTGTCCGAGCTCCTCGCGCTGATCCCGGTCCTGCTGAGCGAGTTGCTCGGCGACCTGCTGCCGTTCGGTGAGCCGCCCCGAGATCTCGTCGATGCGTTCCTCGAGGTCCTGGGCGCGCAGGTTCAGGGACGCGCGGAGCTCACC
>CAZHZQ010000299.1:0-3015 GCA_964537235.1 uncultured Actinomycetota bacterium | reverse complement strand
AGCCCTCGGCGACGATCCGGGCCTTGTCCATCACGACCAGCCGGTCGCACAGCTGCTCGGCCTCGTCCATGTAGTGGGTGGTCAGGATGAACGTGACGCCCCGCTGCTTCAGCCGGTAGAGGCGGTCCCACAGCAGGTGCCGGGCCTGGGGATCCAGACCCGTGGTGGGCTCGTCGAGGAGCACCAGATCCGGGTCACTGATCAGGGCGCGGGCGATCGTCAGCCGCCGCTTCATCCCCCCGGACAGCGACTCGACCTGCGAGTCCCGCCGGTCCCACAGCTCCACGAACCGCAGCAGCTCCTCTCCCCGCTCCCGGATCGCCGCCAGCGGCAGGCCGAAGAACCGTCCGTAGACGATCAGGTTCTCGAACACCGTCAGCTCGATGTCGAGGGTGTCCTCCTGCGGGACGACGCCGAGCCGGGCCTTGATCTCCTGCGCGTCGGATGCCGGGTCGCGGCCGAGGACCCGCAGGTGGCCGTCGGTGACCGGTGACACGCAGCCGATCATCCGCATGGTCGAGGTCTTGCCCGCCCCGTTGGGTCCGAGGAACCCGAACGCCTCGCCCGGGCGGATCGCGAACGAGATCGAGTCGACCGCCAGGAAGTCCCCGAACCGCTTGGTCAGGTCACGGGCTTCGACGAGCGGGGCGCTGTTCGACATGGGTCAGGGGACGGTACCCGCCCCGTCGGCGAGCCCGTCAGCGGCGGTCGGCGATCCAGCGGCCGACGGTCTCGGCCAGGACGGACAGCGGTACCGGGCCGTCCAGCAGGACCGCGTCGTGGAAGTCGCGGATGTCGAAGTCGTCGCCGAGCGCGTCCTCGGCCGCGCCCCTCAACCGCTGGATCTCCTGCCGACCGATCATGTAGGCCAGCGCCTGACCCGGCCAGGCGATGTAACGGTCGACCTCGCTCTCGACGTCCGCGGCCGGCATCGGAGAGTTGGATCTGAAGTAGTCCACGGCCCGCTGCCGGCTCCAGCCGCGGTGGTGGATGCCGGTGTCCAGGACCAGCCGGCAGGCCCGCATCGAGTCAGTGACCAGCATCCCCAACCGCGTCAGATCGCTGGAGTACAGACCCATCTCGTCGGCCAACCGCTCCGCGTACAGGCCCCATCCCTCGACGTACGCCGTCACCAGCGAGTGGCGCCGCATCGGCGGCAGATCCAACTCCTGGGCGAGCGCGGTCTGGAAGTGGTGGCCCGGGACCGCCTCGTGGAACGCGATCGACTCGAGCTCCACCCGGGTCCGCTCCGTGGGCTCGTCGGTGTTCTGCCAGTAGATCCCCGGTCGGGAACCGTCGGTGGCTGGGGGCTGGTAGTACGCGGGCGGGGCGGTAGGGGCCTCGTGGTCCGGGATCACCCGGACGTCGCACGGCGCCTCGGGCACCCGCCCGAACCAGTCGGGCGACGCGGCCTGGGCCCGTTCGAGCGCCCCTTCCGCCATCGCGACCAGCTGCTCGGGGACCTCGAAGCGCAGGTCCTCGTCCTCGCGGATACGGCGCATCACCTCGTCCGGGTCGTCGGTCCCCAGCACCTGCGACCCCAGAGAGGCGTACTCGTCGCGGAGGCCGTCGACCAGTCGCCGTCCCAACTCGTGGATGTCGTCCGGGTCGCGCTCGGTCGTGGTGTGCTCGACGATCGCCCGCCGGTAGACGGCCTCGCCGTCCTCGAGGTGGCAGACGCCGGAACGGTCCTCGGGTCGGGCGGTCGGCAGCACCTCCTCGTCGAGGAACCGGCGGTAGCGCTGGAGCGCCGGCCGCACGGTCCCGTCGACCACCTCCTCCAACCGACCCCGCCAGGCGTCGGCGCCGTCCCAGTCGTCGGGCGCGGGGACCGCGGCGATCGGGTCGGCCTCGCTGGCCAGGTAGGCGTCGAGGTGTGCGATCGACCGGCGCACGTTGCGGGCGCTCGGCGTCCGCCCCTTCGACACGCCGGTCCGCAACCGCCGGGTCGCCTGCTCGAGGTAGCGGCCGAGCTGCCCGCAGCGGGTCAGGTAGTCCTCGGCGTGATCGGGCTGCTGCAGTGTGATCTTCGGGATCGTGTTGAGCACGGTCGCGTGCGGTCCGACCAGGGGGCTGACGTTGAGCTCCTCGAGGCGTGAGCGCAGCGCCTCGCGTTCCGAGCTCGCCTGGAAGATCAGCACCTCCTGGGTGATCCGGTCCTGTCCGTCGAGGTCGGACGGGGCGAAGGCCTCGGCACGTCGCTCGAGGTCGGCGAGGCGGTCGGCCCACGCGTCCTCCGCCTCCTCCGAGAGGTCGGGGACCCGGTCGTCGTGCTCGCGGATGCCGAGCATCGTCGCCCCGATGGGGTGCCGCTCCATCAGCGCGTCGAAGTACTCGTCGGCCAGCTCGGTGATCGGTCCCTCCGGCAACAGGTCCCCCTGATCGTGCGCGCAACGGCCTGGCAACCTAGCGACGATCGTGCGCCGTTCGCGCGGTCGGGTCCGGACGGGAGACGTAGGGTGCTGGCGAAGCGTCCGCGAAGGAGCACGAGATGGCTGCGACCTCCACCATGATGCCCCTGGGCACCACCGCCCCCGACTTCGAGCTGCCCGACCTCGACGGTCGCACCGTGGCGACCGACGACCTCGACGGCGAGGCGCTGCTGGTGATGTTCCTCTGCAACCACTGCCCGTACGTGCAGCACGTGGAGGACGAACTGGCCGATCTCGTCGCTGACTACGAGGACCGGGGGCTCGATGCGGTGGCGATCTGCACCAACGACGCCGAGCAGTACCCGGACGACGGCCCCGAAGGTCTGGCGGCGCAGAGGGAGCGTGCCGGGTTCACCTTCCCGTACCTGATCGACGAGACCCAGGAGGTCGGTCGGGCCCACCGGGCGGCGTGCACCCCGGACTTCTTCCTGTTCGACGGTGACCGCGAGCTGGTCTACCGGGGTCGCATGGACGGCGCGACGCCGGGCAACGACGTGCCGGTCACCGGCGAGGAGCTGCGGGCGGCGCTGGACGGTGTCCTGGGTGAGGGGGAGGTCCCGGACGACCAGCACCCCTCGATGGG
>CAZHZQ010000298.1:169-3040 GCA_964537235.1 uncultured Actinomycetota bacterium | reverse complement strand
CGGCCCGGACGAGCAACGGCAGGGTGAGCACGACGAGGATCGCGTGCTCGTACACCACGACGGTGCTCGACGGGAGCTCCAGTGCCAGGCCGCGGCGGAACAACGCATCGCTGCCCCACAGGGCCGCGGAGATCGCCACGAGGACGAAACCACCGGTCGAGACGCTGGACCGGGACGTGTCGGGAGAGCTCACGGGGGGTGCTCCGGGTCGACGACGCGCCGAAGCCTAGGCCGTGGCGCCGGCGACCTCGAACCGGGGGGTGCGAACGGTGTCAGCCGCAGGCGTCCACCAGGGTGACCCCGCCCGCAGCCAGCCGCGCCTCGACCCGGCCGCGGATCGTCCCGTCCTCGACCAGGGCCTGCAGGGCGTCACCCGGGCACCGGGTCGAGGCGTACGCCCGGTGACCGGCGATCGTGGCCGGATCGACCCCGAACCGACCGGCCGCCCACGCGAGCAGGTCGACCAGCGCCCCGAGCTGTGCCGCGGACGGTGCCTGCCGATCGAAGTCCCCCTCGAGGCACGGCAGGTAGTGACCGGCGGGGTCGTAGTCGGTGAAGGTCTCCCCCGGCGCGGTCACCGGGCGGCCCTCGTACACGTCACCGTCCCGGTCGATCAGGTGGTGGTAGGCCAGATCGACGAACCCGGCGTCCTGGTGGTAGCGCTGGTGCTGCCGAGCGCGTGCCGCACCCTCGTCCGGATCGGTGTGGACCACGGCCGTGTGGTGGACCGTCAGCGTGCGGATCGCGTGATCCGCGAACGAGCCGGACGGCGGACGGGCACCCCACTCCTCGCGACAGACGACGGTCAACCGCGCGGGCTCGACCTGCGGCTCGGCGGAGCGGCCCGCCACCTCCGGCTGCTCCGCCGAGCGTGCGCTCCCCGGCGTGGTCGTCGGCTCTGTGGCGGTCTCTGCGGCGGTCCCTGCGGCCGATCCCGAGCCGACCGGTGGGCGCTCGGACCCGGGTCGCGCGCACGCCCCGGCGGCCGCTGCCGTCGCGGCGGCCAGCCAACGGAGCACGGTCCGACGCTGCACGGTCCTATCCTCCTGCTTCAACGAGAGGCGGAACATGTACGCGGTCCTGGCTGGCGGCGTCGGCGCCGCACGGTTCCTGCGCGGGCTGGTGCGAGCGACCGACCCCGCGCGTCTCACGGTGATCGCCAACGTCGGCGACGACCTCGACATCCACGGCCTGCACGTCTCTCCCGACCTCGACACCATCGTCTACACCCTCGGTGGCGGGGTCCACCCGGAGCAGCAGTGGGGCCGCGCCGACGAGGCCTTCACCGTCACCGAGGAACTGCAACGGTACGGCGCCCCGACGTGGTTCACCCTCGGCGACCGGGACATCGCCACCCACCTGGTGCGTACGGAACGCCTCCGCGCCGGCGTCACCCTGTCCGAGGTCACCGCCCGCATCGCGGAGGCGTGGGGACTGCGGATCCGTCTGCTGCCGGTGACCGACGATCCGGTGGCGACCACGATCCACACGGTGGACGGACGCGCGCTGCACTTCCAGGAGTACTGGGTCCGCGAGCGCGCCGACCCCGAGGTCACGTCCGTCCACCTGGACGGCGCCTCGACGGCGCAACCCGCCCCCGGTGTCCTGGCGGCGATCGCCAACGCCGAGGCGGTGCTCATCTGCCCGTCGAACCCCGTGGTGTCGATCGACACGATCCTGGAGGTCCCGGGCGTTCGCGAGGCGGTCCGGGACACCCACGCCCCAGTGGTCGGCGTGTCACCGATCGTGGGTGGCGACGTCGTGCGGGGCATGGCGGACCGGTTGCTGCGCGCGGTGGGTGCCGAGGTGTCGGCGCTCGGGGTCGCCCGCCTGTACGCGGACTGGCTGGACGGCTGGGTGATCGACGAGCGCGACGCCGACCTCGCCGACGCGATCGGGGACCTCGGGATCGCCGTACGCGTCACCGACACGATGATGGACGAGGTGGAGGTCGCGACCGCGCTGGCCGAGGTCGCCCTCGATCTCGCCGGGGAACTGGGCCACCCATGACCGAGGCCGTCCAGATCCTGGCGCTGCCCGGCGTGCCGGAGGTCGATGAGGGCGCGGACATCGCCACGCTGATCCTCGAGGCGGTGGCCGCAGCCGAGCTCGAGCTGCGCACCGGAGACGTCGTGTGCGTCGCCCAGAAGGTCGTCAGCAAGGCCGAGGGGGCACTCGCCGACCTGCCCGAAGCCGAAGACGTTCACGCCGCTCGCCGCCAGGTCGCCCGCGAACAGGCGGTGCGGATCGTGGCCGACACCCCCGACGTGCTGATCGTCGAGACGCACCACGGCTTCGTGTGCGCCAACGCCGGCGTCGACGGCTCGAACGTCCCCGACGGGTACGTGGCGCTGCTGCCCGAGGACCCGGACGCCTCGGCCCGACGCATCGCGACGGCGCTGCACGAGCGCGCCGGTATCCGCGCCGGGGTGATCGTCTCCGACACGTTCGGCCGGCCCTGGCGGATGGGACAGACCGACGTCGCGATCGGCGTGGCGGGCATCGCCCCGTTACGCGACGAGCGGGGCGGCACCGACCGTCACGGGCGCACCCTCGAGGTCACCCTCGTGGCGATCGCCGACGAGCTGGCCGCCGCCGCGGACCTCGCCCGCCGCAAGGCGGACGGGGCGCCGTTCGTGCTGATCCGGGGCGCGGACACCGAACCCGACGAGGACGCCACCGCCCGGCCGCTCATCCGCCCCGCCGACCAGGACCTGTTCCGCACCGCGACCCCGCCCGGCGACGCCTTCACCTGAACACGGGTCCACCGGGAACAGTCGAGTGGCGGGGGGGGGGGGGGGGGGGGGGCCCCGCCCGCGCCCCCCCCCCGGGGGGGGGGGGCCCGCCGCCCCCGCGCCCGGGGCCGGGGGG
>CAZHZQ010000298.1:0-159 GCA_964537235.1 uncultured Actinomycetota bacterium | reverse complement strand
TCCCCCCCTCGCCGGGGCGGCGGTGTTGTGTTGGGGGGGGGGGGGTTGGGGCCGCCCCCCCCCCCCCCCCCCGCCACTCGACGCGGGCTGGACGCAGTCAGCCGAGGATCAGGCGGCGGATCGGGTCGATCGCGAAGTAGATCACGAACGCGATGCTGG
>CAZHZQ010000297.1:0-3045 GCA_964537235.1 uncultured Actinomycetota bacterium | reverse complement strand
TCCCGTCGGACGCCACCGGCGACCAGTGGTTCGACCACGCCCAGTTCGACGCGTATCACGCGCTGGGGCGGCACGTCGCGAGACAGATGCTCGAGCTGATGCCGGACAGCACCTCAGAAGGCGGATGATCGCGTGGTCAATCCGAGGCGTCAGCGTCACCCAAGAGGCTGATCCCTTCGCGGCAAACCGCCGCGATCCGTTGCTCTGGGACGAACCCTGCAAGCGCTCTGGCGGCCATGACCACCCCTGGCCGTCCTCGCGCGGAGAAGAGGTCCCGTGCGATGTCGAGCCCCTCGAGCGCCACCGGGCGGCTGAGCTCCGATGCCAGGGCCGTCGCATACTGCTCGGTGAGCTGCGCGGAGTTCGTCGCCAGCAGGATGCGGTAGACGTCGACGGCGTCCTTATCTGACTGACGATCCTCCCGGTCGCCGTCCAGGCGGTCACGCAACTTGTGCACCTTGGCGATGAGAAGTCCCGCCTGCCCTGCCACCTGCACCTTGAAGCTGCGATCATCGGACGGGGACAGCGAGCGCACGGTCAGCCGGTCTCGGTCGACCAAGCAGGCTTCAAGACCTTCGGTCTTGCGTGCCGTGCGATCGCCGTGGACGCCGAGTCGCGCCCCGCGAGTCCCGCCGGGCGGGGCCACGCGCTCTGGAACCAGTAACTCGACCGGTACCGGAGTCGGCTCTCCGTGCACGTCTCGCATGCGGACCCACATGCCAGGCTGGCGCCGTCGCGGTCGTTCGTCAGGGTCGATGCTCCCCGCTCGGAGCAGCTGCGGCAACGGAGGCGAGGGCCGCAGGGCGCGAGGGTCCACGGCGAGATCCGCGTCCGTCGTGTAGGGGGCGACCGCTGCGATCGGGGAACCCGTCCGAAGGTAGACCGCCTGGGCTCCGACCGGAACGAGACTGTCGAGCTGCTCCTGGAGCGCGTCGAGAGCGTCCAGCAGCGCGGCTCTCGCTGCGACATATGCCGGATCCTCAGCCATCGCTTCGCCAACCGCCGGGGTGGCCGAGATCCTCAAGAGCCTCGCGGCGCCACTGTTGCTCGTTGTCGATCATCCATCCCAGCAACGCGTCACCCTCGGCAGGCATGCGACCCGGGCCGCTGAGACAGTCGACCGCGACCTGGCTGCGGGCAGCCCACAGGAACCCCCGGGGATCCGGCACGGCCCAGTCCGCCACGCCCACGTTGGGCGGCAGCAGAAGCACGACGTCGCCACCCTCGTCGGCCGGAAGCAACCCGAGCTGTTCGGCGACGCGATCGGCGTCCCGTAGAAATTTGACGTAGACGGCCAGCAGCGTCGGAGCCGCCACCGTGACGTCCTTCGTCGCCACGAAGGATCCGGTGACGACCGGCGGTCCGTCGAGTCCGACGAGGTCACCGAGTTGCTCCAAGGTGGCGCGTGGCCCCTGTCTCGACACGAAGGTGCGGACCGTGTTGGTTTCCATCAGCGACACGACCGACGCCCGCTGTCGGAGGAGCTCCGGCCAGCCGACGGACAGCACGTCGCCCCGACGTTGCCGCTCGATGAGCGCCTGATCCTCGAGCCTCTTCAGCAGCTTGGAGACGTAGCCGGCGCTCAACCGGGCAACGGCGGCGAGCTCCGACACGCCGTACGGCGGCTCCGCCTCGACCATCACCTTCACGAGGTTGCCGGCTTTGGCTCCTCGCAGGCTGGTGGACCGGTCACGCTCACCAGGGAACGGATTGCTGTCGGCACCCTCCGTGCGCACGTAGACGGCCGGCTGAGGCAGGCTCAGCAGCACGTTGCCTGTGAGGTCGACATACGAGACCTCCTCTTCCTCCAAGAGCTTCCGGCTCAACGGACTCAGGTACGGGGCCACGATCAGGATCGGGTTGCTGCCTGCGGCTGCGCGGACCCGTCGGAGCACCGGGCTCGAGAACAGTGCCCGGAGGTCGCGTGGTGTCGGGGAGGTCGCCTTCGCTTCGACCATGACCCAACCACGCCTGCTCGACGGTCCAGCGAACTCGAACGCGGCGTCAGTCTGACCGGCACGCTCGTCGGTCTGCCGCTCCACGTCCCAACCGGTTGGCAGCCTCGCCGCCAACACGTCGCGCGCGTCGTCGATGACGGCATCCTCGTTCCTGCGCATAGCCGAATCCTATCATATTTTCACGCATATCGCATTTTCCTGTTACGGGAAACAATCAATAATAGGAAACGATGCTGTTCCGCTCCCGGCTCACGATCAGAATAGGACCCCTTCTGTTGTGGTAGCAGGGAACGGGGTTGTCGCTATCCATTCAGATAAGGTTCCTCCGCATCGTCGAGAGCTCTGGGTACGAACTGCGCGCGATGCCACGCCGGACCGCCAGCCACCGGTTGTCCGACCTGCTCGCTGAGCGCATCGCCGAGCTCGTTCAGGAGGATCCGGGGTTGCTCGACCGTGCGCTGGAGGTCATGGACAGCGACCGTTACCGCTCCGACTACGAACAGGCCTGGCGCCACATCGTCGCCGCCGGTGTCCCCGCCGTCGTGGCTGTCCTGACCAGCACCCACCCGGATTCCTCAGCGCTGAAGTCCGACAGTCCCTTCGCGTTGCTCGGCCTGGTCGACACCGACGAGCGACGTCGTCTCGGGGCGCCTGCAGGGACCGAACATCTCCGTGGAGGAGGAAGCGGTCACCGCCGGCGCGGTAACGCTGTCAGTGCGTCGCGAGGGTCGGGGCGGGCGCAACAGTCGGGGCGGACGCGTCGACCCCGACGGTGACGCCAACCCGGAACAGGTGCTCCGGGCGCTGTACGCGGCCCCCCCAACCCCTGGTCGAGAGGTGACTGCAGTTCGCCGGCGTCCGTGAGGAACGTGGGTCTACGCTCGGATGCAACCCCGACGGAGGGAGGCCCCATGGAGACTCGGGAGGTACTTGCCGACGCCTTCGAGCGCGTGCGCGAGGGCGTGCACCGGCTGTGCGACGGGCTCGAGACCCCGGCGCTGACCTGGCGCCCCGAGCCGGACGCCAACACCGTCGCCTGGCTCGTGTGGCACATCGGTCGGGGCGGCGACGCGCAGATCGCCGACCT
>CAZHZQ010000296.1:1253-3074 GCA_964537235.1 uncultured Actinomycetota bacterium | reverse complement strand
CCGTGCCCGGAGAGGTTGAACACGATCACCTTCTCCTCGCCGGACTCGCGGCAGCGGATCGCCTCGTTCATCGCCTCGGCGACCGCGTGGGTCGGCTCCGGACCGGGGACGATCCCCTCGTGGCGCGAGAACTGCACGGCCTTGTCGAAGCATTCGAGCTGTCCGAGGGCGACGGCCTCCATCAGCCCGAGCTGGTGGATGTGCGACAGCAGCGGCGCCATGCCGTGGTAGCGCAGACCTCCGGCGTGGATCGGGTCCGGCACGAAGTCGTGGCCCAGCGTGTGCATCTTGACCAGCGGGGTCATGCCGACCGTGTCGCCGAAGTCGTAGCGGTACTCCCCCTTCGTGAAGGACGGGCAGGCCTCGGGCTCGGCGCCCCGGATCACCGGGTCCATGTTCCCGGCCAGCTTCTCGCGGAGGAACGGGATCGCGAACCCGCCGAAGTTCGAGCCGCCGCCGGTGCAGCCGATCAGCACGTCCGGGGCGTCCTCCCCCACCTTCTCGAGCTGCAGGAGGGTCTCCTCGCCGATGATCGTCTGGTGCAGGAGCACGTGGTTCAGCACGCTCCCCAGCGAGTACTTGACGTCGTCGTTCTTCGCGGCGATCTCGACCGCCTCGCTGATCGCGATGCCGAGGCTGCCGGTGGTGTCCGGGTGCTCGGACAGGACCTTCGCCCCGGCCTCGGTGAAGTCGGTGGGGCTCGGGTGGATCGTCGCGCCCCACGTCTCCATCAGGGCCTTGCGGTACGGCTTCTGCTCGAAGGAGACCTTCACCATGAAGACCTCGCACTCGAGGTCGAACTGGCTGCACGCGAAGGCCAGGGCGCTGCCCCACTGTCCGGCGCCGGTCTCGGTGGCCAGCTTCCGGGTGCCCTCCTCGGCGTTGTAGTAGGCCTGCGGGACGGAGGTGTTGGGCTTGTGGGACCCGGGCGGACTGACGCCTTCGTACTTGTAGTAGATCCGCGCCGGTGTGTTCAGAGCCTCCTCGAGGCGGTGCGCCCGGAACAGCGGGGAGGGCCGCCACAGCCGGTAGACGTCGAGCACCTCGCCGGGGATGTCGATGTACCGCTCGGCCGAGACCTCCTGCTCGATCAGCGACATCGGGAACAGCGGGGCGAGATCCTCGGGACCGATCGGCTCCTGCGTGCCGGGGTGCAGCGGTGGCGGCGGCGGTTCGGGGAGATCCGGCACGACGTTGTACCAGGTGGTCGGCATCTCCGATTCGTCGAGCAGGATCTTCGTCTGTTCCACCATGCGGGGCGCCCTCCGTGGGTGTTGCCGTCGAACCTAGCAAGGCCACCGGCACCGCGGGAAGGGGTTCTCGAGCGTCACACGCCGCGTCACACGCCCCCGTGCGATCTTGCTCCTCGTACCCGCCGAACCGAGGAGCCCACATGACCACCGCGACGCTGACGAGGACCACCGGCCACACCGCCGCCGACCCCTCGTCCTCCGCCACCACAGACCAGGACCAGGCCGTCCGCACCCTGCGGGACCTGCACGCCCGCGCTGGCCGGCTGGTCGCCGAGGCCGCCTGGACACCCGAAATCGAACGGGCCGTGGACGGCCTGTCCACCGAGATCCGGCGGACCGTCGCCGAGATGTCGGGGGCGGGGACCTTCGAGCCCTCGACGCCCGGGGACGGGACCCCGCCGGTCGTCCGGTTCCGCGAGCTCGGCGTCCTCCACCGCCGTCTGACCGAGGTGCTGCGCGACCCCGTGGACCCCGACGCCGTCCACCGGGCGACGATCCGCACGGACGCGCTGGTCGCCGCCCTCGCCGGGACGCTGGCCTGACGCTGACCTGACGCTGGCCGGAACGC
>CAZHZQ010000296.1:0-1153 GCA_964537235.1 uncultured Actinomycetota bacterium | reverse complement strand
CCCCGGCCGGTCACACTGCCACCCGGAGGTACCTCATGGCCACGACCGTCCACCTGCTCGGATCACCGCGGATCGAGCGGGATCTCGATGACGTCGCGCCGCCCCGCGGCAACAAGGCCTGGGGGCTGCTGGCCTACCTCGTCCGCACCGACCGGCCGGCGAGCCGCGAACGGCTGTCGGCGATGCTCTTCGGCGACGCCGACGACCCGATGGGGGCGCTGCGCTGGAACCTCTCCCAGCTGCGCCGCGTGCTCGGCGACCACCTCGGAGGCGATCCCGTCCGGCTCGAGCTCCCGGCGGACACCGTCGTCGACGTCGACGTGCTGACCCGCGGTTCGTGGGTCGAGGCCGTCGACCTGCCGGGTCTGGGTGGCGAGCTCCTGGAGGGCCTGCACTTCGCTCGCGACGACGGGTTCCAGCTCTGGTTGGACGCGGAACGGCGGCACCTCGCACAGGCGACGCACGCGGTCCTGCGCGAGGCGGCGTTGGCTCGGCTGGCCCAGGGCGACGCGGAGACGGCGGTGGATCTCGCGACGCTGCTGGTCACCCGCAACGAGCTCGACGAGAACGCCCACGTGGTGCTGGTGCGTTGCCTCCGCGCCGCCGGGCGCGTGGACGAGGCCCGTGAGCACGTCCGCCACGCTGCCGCGCTGATCCGACGTGAGCTCGGCGTGGAGCCCGGCCCCGCGCTGGTCACCGCAGCGGGGGTGCCGGGGAGCGGCGACACCGCCGCCCGGGGTCGCGCCACCGTCCTCGCCCAACTCGAGGCCGGGCAGGCCGCCATGTCCGCCGGCGCCCTGGAGGCCGGCATCGACGCGCTGCGACGTGCGACGGTCGCCGCACGCGGAGGCGACCACCGCGACCTTCTCGGTCGGGCGCTCGTGGACCTGGGGAGCGCACTCGTCCACGCAGCGCGCGGTACCGACGAGGACGGCGCCGCCGCCCTGCACGAGGCGATCGCCATCTCCGAGGACCTGGGCGACCCGTCGGTTGCGGCGGTCGCCACCCGGGAGCTGGGCTACGTCGAGGTGCTCCGCGCCCGTTACGACCGCGCCGCGACGTGGCTCGAGCGAGCTCGCTCCCTCGCCGAACCGGGTCCGCAGCTCGCCTGGGTCGACGTCGTCGACGGGATGCGCCTGAGCGACATCGGGGA
>CAZHZQ010000295.1:0-3085 GCA_964537235.1 uncultured Actinomycetota bacterium | reverse complement strand
TCGCCGTCCTCGCCGACGACCCGCAGCTCGACCAGCGGCAGCGCCAGGCCCTGCTTGGCGAGCAGGTCGAGCTTCGCGTCCCCCGGGAGGTCCTGGAGGTCGCTCTTGATCTTGGAGAGGGTCGCGACCGGTCCGGTCTCGGTCATCCCCCAGCCGTGCAGCAGCGGGATGTCGAGGTCGCCGAACGCGTCGATCAGCGACTTGGGCACCGCCGAGCCACCGCCCGTGATCAGGCGCAGGGACGACAGGTCGTGGTCGTGCTCCTCGAGGTCCTGGAGCATCCCGACCCAGATCGTCGGTACCCCGGCGGCGTACGTGACCTCCTGGTCCTCGATCGTCTCGGCCAGCTGGTGCGGTTCCATGAACGGTCCGGGCAGCACCTGGTCCGCGCCGACCATCGTGCCGATGAACGGCAGGCCCCAGGCGTTGGCGTGGAACAGGGGCACGATCATCAGCGCGCGGTCGGACTCCTCCAGCCCGAGCGCCCCGGGCGTGGCGACCCCGAGCGCGTGGATCACCATCGCCCGGTGGCTGTAGACGACGCCCTTCGGGTTGCCGGTGGTCCCGCTCGTGTAGCACATCACGCAGGCGGCGCGTTCGTCGATCTGCGGCCAGTCGAGGCCCGGTTCGTGGGCGGCCAGGAGGTCCTCGTAGTGATCCACGGTGCCCAGCGAGGTGTCCGGCAGCGCATCGTCGTCGGTCATCACGACGAAGCGCTCGACCGTCTCCAGGTCGTCGGCGACCGGTTCGAGGACGGGCAGCAGCGAGTCGTCGACGAACACGACCCGGTCCTCGGCGTGGTTGATGATGTAGGCGATCTGGTCCCCGGCGAGCCGGATGTTGACCGTGTGCAGCACCGCCCCGATGCAGGGCACGGCGAAGTACAGCTCGAGGTGGCGGTGGTTGTTCCAGGCGAAGGTCGCGACGCGGTCGCCCGGCCCCACGCCCATCGCGAGCAGCGCACGGGCGAGCCGCTCGACGCGCTCGCCGAAGTCCTCGTACGTGTAGCTGTGGTAGCCGTCGGCCTTCCGGGTGATGATCCGCTTGCGCGGGAAGTAGCGTCTGCCGCGCTCGAGTATGCGCGGGATCGTCAGCTGCACGTCCATCATCAGGCCCTGCATGGGTACCTCCTCGGATCCAACACCCGGCGTCTCCTCCAAGCTTGCTGCAACCGGGGGGTCGCGGGCAAGGTCTCAGGCGTGACCATCGAACCAAGCCGGATCGTCCACGAGCGCCACGTCCCCTGCACCCTGCGGGACGGCACCGTGCTGCGGGCCGACGTCTACCGCCCCGCCGACGACGGCCGGTACCCGGTCCTGCTGCAGCGCAACCCGTACAGCAAGAGCTACCTGCCGGGCGTGATCCTCGACATGGACCCGATCCAGCTCGCCCACGCCGGCTACGTCGTGATCGTGCAGGACGTCCGGGGCCGCTGGGCATCGGAGGGGACCTTCGATGCCTACCGGCACGAGCCCGACGACGGCGAGGACGCGGTCGCGTGGGCCGCAGACCTGCCCTACAGCGACGGGACCGTCGGGATGTGGGGCGTCTCCTACATGGGTGGGGCGCAATGGGGGGCGGCGTCCCGGCAGCCGGCCGCCCTGCGGGCGATCGTTCCCACCACGCCCGGCGGACAGGCGGCGTCGGGACACGGCGGGGCGCTGGAGTGGGGGCGCCTGGCCTACTGGTCGCTGGTCGGGATCGGGATGCACGCGGTGCTGCGCGACCGCCCGGAGGCGGGGCGGGCCGAGTTCGGCGAGCTGGTCGCCGCGGTCGACGACCTCGAGGAGGTCTACCGCACGGTCCCGGTCGGCTCGCATCCGGCGTTCGGCCTGGGCGAGGGATTCGCCCCGTGGGTCGACCACGAGCTGTCCGACGAACCCGAGAGGGCAGGTTCGGCCACCGACGACCTCGAGGACGTCGCGGTCCCCGCCCTGGTGATCAGCGGCTGGTACGACTCGCTGCTCGGTCCGACGCTGGAACACCACCGTCGGGTGACGCGGGGCGGCGCCACCGAGCTCGCCCGCGAGCAGACCCGCCTGGTGATCGGACCGTGGGCGCACAGCTCGTTCGACCACGTGGTCGGCGAACGCGACTTCGGGCTGGCCGCGTCGGGCCTGTACCTCGACCTGCGCACCAGCCTGACCGCGATGCACCGACGCTGGTTCGACCGCTGGCTGAAGGGGGCCAACGACGCCGACGACCCGAAGGTGTGGTTGTTCGTGATGGGCGACGACGCGTGGCGGGCCGAGGACGAGTGGCCGCTGGCCCGGACCGCCTACACCCCCTGGTACCTGCACGCCGGCGGGGCGCTGTCGCCCGAGCCGCCGGCCGACGGGGGCCCCGACCGGTTCGTGTACGACCCGGCCGACCCCGTGCCGACGCACGGCGGCAACCTGCTGATGCCCGAGACCTACACGCGGGGGCCGGTGGACCGCCGGGCGATCGAGGCGCGCGACGATGTCCTCGTCTACACCTCCGAACCGCTGGATCGGGAGGTGGAGGTGACCGGTCCGGTCACGGTGACGTTGCACGCCGCGACCTCCGCCCCGGACACCGACTGGACCGCGACGCTGGTGGACGTCCTGCCCGACGGACGCGCCTTCAACCTCTGCGACGGGATCGTGCGGGCGAGTCACATCGGATCCACGCCGGGGGAACCGGGCGTCTACGAGATCGACCTGTTGGCGACCAGCAACGTGTTCGCCGCCGGCCACCGGATCCGGCTGGAGGTCTCGTCGAGCAACTTCCCGCGGTTCGACCGCAACCCGAACACCGGGGCGGCGTCCTGGGAGACCGACGAGCTGCGCCCCGCCCGCCAGGCCGTGTTCCACGACCCCGCCCGCCCCTCACACGTCACCCTCCCCATCATCCCCCGGTCGACTGGCAGCTGAGTTGCAGATCTGCGGCTCAGCTGCCACTCGACGGGTGGTCAGGGCTCGACGGGCGCTCAGCGACGGGTGCTCAGCGACGGGTGGTCAGGGCTCGACGGGTGCTCAGCGACGGGTGCTCAGGGCCAGACGCGGGTGTCGGGGTGGCGGGCGTACCACGCGAACCACAGCGACTGCGCGTGATCGGCGCGAGG
>CAZHZQ010000294.1:0-3098 GCA_964537235.1 uncultured Actinomycetota bacterium | reverse complement strand
GCGGCCTGTACCCGGTCGACTCCGACGACTTCGAGGAGCTGCGCGACGCGCTCGGACGGCTGCGGCTGAACGACTCGTCGTTCGTGTACGAGCCCGAGACCTCGACCGCGCTGGGGTTCGGGTTCCGCTGCGGCTTCCTCGGCCTGCTGCACCTCGAGATCGTGATGGAGCGCCTCGAGCGGGAGTACGACATCCCCCTGGTTGCGACGGCCGCCAGCGTGCGGTACCGGGTCCACCTGGACCCCGCGATGATCAGCGACGACGAGCCCGAGGAGATCGAGGTCTCCAACCCCCAGGACCTGCCGCCTCCCAACAAGCTCGCCTCGATCGAGGAACCGACCGTCAAGGCGATGCTCCTGACCCCCTCCGAGTACGTCGGGGCGGTCATGCAGCTGTGCGAGGGACGGCGCGGTCACCTCATCTCGATGGACTACCTGTCCGAGGAACGGGTCGAGCTGCGCTACCGGCTGCCCCTCGCCGAGATCATCACGGACTTCTTCGACCAGCTGAAGTCGCGCACCCGCGGGTACGCGTCCCTGGACTACGAGCGCGACGGCTACCAGGAGGGAGACCTCGTCAAGGTCGACGTCCTGGTCAACAAGGAGCCGGTCGACGCGTTCAGCAACATCGTCCACCGCGACAGCGCCTACGACTACGGCCGGGCGATGGTCGCCAAGCTCGAGGAGCTGATCCCGCGCCAGATGTTCGACGTGCCGGTGCAGGCGGCGATCGGCTCGAAGGTGATCGCCCGCGAGACGATCAAGGCCAAGCGCAAGGACGTGCTGGCCAAGTGCTACGGCGGTGACGTGACCCGCAAGCGCAAGCTGCTCGAGAAGCAGAAGGAGGGCAAGAAGAAGGCCAAGATGCTGGGCAGCGTCGAGATCCCCCAGGAGGCCTTCGTCGCCGCGCTCAAGGTCGGCTCCGGTGGCGAGGAGGTGTCCCGATGACCTCTGTGCGTGCGCTGGGTTCCGCACACGGGGAGGAACGCACGCAGACGGAGGTGGGGTGGCTGGAGGGTCCGGTCGAGTCCGGGGCGTGCGCCGGGTTCGGGATCTACCTCCACGTGCCGTTCTGCGCCCACCGCTGCGGGTACTGCGACTTCGCGACCTCCGACCGCCACGCCCACCTGATGTCGAGGTACGTCGCGGCGCTGCGCGAGGAGGTGGTCCGGTGGGCGGACCGGGACGCGTGGCCGCTCGTCACCAGTGTCTTCGTCGGGGGCGGCACGCCCACGCTGCTGCCGGGCGACGACCTGGCCGGGCTGGTCGCGCTGGTCCGCGACCGGTTCGACGTGGCCGACGCCGCCGAGATCACCGTGGAGGCCAACCCCGAGACCGCCGATCCGGAGGCGTTCGGGGCGCTGGCCGACGCCGGGGTGAACCGGATGAGCCTCGGGGCGCAGTCGTTCGCCCCGCACGTGCTCGAGGTCCTCGAGCGCCAGCACCGCCCCGACCGCGTCGCCGCCGCCGTGACCACCGCGCGCGACGCGGGGATCGGCGAGATCAACCTCGACCTGATCTACGGCACCCCCGGCGAGACCGACGAGGACTGGCGTCGGTCCCTCGAGGAGGTGCTGACGATCGGCCCCGACCACGTGTCGGCGTACGCGCTGACCGTGCACGACAACACCCGTCTCGACCGGCAGGTCGCCGACGGCACCGTCCCCGCCCCGGACCCCGACCTCCAGCGGGACCGCTTCGAGACCGCTCGCGGGATCCTGGGCGCTGCCGGCTTCGACCACTACGAGGTCTCGAACTGGTCGCTCGGCGCCACCCGCCGCAGCGACCACAACGTCCTGTACTGGCGGCACGGTGACTACCTCGGGCTCGGGGTCGGGGCGCACGGTCACCTCGACGGCCACCGGTGGTGGCACCACCGCACGATCGAGACGTGGTTCGAGCACGTCGAGGCGGGGCGCGATCCCATCGCCGGTGAGGAGGATCTCGCCGTCGGCGAGCGTGCCGAGGAGCGCCTGCTGCTCGGGCTGCGGCTGAAGGAGGGACTGCACCCGAACGACGTCCCGCCGCTGGACCCGGTGCGGGTGCAGGACGCGGCCGACGCCGGACTGCTGCAGCTGTCGTGCGGCCGGTTCCAGGCGTCCGACGACGGGTGGTTCCTGCTCGACGAGCTCCTGGCGCGCCTGATCTAGAGGTCGACTGCCGTCTGGGTCCACATATGTGGACCGTCGCGGCAGTCAACGTCAGCCGGCGCCCTCGAGCTCTCCCGCCAGCGCGTCCGCCAGCGCTGCGGCCATCGCCTCCGCCCCGTCGGCGCCGGGGTGGAACCCGTCGTCCCCGAACTCGTCGGCCTCCGGGGCGCGCGCCAGCTGGACGCACGGGATGCCCATGTCGGCGGCCGCGCGCGTCTGGGTGCGGGCGATCAGGCGCGTGGCGATCCCCAGCACCCGCCCCAGCGGCCACGGCAGGGCCGGGGCGGCGCCGAGGTCCGGGCAGGCCAGCAACGCGACGTGCGCCCCGGGCGCCGCCCGACGGATCGCCCCCACCATGCGGCAGGTGTCCTCGTGGACGTGGCTGGGGCGCCGGCGGGCGGTGGCGTCGTTCACGCCGACGACGATCGCGACCGCGTCGGCGCCGGTCACCTCCAACCGGGGCACCTGCTCCTCGACGACGTCGACCGTCCGCGCCCCGTCCGCGGCCAGCGATGCGATGCGCACCGGGCGGTCCAGACGCTCGGCCAGCCGTTCCCCCAGGCGTCGGGGGAGCGCGTCGTCGGGATCGATCAGCCCGTAGCCGTCGGCGCTGGAGTCACCGAGGACCACCAGGCGCAACGGACGGCTGCCCCGAGGACCGACCAACGCGTCGTGGTCGAGGTCGCGGCGCAACCGTTCGGCCCGTTCGCGCGCGCCCCGGACGCGCCGGGACACGACGACGCCGGCCGCGGTCAGGCCCGCAGCCAGGAGCGCGGCGGCGACGAGGCCAACCGTGGCCGCCGTCGAGCGACCGCCCTCCATCTGCACACCGGTCATGGCGCGGCAGCCTACAAACGGGGGGCGGGTTACGCGGAGTGGTGCTCCCGCAGCGCTTCCCGCACCAGCCGCTTGACACGACGGTCGGTCCGGGCACGCGAGATCCGGTGGC
>CAZHZQ010000293.1:0-3108 GCA_964537235.1 uncultured Actinomycetota bacterium | reverse complement strand
GAGCCGGTGACGACCGCACCGAGGGCGTCGGCGTCCATGAAGGCCTGTCGGCGGTCGCGCAACTCGGGGCGCAGGGCGTACACCGCCTCCTGGAGGTCGTTGTGCAGGGCGGCCCCCAGAGCTTCGGGGTCCTCGGTCCGCAGCGCGTGCAGCACCGCGTCGGGTTCGACCTCGCTCGGCTCGCAGTGCTCGTCCCAGGCGCGGTAGACCTCCGCGGTGGAGAGGGGCTGGTCGTCGATGCCGACGACCCAGTGGTAGTGGCCACGGCTGAGGACCTGGGCGGTCGAGGCGCCGGTCCCGGTCGCGAGCGCCGTGCCACCGGCCACGCAGAACGGCACGTCCGCCCCCAACTCGATGGCGAGGTCCCGGAGTTCCTCGGCGCTCAGCCTGCAGTCCCACAGCTCGTTCAACGCGACCAGCGTGCCCGCGGCA
Source organism: uncultured Actinomycetota bacterium (assembly GCA_964537235.1). GTDB lineage: Bacteria > Actinomycetota > Nitriliruptoria > Nitriliruptorales > JAHWKO01 > CAZHZQ01. Next base: position 2,676 of record CAZHZQ010000293.1, on the reverse strand, counting down.
TCGGCGGATCCTCCGGCCATGCCGGCCGCAACCGGGATCGCCTTCCCCAGTTCGATGCGGGTGACCGGCCGGTCGACCTCGCTGGTCTCGGACCTGGCGTGAGGACCCAGACGGTCCGCCAGCAGACGACCCGCCCGCACGATGAGGTTGCGCTCGTCGGAGGGGACCTCCCCCCCGGCGTCGTGCTCGAGCTCGACCTCCATCAGACGACGGGCGGCCGGATGGAAACAGGCCGTCCGCGAGCCCTCGAGATGCACGTCGAGACGGTCGTACAGCTCGACCGTGTGCAGGATCGTGACGATCTCGTGCATGCTGTCGGGTCGGCGACCGCGGACGGCGAGGAACAGGTTGATCTTCGCGGGCACGCGCACGCCCACGCCCAACGACACCTGGTCGTCGCCCACGCGCTTCACCCCTCCCCCTCGGGCACCGCCTGGAGCGCTGCGGCCAGTTCGCGGAACGCGTTCGGCGACAGCGCCTCGGCGCGCGCACCGGGATCGACCCCGGCCGCCGCGAATGCGTCGTCGAGGCGATCGCGGTCGTGGACGCGCCCGAGGGCATTGCGCAGGGTCTTGCGCCGCGTCGCGAAGGCCGCGTCGACCACCTCGGCCACCGACCGGTAGGCGTCGCCCTCGAGCGCGTCGGGGCGCCGGGTGATCCGGACGGTCACGCTGTCGACGTTGGGCGTCGGGTGGAAGACGGTCCGCGGGACATCGGCGACGACCTCGACGTCGGCGAGCAGGGCCAGCTTGACGCTCACCGCCCCGTACTGCTCGTCGCCGGGCCTGGCCTGCCAGCGCTGCCCCACCTCGCGCTGCACCATCACGAACGCGTCGGTGATGCGGGGGCACTCCAGCGCGTGGAACACGAGGTGGGTCGCCACGTTGTACGGGAGGTTCGCGACGAGCCGGACGCGTTCGTGCCCCTCCTCGTCGAGCAGTCGACCGAGATCCAGATCGAGCGCGTCGGCGTGGACGATCCGCACGTCCTCACGATCGGTCACGAGGTCCCGCAGCACCTCCGCGAAGCCGGAGTCCAGCTCGATCGCGACGACCGACGCCGCACGGTCGGCCAGAGCGAAGGTCAGCGATCCCAACCCCGCTCCGAACTCGAGCACGTGATCGTCGGACGTGATGGCGGCATCGCGGACGACCTTGCGGACGGTGTTCGGGTCGATCACGAAGTTCTGACCGTCCGCACGCCGGGGCGCCAGGCTGTGCTCGTCCAGCAACCGCCGGACGTCGGTGGGCGTCAACAGCTGGTTCGTGTCATCCCGGCCCATGCGGTAGAGCGTAGGTGGCCCACCCGTGCTCGGCTCAGTCGCCCGGCAGTGCGAACGCCCGTCGGGCGTTGGCGACCGTGGCGGCAGCGATCTCGGCGACCGGCAGCCCCTTGGCCTCGGCGAGGCAGGCGGCCACCAGCGGTATCCGCGAGGGGTCGTTGGGCTGACCGCGGTGCGGGTGCGGCGTGAGGAACGGCGAGTCCGTCTCGGTCAGCAGCGCGTCCAGCGGGGTGGCGGCGGCTGCCTCGCGGAGGTCCGGGGCGTTGGTGAAGGTGACGTTGCCGGCGTACGAGAGGTAGTACCCGGCGTCCGCGCAGGTCTTGGCGAGGTCGGCGTCACCCGAGAAGCAGTGCAGCACCGTCCGCTCCGGCGCGCCGACCTCGTCGAGGATCTCGAGGGTGTCGTCCCAGGCGTCCCGGCAGTGGATGATCAGCGCCTTGTCGTGCTCCTTCGCCAGCTCGATGTGCTGGCGGAAGGTCCACTTCTGACGCTCGACGGGCGCCCAGTCCCGGTAGTAGTCCAGGCCCGTCTCACCGATGGCGACCACGCTGGGCTGCACGGCGAGACGTGCCACGCACTCGATCGTGTGCGGGGTGGCCTCCATCGAGTCGTTGGGATGGATCCCGACCGTGGCCCAGACGTTGTCGTGCTGGTTCGCGGTCTGCACGGATTGCGCGGACGACGCGAGATCGGTCCCGACCGTGATCAGGAGCCCGACATCGGCGGCCTGTGCACGCTCGATCTGTTCGGCGGCCCGCAGCCCCTCGTGGTGATCGAGGTGGCAGTGGGTGTCGACGTAGGTCATCTCGGACACAGGCGCGTCCAGGCTCCCGGGGAAGGCGTGCACCAGCACCGTGGGGGCTCCCCGTCATCCCGAGCGATGCTTGTCGCCGCCGACCGGCGGCACGCGCATCGTAACGGACCACCCCTCCAGACGCCCCGGAGACCCCGTCGAGTGGCAGCTCGGTCGCATATCCGCAACTGAGGTGCCACTCGACGTGGTTCTCAGGCGCCGTCGGCGTCCGGGGTGGCAGCCTCGTCCGTGGCGTCCTCGAACTCGACGCGCGGGAACAGGACATCGGCCCGTGCCACTCGCGTGCCGGCCGCGAGCCGCCCCGGCTCGACCCCGTCGGGCAGGTGTTCGTCCGAGGGGGAACCGTCCAGCCCCAGCTGGGCCCAGATGCCGTCTGCGGTCTCGGGCAGCACCCAGCACGTGAGGACGGCGATCGCCCGGATCGCGTCGAGCAGCTGGTACATCGCGGTCGCGAGCTCCTCGGTGCGCCCCTCCTTGTTGAGGACCCACGGAGTGGTCGCGTCCACGTAGCGGTTCGCGCCCCGCACGAGCCCCCAGATCGCCTCGAGGGCACGGCGGAAGTCCAGGTCCTCCAGCGCGG
>CAZHZQ010000292.1:0-3115 GCA_964537235.1 uncultured Actinomycetota bacterium | reverse complement strand
GTGGGGCCGTGTGGCGCCGCCGTGCCGTCGCGCAGCTGGTGGCCACCACCTGACCGCGTCCGCCCGCTACCGGTTTCCCAGGTTCGACGCGGACCGTAAGAGGACGGGTGGTTCACACGTACCAGTGGGTGACTGACGGCCCGTCGGCTGGTGTCGTCGCGAGATAGAGGGAGTGCCACATGCGTCTGGGACGTACCCGTCGTCCGACCCGAGCACACCACGTCGGACGGCGAGCGGTCGCCTTTCGCGGCCTGTTCGCCCTGCTGGCGGCCACGCTCGTGCTCGCGCTGCTGCCGGCCGGCACATCGGTCGCTGAGGAGCACCCGGGCGACGAGGAACCTGCCGAGGAAGAGCCGGCCGCGGTGGAGGACGTCGAGGAGGCGGACGACGCCGACATCGTCCGGCTCGACCACACCATCCCCATCCCGGAGGACGCGCGCTTCGCCACGTTCTTCAGGAAGGATGCTGATAAGAACTCGGCCAAGGTCCTCTGGACCTGGGCCGAGGGCCGACGGGGCTTCCTGCTGGCCGACCCGGTTGAGACCAAGGCGACCTCGACCGGCAGCACCACGATCGGCGGCTACGAGACGTTGATCGCCGTCGACCTCGACACCGGGGACGAGGTCGGCCGTGTGCCGCTCGACCCGCCGGCCTGGTCGGGTGGCGCAGAGGAGGACCAGAGCTTCTCCAGCTACATCGGCGACGGCGATCCGCGCACCTTGGCGGTCGACGAGGAGAGCGGTCGGCTGTTCGTGGCCTACGGCATCCCGGCGTACACGTCCAGCCTCGGCGTGGATTCGCGTCACGTCACCCGTGCCGTGGAGGACCAGGAGGTCTGCCTGTCTGCGCAGGCGTCGTTGGTGCGCTACGACTACCTGGGTGGCTGTCTGCGCGGTGTGCACGTCATCGATGCCGAGACCCTGCAGATCGAGGACAGCATCCCGATCGACGGGGGGCGCATCGACGCCTACCCGACCGACCTCCACACCGGCCTGCTCGCGATGTCGTACGCACCGCCGCGCACACTGGGTGAGTCGGGCAAGCTGCACCTGTTGGTGGAGGAGTTCGTGTACCACGCCTTTGCCAACAACTTCTTCCAGGGAAGCTACCGCACCCGGACCCGGGGGACCCGTGCGGTGTTCGCGTTGCAGGTCGACATCGACACCGCCTCGGTCGACTGGGGCGTGTGGATGCGTGAGTGCCGCTACGACCGTGAGCAGAAGGACGACGGCACCGACAGGAAGTCCGCGAGGGCCCAGCCGTACGCGCACCAGGTCTTCCGCGGTCCCGATCCCGAGGATCCGTCGGTCTGGGTCGCCTGCCACGGGAGCAACCGTCAAGGGGTCGTGGCACGCGTCCCGCTCAAGCCGGACGGCTTCCCGGAGCTGTTGCCGGTCCGCGGCGACGCCGCCGACCGGGTCGTGGGCGGCCTGCTGGGCGGATCACAGCCCGGTCCTGACGATGTGCTGTCTCCCCGCACCTCCACCTTCCCCGGCCCACCGCAGGTGATCCAGTTCATCGCCGAGCCCAACTCCGGGCGCATCCTCATGAAATCGAACGCCTCCGGCGAGGTCTGGTGGGTGTTCGACATCCGACGCCGGGCGTACGTGGGCACCATCGGGATCGCCAACGAGTACAACATGAAGGACACGCAGGCGGGCGTCGATCCGTACACGGGGCGCCTGTACGTGCTCGGGCGGAAAACGGGGAAGGCGGGTGGCCTCTACCGTGCGGAGGCGGCCCACACGCCGGTGCCCCAGGCGTTGCGCTACCCCGAGTTCGCCGACCTGGCCGGCTCCCCGAGCGGCGGCGCCCCCAACGCCATGTGGGGGCTGTCCATGGAGCCAGCGGGTGCGTCACGTCCTGCCCGGATCTACGTCAACCGGGGCCGCCACTTCGTCGTGCTGGAGGACCGACGGCCACCGGGTGAAGCGCCACCGATCGAGGTGGGCGGGCGGACCCTGGACATCGAGGAGCAGGACGGGGTCACGGACAGGAACGTCGACGGCGCCGCGCAGGGCTTCGGTGCGCGGGCGATCCTGGTCGGCGGGCTGGAGGCCGCCGCGCGGGTCGGCCCGGTCGACCCCGGCTTCCACTACAACCTGCCCAACGCGGCGGGAGGGCTCATCGAGCCCCATGACTGCTCCCAGGACAACCGTGACGTGACGGTGGGGTTCGTGGGGCCCGGGGGCCCGGTGACGGTGGACAACGGCGGCAGCGCCGCGGCCGCGGTCCCGCTGATGGTGGATGCGGGCACCCGGACCGACCCCAGCCAGCCGTACACGAGGTGCGCGCTGAAGCTGGGTACCGATCGCGGGGCCCTCGACCGGTTGGAGGAGGAGGGGATCGACACCGGTGACTGGGAGGGGCTGTGGAAGTCCACCGGGCTGGTGGGCCAGCCGCTCGTGGACGAGCCGGGGGCCGAGTGGCCGTTCGAGGACGGGTCGTCGGCGTGCGTGACGTCGTCCGGTGAGCCGGCCGAGGACGACCGTTCGGAGGGTGGGCCCAGCGGCCAGTGGGAGTCGCAGGTCGACTGTGAGGGCGATGGTGCGGAGGGCTACAGCCGTGCGCGTGGTGGAGGCGACGACGGGGTGGTGGTGGCTGACGTGTGGTCGACGTTCGACATCTACCTCGATCCGGAGCGTGGTCTGGTGTCGCGGATGGCGTCGATGGCCCGTGGTGTGACTCTGGCGGGCCCTGACGGGCAGCCGGCGGTGCGGATCGACACGGTCAAGGCGGTGGCCGAGTCGTGGGCCAACGGGCGGGTGCAGCCGGCCGAGGTGCTGGCCGACGAGCAGGACCCGGACTACGACGCCAACTGTGACCTGCGGCGTACGGCGGGCACGTGCTTCGAGCGGCACCTGCTGGGGGTGCGGATCGTGGACGACGAGGGTGAGGAGCGTTACTCGTGTGGGCCGTGCGGTGACGAGGAGGCGTTCATCGAGGGGATGAACGCGGCGCTGGGCGACAACGTCACGGTGCAGTTCCGCCACCCCGACCCGGCCTACGCCCGCGGCGCACGCAACGGGTCGCAGGCGGCGGTCCAGAAGCCGTCGGACGTCGCCGGGACGGACGCCACCCTGAACCAGGACCTGCTCGAGAACGTGGTCCCGGG
>CAZHZQ010000291.1:0-3127 GCA_964537235.1 uncultured Actinomycetota bacterium | reverse complement strand
GGGGGCTGCGCTACCTTGCGCCGTCGCACGCCACCAGACCGGGGCCATTAGCTCAGTCCGGTTAGAGCGCACCGCTGATAACGGTGAGGTCCCAGGTTCAAGTCCTGGATGGCCCACGATGCGTCGGATCCCGACGTGCGGCGTGCCCCACGTAGCGCCCACGCCCCGGCCCTGTGCCGGGGCGCGGTCGTGGGGCCGTGGCCGTCGCTGTGACGAATCGGTGACTCGACGTCGGCGTGCGCTGGCTAGCCTCGACCATGAGCACCCGATCGAGGAGAGCACGATGGCTGAGGACACGAACGACCCCGCGACCGACGACGACGGTGGTGGTGGCTTCTCCAAGCTGCTCCTGCTGCTCGCCCTGGTGGCGATCGGCTCGTTCCTGCTCAAGAAGAAGCGGGAGCAGGAACTGGACGAGGCGCTGTGGGAGGAACCGCAGGCACTCTGACGCGGCCACGACCCAGTGATCCGCTCGACCGCCGCCCCGTGACGGGCGGCGGTCGTCGTCGTGCGGTCGTTGGCACGGGCCGCATGCTTGCTTTCCACAACGTTGTTCACACCTGTGGAAGAACGCCAGTGGTATTCCGAACATCTGTCCACATGTTCCACATCTGGCCTGTGGAAGCGGCCGTGACCAGGCGCGGGGCGTCCACACGTTGTCCACACACCTGTGGAGTTCCACGGGTGGTGTTCACAACAGCACTGCAGCCGCCCCGTCGGCGGCCGACAGGGGGTGGTGCGACGGACCCGAAACGGAGGGACAGGCGTGGAGGAACCAGCAGCGGTTCGCGTGCTCGTGGTCGACGCCGAGGACGACCTCAGGGACCGGGTCCAGGCACAGCTGGACAGCACCGTCGGCGCGCAGTCGACCGTGTACGTCGAGCACGCCGCCTCGCTGGCGGAGGCCGCGCGCCGGCTCGTGGGCGGCCCCGGACCGGACGTGGTGCTGCTGAACCTGGGCCTGCCGGACGTCGCCGAGGTCACCCCCTCGGCCGGCGTGGCCATCCTGACCAGCGTGCCGGACGCCCCGCCGATCATCGCGGTCACCTCCGGCGCGGCTGAGCGCGGCACGGCGGCCGTGGCCGCCGGCGCCAGCGACTACCTGGACACCGACGAGATCGCGCAGCCCGGGCGACTGTGGCGCTCGGTGCTGCTGGCCATGGAGCGCGCCCGTCGGGCCCAGCAGCTCGCGGACCAGAGCAACGAACTGGTCCGCGCCACGACCCAGTTGGCGCACCTGTCATCACGGCTGCGCCACGACCTCCGCTCGCCGCTGGCGATCGCCATCTCGGCACTGGACACGATGCAACACGTCGAGCTGGACGACGAGGCCAGGGACGGACTGACCACGATGGTCATCGGTCGACTGCACGACCTCTCGGACCGGCTCGACGACCTCGCCGGTGCGCTGGCGGCGGGGGAGCTCGGGGGCGGGCCGACCCGCGGGGAGATCGATCTCGACGGCCTCATCGAGGAAGTCCGCTCCGACCTCGCACCGTGGGACCGTGAGCGGCTGCGGCTGGAGGTGACCGGCGCCGACCAGGTCTGGGCGGCACGGCGCCTGCTGCGTGGCCTGCTCGGCGGGCTCGTCCGCAACGCCCTGCAGCACAACCCCGACACCGACGTGGTGGTCCACGTCGAGCTCCAGCTGGAGGACGGCCGGGCCGTGCTGGTCGTCGCCGACGACGGCATCGGGATCGCGGCCGAGGTGCGCGACGCCGTGTTCGACGTGGGCTGGACCACCACCGATCCGCCCTCGCTGGGGGTCGGCCTGGCCGCGGCCAACAGCGCCGTCGCCATGATGGAGGGCACGATCCGCGCGGTCGACTCACCGTTGGGCGGGGCGGCGTTCCGCATCGAGTTGCCGCAGCGGCCGATGCCGCTCACCGCGTCGGCCTGAGGCGCGACCGGGAGTGGAGCCAACCGGACTCGAACCGGTGACATCTGCCTTGCAAAGACAGCGCTCTACCAACTGAGCTATGGCCCCGCGAGCGTGCGAGGGTAGCGAGGCACGTAGGCTCGCCGACGCGTCCGCCCACCACGAGGAGCGCGCGGTGACCGAGGAGCCCCACCCCAATCGCGAGGCGATGTGGGAGGTGTTCCGGGGTGATCGGCTGGCGTCGTCGCTGGGGATCGTGCTGGACGACTGGGGGCCCGGCTGGGCGCGGGCCAGCTGGACGCCTGCGGCCGAGCACGAGAACTTCGCCGGGTCGATCCACGGCGGTGCGGTGTTCACGCTGGGCGACGTGGTGTTCGCCGTGGCCTGCAACTCCTGGGGCCGCCACGCCGTCGCGCTCAGCGTCGACGTGCACTTCCTCGCCGCGGTCGACGCGGGCCAACAGCTGACGGCGACGGCGACCGAGCGCAGCCGCACCCGGCGGACCGGCTCGTACCACCTCGACGTGCACGCGGGCGAGCAGCACGTCGCCAGCCTGCACGCCATGGCGCACCGGACCAGCACCTGGCACCTGGGCGAGGACGCCTGGCCCGAGCGGTGGCGTTCACTGGCATGAACCACGCCGCCAGCCGGGAGGCTCCGTGAGCAGCTCCGAGCACTACGACCTGGTCATCATCGGGTCGGGGTCGGGCAACTCGGTGCCCGACGAGGACCTCGCCGACTGGCGCATCGCGATGGTCGAGCAGGGCACGTTCGGCGGGACCTGCCTCAACCGTGGCTGCATCCCCTCGAAGATGTTCGTCTACGCCGCCGACATCGCCCACCACGTCGCCTCGGCGGGTCGCTACGGGGTCGAGGCCACCCTGGACGGGGTCGACTGGGCCGCCGTGCGCGACCGTGTCTTCGGCCGGATCGACCCGATCGCCGCAAGCGGCCGCGAGTACCGCGCCGGCCTGTCCAACACCGACCTGTACGAGCAGTCGGCCCGCTTCACCGGCGAGCGTGAGCTGCAGGTCGGCGAGACCCGCGTCACCGCCGACCGGATCGTGCTGGCGGCGGGCTCGCGGCCACGGATCCCGGACGTGCCCGGCATCCACGACGTGCCCCACGTGACCTCCGACACCGTCATGCGGCTGCCCGAGCAGCCCGAGCGGCTGGTGCTCCTGGGCGGTGGCTTCATCGGGGTCGAGATGGGCCACGTCTTCGAGGCGTTCGGCACCTCGGTCACGA
>CAZHZQ010000290.1:0-3138 GCA_964537235.1 uncultured Actinomycetota bacterium | reverse complement strand
ATGCTCGAGAGCTACGAGGCCTACGCGGACTACCACGACATGATGGATCTGACGGAGGCGCTGGTGCAGCGCGCCGCGAAGGAGGCTGTCGGCACGCTCGAACTGAGCTACCAGGGACGTCCCGTGTCGCTGGCCGGGCCGTTCCCGCGTCGCCCCCTGCTCGAGATGGTCCAGGAGGCGCTCGGCGACGACAGCGTCGACTACGATATGCCTGTCGAGTACCTGCGCGAGCACGCCCACGCCCACGACATCGACGTCCAGCAGCAGTGGGGCGCCGGCAAGCTGATCACGGAGCTGTACGAGGAGCTCGTCGAGCCCGATCTGTGGGACCCGGTCTTCGTGCTCGATCACCCGCTCGAGACGTCCCCGCTCGCCCGCCGGCACCGGGAGGACGACCACGTCGTCGAACGCTTCGAGCTGGTCGTCACGGGGCGCGAGCTCGCCAACGCCTTCAGCGAGCTCACCGACCCCGAGGACCAGCGTCGCCGGTTCGAGCGCCAGGCCCGAGCGAAGGAGGCTGGTGACGAGGAGGCCATGGTCGTCGACGAGGCCTACCTCGCGGCCCTCGAGCAGGGCATGCCCCCGACGGGCGGGCTCGGCCTCGGCGTCGACCGGCTGGTGATGCTGCTGGCGGACGTCCCGACGATCCGCGACGTGATCCTCTTCCCGACGCTCCGGCCCGGTCCGTCGGGCTCCTGACGGTCGTCGTCGGAGCGGAACGTCGCGGCCGTTCGCGCGTTGTGGTAGGCGAGGAGGTGGTAGATCTGAATCGCACGTTCGTCTTCACGCTGCTCGTCGCCCTGCTCGGGGCCCTGCTCGGCGTGGGGCTGGGCGTGGGGTTCGTGCCACCTGCCTCCGCCGCGGACGGGGACCCGCACCGCGAGCTGCAGTGGGGTCTCGACCAGGTCCGCGCCGAGTCCGCCTGGGACCGCAGCATCGGCTCCGGGCAGATCGTCGCGGTCGTCGACGCCGGCGTCGACCTCGACCACCCGGACCTGGCCGGACGCGTGATCGGTGGTGCCACGTTCGTCGACTGCGACGACCGTGTCGACGGCTGCGGTGACGGCGGCTACCGGGACGGGGAGGAGGACGTCGACCTGTCGTTCGGAGCGCATGGCACCCACGTCGCGGGGACCGCCGCCGCCACCGCCGACAACGGCATCGGCGTCGCCGGGGTCGCACCCGGCGCCCGGATCCTGTCGGTGAAGGCGCTCCGGGCCGAGAACGGCAACGGGACGTTCACCGACGTCGCCGACGGGATCCGCTGGGCGGTCGCCAACGGCGCGGACGTGATCAACCTGAGCCTGGGCGGCGATCCGGGGGTCCAGGCGTTGGCCCTCACGGGGGTGGTCGACGACGCCCGCGCGGCCGCCCGGGAAGCCGTTGAGGCCGGGGTCGTGGTCGTGGCCGCCGCGGGGAACGACTTCGGGGCCATCTGCGCGGAACCGGCGTCCGCTCCCCAGGTCCTGTGCGTCGTCGCCACCGACCGGCTCGAGCAGCGCGCGGCCTACTCGAACCTGGCCGTCAGCGAGGACGTGAACGTCGTCGCGGCCCCGGGCGGGGCGAACGTCCTCGCTTGCCGGGAGGACATCCTGTCCACCGTGCCGCCCGAGCTCGCCGGCTCGTGCAGCGACACGATGGACACCCCCGGGTACGACGTGAAGGCGGGGACCTCGATGGCTGCTCCGCACGTGGCGGGTGTCGCTGCCCTGTTGCGTGCGCAGGGACGCTCCGCCGAGGAGGTCGTGGAAGTCCTGAAGCGGACCGCGCGGACGCCCGGGACCGGGGACCGGGGGACCTACACGCCGACCTACGGATACGGGATCGTCGACGCTGCGGCCGCGGTCGAGGCCGCGCAGGCCGAGCCGGTGGTCCAGCGTGCGGCGGGTCCCGACCGTGTCGCGACGGCGGCGGCGGTGTCGCGACGGACGCACCACCGTTCCCACACGGTCGTGCTGGCCCGGGCGGACGAGTACGCGGACGCGCTGGCCGGGGCGCCGCTGGCGGTCCACCTGCGCGCCCCGCTGCTGACGACGGCGTCGGACGGTCTCTCCGCACCGGCCGCCGACGAGATCCGACGCTTGGAGGCGCGACGCGTCGTCCTGCTCGGCGGTCTGCGTGCCCTCTCGGCGGGTGTCGAAGGCGGCCTGCGGTCGATGGGGCTGGAGTTGCGACGGGTCTCGGGCAGCGACCGTTTCGAGACGGCCGCCCGGATCGCGGGGGAGCTGCCGTCCACCGGGGAGGTCTTCGTCGCCGAGGGCGCCCACTCGGACCCGTCGCGCGGCTGGCCCGACGCCCTCAGCGCCTCGGGACTGGCTGCGTCCGCCCGCACCCCGATCCTCCTGGTCACCCGCGACACCCTGCCGGCAGCGACCGCACGGGCGCTGCCCGCGGATGCGGACATCACCGTGGTCGGCGGGACGGCCTCGGTCTCGGATGCCGTCGCCGGGCAGTTGGACCGTCTGGCCGGCACGGTCCGGCGCCTGGCCGGGCCCGACCGCTACGCCACCTCCACGGCCGTGGCGCGTGAGGCCCTGGCCCGGGGGCGTCGGCCCACCACGACGTGGCTGGCGACCGGGAGGGGCTTCGCCGACGGTCTGGTGGCCGGGGCGGCCGCCGGGCTGGAGGACGGCGTCCTCCTGCTGATCGACGGCGTCGCGCTCGACAACTCCCCGGCGCCGGTGTCGTTCCTCCGAGACCATGCCGGCGACGTGTTCGCCCTGCGTCTCGCCGGCGGTTCCGCGGCGATATCGGCGTCCGCCGAGGCGCGTCTGCGGGAGGTGGTCGGCCGCTGACGGCGTCCCGCGACCACGTGGCACGCGAGGGACGTCTCGGCCCCGGTCGGAACATGCGTCGGGGAACCGGCGTTGTGACGGGTACACGAGGTCCCGGTCGGGACAGGCGCGCCCGGAACACATCCGCCTGACCAGGAGGTCGACCCGCCAGGAGGGCTACCATCGGATGTGGTAGCGCCTGTGCCCGCGAGGGTCACGCGACCGACGAAGCAGGAGTAGAGGGAGATGTTCGAGAGGTTCACGGACAGAGCGAGACGGGTTGTGGTGCTCGCGCAGGAAGAAGCGCGCATGCTCAACCACAACTACATCGGGACCGAGCACATCCTGCTCGGCCTGATCCACG
>CAZHZQ010000289.1:0-3163 GCA_964537235.1 uncultured Actinomycetota bacterium | reverse complement strand
GCTTCACGGACTCGTGGTCGTCGACGATGCAGTACCAGGACTACATCCTGACGCGCCGGTACTTCGAGGATCCCACCCTGTGGGGGCCGGGCGTCGCGTGGACCCCCAACCAGATCGCGACGGTCAACGGCCACCCCAACCTGACCAACCCGATCACCTTCACCGAGGTGATCGCCAAGACCCGCGACCCCAGCCGTGACTGTCCCGGGCTGGACCAGGAGCTGGTCTACCACCACGAGGACAACCCGGAAGGGATCCGCTGCTCGCTGCAGGACTACATGGTCAACGTCGTCGGCCGCCGCGGCCCGACCGAGTGGAACGAGATCGAGCAGCTCCGGGGCGAGGGCCACGCGCGTACGCCGCTGGACAACGTCGGGATCCAGTACGGGTTGAGTGGACTGCTTGACGGCACGATCCTGCCGCACCAATTCGTGGACGTGAACGCCAAGCTCGGCAGCCGGGACATCGACTACGAGCAGCAGGAGCCACGCGGCGCCGCCGACCCCAAGGCGGTGGAACGCGCCTACCGCAGCGGGGCGGCCAACGTCGGCAACAACATGGACACGGTGGCGATCATCGACCTGCGCGGCCCGGACCCGGGTGCCTTCCACGACGTCTACCGGACCTACGCGATGCGTGAACGCCTGATCCGGGAGCACGGCCACGCGGACAATCAGCTGCTCTGGCGGGGCAGCGTCGCGCTCTTCGGTGACGTCAACTTCGCCGACGAGTCGATCGTGGCGATGGACGAGTGGCTCGCCGCCGTCGAGGCCGACGACCGCGACGTCCCGCTGCCACAGAAGATCGCCGAGGACCGCCCCGAGACGGTCGACCACCGCTGCACCGACGGCAACGGCACCGACATGCCGTCCTCGTACTGCGACGAGGTCGTCGAGAGCTACTCGACGCCCCGGTTCGAGGCCGGGATGCCGCTGACCGACGACACCATGAAGTGCGAGCTGCAGCCGCTCGAGGACTTCGACTACGGCGACGTCGAGTTCACCGACGACCAGTGGGCGACCCTCCAGGAGGTCTTCCCGGACGGCGTGTGCGACTACACGAAGCCGGGCGTGGAACGCACCGGCACGGTCGCCTGGCTCGACTACACCGACACCGTCGGCGGCGAGCCGATGGGCCCGGCCCCCGTGTCGGTCCCGTTCGGCCCGGCCGGTGCCGAGGACGGGGTGTCCTCCGCGCCCGACCCGGCCCTTCCGGCCACCGGAGGAGGCGCCGCGGCCGTTGCGATCGGCGCGATCGGCCTCGCCGTGCTCGTACGAAGGACGCGTTGAACCGGAGGACCCATGAGCTCCCGTCTGCTCGTCGCGGTGACCGCCGCGATCGTCGCCCTCGCGCTGCTCCCCGCCGCGGGATCCGCATCTGCTAGGCCGGACGGTGACGTGGTCACCGTTCGGGTGCTGTCGGACCGGGCGGACCTCGTCGCCGGCGACGACGCGCTCGTCGAGGTGACGGTGCCCGACGGGGCCGACCCCTCGACGCTGAGCGTCGACGTGGACGGCCGCGACGTCACCGACGCGTTCGCGGGGCGCAGCGACGGGCGGTACCTGGGGTTGGTGACCGGGCTGGAGCTGGGCGACAACCGGCTGACCGCCGAGCTGCCCGACGGTCACGGCGCCTACCTCGACACCACCAACCACCCGCACAGCGGTCCGGTGTTCTCCGGTCCCCACATCGAGCCGTGGACCTGCGACGACGCGGCCGAGGACGAGCACTGCAACCGCCCTCCCACCTACGAGTTCTTCTACATGTCCGAGGACGGCGGGGGACTGCAGCCCTACGACCCGGACGATCCCCCCGACGACGTCGCCGAGACCACCACCGACGAGGGCCACACCGTCCCGTTCATCGTCCGTCGCGAGACCGGGGTGATCGACCGGGACCAGTACAGGATCGCGGTCCTGTTCGACCCGGAGGCACCGTGGGAGCCCACCGAGCCACAGGAGGCCTGGAACCGCAAGTTGCTGATCACGCACGGTCAGAGCTGTGACACCTCGTACGCGATGGGGGAGGCCCCGAGCGTCTTCGACGACACGGTCGGCACCGACAGCCCGACGACCGCGCTCGGTCGGGGGTTCGCCGTCGCCTCCCACGCGCTGGACCACGCGGGGCACAACTGCAACCTCCTGACCCAGGCCGAGTCGCTGGTGATGACCAAGGAGTACCTCGTCAGCAACTACGGGGGACCGATCCGCTACACGATCGGCACCGGCTGCTCCGGAGGCTCCCTGGTGCAACAGCAGGTCGCGAACGCCTACCCGGGCGTCTACCAGGGGATCCTGCCGCAGTGCAGCTACCCGGACGCGTGGTCGTCGGCGATGCAGTACATCGACTACTACCTGCTGCGCGGGTACTTCGAGGACCCGTCCCAGTGGGGACCGGGCGTGGCGTGGGCCCCGAACCAGATGGCCACCGTGAACGGGCACCCGAATCTGTCCAACCCCGTCACGTTCACCGAGGTGATCCCGAACTCGGGCGAGCCGAGCAGGAGCTGCCCCGGCGTGCCGGACGAGGACGTCTACGACGAGGACACGAACCCCGAGGGTGTTCGCTGCACCCTCCAGGACTACATGGTCAACGCCTTCGGGCGCCGGCCGCCCTCGGAGTGGGGCGAGGTCGAGCAGGCCATCGGCGAGGGGTTTGCGAACCGGCCCTGGGACAACGTTGGCGTCCAGTACGGCCTGAGCGGACTGCTCGACGGCACGATCCTGCCGCACCAGTTCGTCGACCTGAACACCAAGATCGGGGCGGGCGACTACGACCTGGACCACCACCGGGAACGCACCGAGGGCAGCGCGATCGACATCCTCTACCGCAGCGGCGCCAACAACACCGCGAGCAACCTCGACCAGGTGGCGATCATCGATCTGCGCGGCCCCGACCCGGGCGCGTTCCACGACGTCTACCGGACCTACGCCATGCGCGAACGGATCGTCCGCGAGCACGGCCACGCGGACAACCAATTGCTGTGGCGCGGCTCGGTGGCCCTGATCGGTGACCCGAACTTCACCACCGAGGGGCTCGTCGCCATGGACGAGTGGCTCGCCGCGGTGGAGGCCGACACTCGGGACGTGCCGTTCGCGCAGAAGGTCATCGAGGACCGCCCCGAGACGGTCGACCACCGCTGCACCGACGGCGACGGCACCGA
>CAZHZQ010000288.1:1720-3169 GCA_964537235.1 uncultured Actinomycetota bacterium | reverse complement strand
GTGTTCTCGATGAGCAGCGGCAGGTCGATGTCGAGCGACTCCAGTGCCTTGCGCCAGTTGCGCACGCCGTCGGCAGGGTCGCTGTCCGCACCGACATGGCCGCCGTGGACGACGACGCCGCTTGCGCCGATCGCGGAGGCGCCGTCGCAGGTCTGCTGGATCGTCTTGCGGGACGGGTGGCGCACGCGCGGGTTGGGGGAGGCGGGGTTCATCACGAACGGCGCATGGACGTAGATCGGCAGGTCGCTGGCCCGCAGCTCCTCGGCGTCGTCGCGCGGCGGTGGCTTCTTCCAGCTCTGCATGTCCGTCAGCGACAGCTGGATTGCCTCCAGCCCGAGCTCCTTGGCATCGGCCAGTGGGGTCGCGGTCGAGACGTGGGCACCGAGTCGCATGGATCCTCCTGCATCGGGCACGAGCATGGCACCCCGCGGGCCCGGCCGCGAACCGATGGTCCAGTGGGAGACGTACCGTGAAACCCGTGATCAACTCCCCCCGTGCCTCGGCCCGCCGCCTCGTGGCGACGGTGTTCGTCCTGTGGCTCACCGGTGTGCTCGTCGCGCTGCTGCCTGCCGCGGCCTGGGCCGCCGACCCGGGTCGCGACCGGCAGTGGGCGCTGGACGTGATCGGGGCCGAGCAGGGCCACGCCGCCGGCCGCGGGGCCGGGGTGACCATCGCCATCGTCGACAGCGGGGTCGACCTCGTCCACGAGGACCTGGCGGCCAACCTGGTTGGAGGCATCGACCTCGTCGACGGAGACGACACCCCGCAGGACGAGTTCTGGCACGGCACGCACGTCGCGGGGATCGCCGCCGCGGCCGGCGGCAACGGCCGGGGCATCGTCGGCGTCGCACCCGACGCACGGATCATGCCGGTCCGCGTCCTCGACGAGGACGGCACCGGCAGCAGTCGCGACGTCACCGAGGGGATTCGGTGGGCGGTCCGCAACGGCGCCGACGTCGTCAACCTGTCGCTGGGCGAGGCCGGCCAGCAGTTGCTTGGAGCGAGCTTCGCCGACGCGGTCAACGAGGCGTGGGAGGCGGGGGTGCTGGTCGTGGTCGCAGCCGGCAACGAGTTCGTGCTCGGCAGCGGGTTCGAGGACGAACCGGCCCTGGTCGTCAGCGCCACGACCCGCCGGGACGGCAAGCCCGACTACTCCAACGGGGTCGGCAACGCCCGCTGGGGCATGTCCGCGCCTGGGGGCGGGTGTGCGCTGGTGACCTGTCCCCGGGAGGACCACGTCTTCTCGACGTTCTGGGAGGAAGGCCGCCGCGACCTCTACGACTACCGGCAGGGCACGTCGATGGCTGCCCCGCACGTCGCCGGTGCCGCCGCGGTCCTGCTGTCGATGGGACTGTCGCCGGCACAGACGGTCCAGCGGCTGCTCGAGACGGCCGAGGACCTCGGCCCGGCGGGTCGTGACTCGACCTACGGCGCTGGTCGCCTCGACCT
>CAZHZQ010000288.1:0-1620 GCA_964537235.1 uncultured Actinomycetota bacterium | reverse complement strand
CCGACCGTCCGGGAGCCCGTCCGTGACCTCCGCCCCCTTCGCCGACCGACACATCGGCCCGTCCGCCACCGACCGCGCGACGATGTTGTCCGACCTCGGGATCGCATCGATCGACGAGCTCGTGGACCAGGCCGTGCCCGGGGCGATCCGGCAGTCGGATCCGATCGACCTCCCACGGGCGCGCACGGAGCAGGAGGTCCTGGCCGAACTGCGCACGATTGCGGCCGAGAACGTCCCAGCACGCAGCTACCTCGGGCTCGGCTACCACGGCACGATCACGCCCCCGGTGCTGCGACGGAACCTGCTCGAGAACCCCGCCTGGTACACGGCCTACACGCCCTACCAGCCAGAGATCTCGCAGGGCCGCCTCGAGGCGCTGCTGACCTTCCAGACGATGGTCGCCGACCTGACCGGGATGGAGCTGGCCAACGCCTCGCTGCTCGACGAGGGCACCGCGGTCGCCGAGGCCATCACGATGTGCCGCCGGTCGTCGCGGGCGCCGGGCCGACGGGTCCTGCTCGACACCGAGCTGCTGCCGCAGTCGCGCGCTGTGGTGGACGTGCGCATCGGGGCGGTCGACATCGACGGCACGGACTGGGAGCACGACCCGGCCGATGCCACCACTGGCATGGACGACGACGTGTTCGCGATCGTGCTGCAGACCCCAGCGACCTCCGGGGTGCTGCGGGAACTCGCGCCGGTCGCGGCGGCAGCTGCGGAACGGGGCATCCTCGTGGTCGTGGCGACCGATCTGCTCGCGTGCACCCTGGTCACGCCGCCGGGGGAGTGGGGGGCGGACGTGGTCGTCGGCAACTCGCAGCGCTTCGGCGTGCCGATGATGGCTGGCGGGCCGCACGCCGGCTTCCTGGCGACCACCGAGCGGCACAAGCGCGCCCTGCCAGGCCGGCTCGTGGGCGTGAGCGTCGACACCAGGGGCCGTGACGCGTTCCGGCTCGCGCTGCAGACACGCGAGCAGCACATCCGGCGGGAGAAGGCCACCTCGAACATCTGCACCAGCCAGGTCCTGCTGGCCAACCTCGCGGCGATGTACGCCGTGCACCACGGACCCGATGGCCTGACCGCGATCGCCGAGAGGGTGCACCGGCACACCGGCCAGCTGGTGGCCGACCTGGCCCGGGTGCCGGGTGTGGAGGTGGTCAACGCCGATGCGTTCTTCGACACCGTGACCGTCCAGGTCGATGATGGCGCGGGCAGCGTCGTCGACAGCGCGCTGCAGCGCGGGATCAACCTCCGTCAGGTCGACGCCGACCACGTCGCGGTGGCGTTCGACGAGACGGTCACCGCGGATGACGTGATCGAGGTGGTGCACAGCTTCGCCCCCGGCGTGGACGGCCAACCCGAGCCGGTCGAGGGGATCCCCGCGGCGCTACGCCGCACGAGCGAGTTTCTCACCGACGGCCGCTTCCACGCCTACCGCTCCGAGACCGAGCTGATGCGCTGGCTGCGTGAGCTGGCCGACAAGGACATCGCGCTGGACCGCGCGATGATCCCGCTCGGGTCCTGCACGATGAAGCTCAACGCCGCGGTCGAGATGGAGTCGGTCACCTGGCCGGCGTTCGCCGACGTCCACCCGTTCGCGCCGGTGGAGCAGTACCAGGG
>CAZHZQ010000287.1:0-3172 GCA_964537235.1 uncultured Actinomycetota bacterium | reverse complement strand
CGGGTGATCTGCGCCAGCCGCGCATCCAGACCGTCCAGATACTGGAACCCTTCCGTCCGCAACTCGACGGTCGCGGTGTAGTCGCCTGCGTACTCCCGGCCTGCAGCGGCCGCATCGTCGATCACGGTCTTGACGGCCTGCGCTTGCGCCTCCGTCAGCCGTCCCTGTTCCACCCAGCGTGCCAGCTGCTGTTCGAACCGTCCGAAGTCCAGATCCCCGTTGACGGCAGCCGCCTGGAGATCCAGCAGCGCGTTCGTGAACTCGATGGACGCCTGCTGCGCCTCTGCCGACTCCGTCCCGTGCTTGGCGATCGCCTCGTTGAGCGCCGTCTGCGCGGACGTGAACGCCTGCGTAGCGTCGAACAGCGCGAAGACGGGGTCGGCCAGCTTGCGGGCCTCCTCGGCGGACGCGGCGATCCCGCCGGCAGCGTCATGCCCGGCGTCAGCCACGTTGCCCAACTCGCCGGCCAGTTCCCCGCTGGCCCCCGCAGCTCCCTTGGCTGCACCAGCCATGTCGTTCAACTGCCCGACATAGGCGTCCATCTGTCCGCGCTGAACTTCACGGTTGATATCCGGGATGGCGTCGGCCGGGTCGTCCAGGTTCTTGCGGTTCAGCCAGTTGACGACGTCCGCCAGCCCTCCGGCGGCCGTATCGACGGCCGGCGCGAAGAAGTCCCCAAACCCCCGCCCGACTTCCATCACCGCGTTGCCCAGCACACGGATGCTGGACTCGGTGGTCTCGTACCGCTTTTCGGCCTCCTCCGCGAGCGCGATGTTCTCTTCCCACGCGTCGTTGCCGGTCTGCAACGACTCAGCCAGCAGGTCCCCGGCCCCGGCGGCACGCAGCAGCGCATCCTGGACACGGACGTCGTCCATGTCGAGGTCTTCGAGGATCTGGAACACGTTGCCGCCGGACTCGGCAACCCGGTCGAGCCCTTCGATGAACGCAGACAGTGCTCTGGCCGGATCGTCCTCCCAAGCGCGGGCGAAGTCCTTAGCGGACATCCCGGCGGTCTGCGCCAGCAGTTCCAGCTTGTCGCCGGTGTTCGCAACCTCCTGCGCGATGTCGACCATCACCCTCGAGATGGCGGTACCGCCGGCCTGTGCCCGGATGCCGACCGACGACAGGGCGGTGGCGAACCCGAGTATTTCCCCTTCGGTCATGCCGATCTGTGCGCCGGCACCGGCGATCCGCATGGCCATGTCGACGATCTCGGCTTCGGTGGTCGCGAAGTTGTTGCCGAGGTCCACGACGGACGAGCCGAGACGGTCGAAGTCCTCCTGTGAGGTGCCGACGATGTTCGCGAACCGGGCCAGGGAGGTGGCGGCCTCCTGGGCCGACAGGTTGGTCGTCTCCCCCAGGTCGGCCATCGTGCGGGTGAACCCGAGGATGTTGTCGGTCTGGATGCCCAGCTGTCCGGCCGCTTCCGCGACCCCGGCAAGCTCTCCCGCCGCCACCGGAATCTCGGTCGACATCCGCCGCAGACCCGTCGACAGTTGGTCGAACTCGCCTTCGGACGCGTCGACGGTCTTGCGGACCCCGGCGAACGCCGACTCCCACGAGATGGACGCCTTCGTGGCGGCAGCGAGACCGGCGACGATCCCGGCGCCACCTATCAGCTTCGGTGATATGCCTCCGATCGCCGTCCGCAGCCCACCGGCACGGGTGCCGGCAGCCGACGCCTGCGCCCCGAACGCCTGCGTGGTGGTGGCGGCCCGTGCCATCCCGGCCTGATACTGGCCGGTGATCGCCTGAAGGATGACACGGATGGACTTGTCCGCCATCAGTCACCCTCCCTGACATCGTGCGCAGCCGTCGTCGTCGTGGTGGGCGGACATCAGCAGCCCTTCGGCGTCACGCCCCGACTTCGACTTCGCCACCGACGTGCGCATCGCGCAGGCATGACACTTCATGTCGTGGACGGTGAACCGTGAGTCGTTGGCCGGGTCGGTCGTGACGTCCAGCGGCAGCCCGCAGCCGCCACACCGTCCGTCCTGCTCGAGCTGCCAGGCGACCGCCTCGTCCCGGTCGGCAGGGGTCCACCACGGGTCACCCGGCTGCCATGGCCGCCCACGGAACAGGGACAGCGGGACACCGTGGGTCAGGCAGTAGTCGATTTCGGCCGCATACCGCCGGTCAGAGCGGTAGCGGCCCTGGAAGGGCGCACGTCGACCTTCTGCCGGTTCGCCGCGAACAGCCCGACCCGTAGCTGTTCCCACTGCCCGGACGACACCTGCTCATGCAGCGCCCGGAAGCCCTCCGGTGTGGCGCCTTCCGGGTCGACGCACGATTCGGCCATCGCCGCGGGCAGGAACGTGGCCGCATAGTCCCGGCCACGTTGCACATCCGACTCGTCCGGCGGATGGTCGGCCAAGATTTCGTCCCACAGGTGCGCACCGACGTTCGCAAACGTGAACGTCACACGAGCACCGGCGTCCTCCGCCTCGGCTTCAAGTTCGCGGATCTGCCGGGCCAGACGGACCGACGGGGGTTCGGTTCCGATGTCCTCCCCGGACGACAGGTCGGAGCGGGCGACCTGCTGTAGCTGCTGCTCCAGCCGCTGGTGGCGTGCGGCAAGGTCCCCGTCGAGAAACAGGGTGACGGGGACCTTGTAGTTGCGTGCCGCTTTCGCCTTGACCGTGACCTCATCGAAGTCCATCAGCCGGCCACCGTCGCCTTGAAGTCCGGCTCGGAGATCGCGGCGAAGTCCAGTTCGAACTTCTGCCGTTCGTTCTCCGCCGGCGACGACGGGGTGGGGGTGCCGGACTCGAGTTCCATCACGTACGCCTCGTCATCGGACGTGGGGGACGAGTCGGTGGCGTACGGCAGGATGATCATGTAGCCCTGCGTGCCCTGCGAGAACAGGTCGAACGCCGTGTTGCTGGTGTCGTCCATGAACATCGCGACGGACGGCTGGATGCGCCAGGTGCCCATGGATTCGGCGCCGAACACGGTGGTGATGTCGCCGCCGTCGACGCGTCCCTGGTTCTTGCCGACGTTGAGGAAGTCCTTGGGGCAGAATTCGGTGAGTTCGGTGCCGGCGTCGATTTCGTTGGTGGTTGGGGCGGACTTGTCGGAGACGGTGGAGGCCCAGTGGACCTGATATTTGCCGTCGAACACTACGCGTGACATGTGTCATTCCTCCTGGTCGGAGTCGGGGTCGGTTTCGGTG
>CAZHZQ010000286.1:0-3179 GCA_964537235.1 uncultured Actinomycetota bacterium | reverse complement strand
CAGCGTCGAGATGGTGGTCGGCGTGACCCACGACCCGTCGTTCGGGCCGGTGCTGATGGCCGGGTTCGGCGGCACGCTCGTCGAGCTGCTGCAGGACGTCAGCGTCCGGGTGACCCCGGTCACCGACCTCGACGTGGAAGAGATGCTGCGGTCGCTGAAGGCCTACCGCCTGCTGACCGGCTACCGCGGGTCGACGCCGGTGGACGTCGGGGCGCTGCGTGACCTGCTGTACCGGATCAACGCCATGGTCGAGGACCTGCCGGAGGTCGCGGAGCTGGACCTCAACCCGGTGTTCGTGCAGCAGGAGGGCGCCGTCGCCGTGGACGTGCGGCTGCGTCTGGCCTCGGCCGCAGACGTGCCCAGCATCACCGAGCAGTGGGCCTGACCTGCCCTGACCCGGCCTGCCCTGACCCGCCTGCCCCGACTCGGCGATCAGACCGGCGATCAGAGGACGACGAACCAGGCGGCTGGACGTGCGTCGAGCGCACACCTGACCTACGCTCCGTCGGCGATCGTCTGCGCCCCGTGAGGATCCCCACGTGACCCGTATCTCGAGCCTGCTGGAGCGCGGCCGCACGTACTCGTTCGAGTTCTTCCCGCCGAAGACCGACGAGGGCGAGGCGAGCCTGCGTCGGGCCCTCGAGGAGCTCGAGCCGCTGCGTCCGTCGTTCGTGTCGGTGACCTACGGGGCCGGCGGATCCACACGCGAACGGACCCACCGCATCGTGTGCGACCTGCACGACAACACCTCGATGATCCCGATGGCCCATCTGACGACGGTCGCGCACAGCCGGGCGGAGCTCGTCGACATCGTCGCCTCCTACCGTGACGCCGGGATCGACAACATCCTGGCACTGCGCGGCGACCCGCCCCGCGACGCCGATCCCGATGAGCTGCCGCCCACGGAGCTGCAGCACGCCCTCGAGCTGGTCGAGCTCGTCCGCGAGGTCGACGACTTCGCGGTCGGCGTGGCCGCCCACCCGGAGGGCCACCCGAAGTCGCCGGACCTGGAGTCCGACCGTCACCACCTTGCGGCCAAGCTGCGCGCCGCGGACTTCGGCGTCACCCAGTTCTTCTTCCGCGCGTCCGACTACCTCGGGATGATCGACGACCTCGACGCGCGCGGGGTCGACACGCCCGTCATCCCCGGGATCATGCCGGTGACCAACGTCGGGCAGATCAAGCGGTTCGCCGAGCTGTCGGGGGCCGAGTTCCCCGCCGACCTGGCCGAGCGACTGCACGCCGTCGAGGACGACCGGGAGGAGGTGCGCCGCATCGGCGTGGAGGTGGCGACCGAGCTGTGCCGGGAACTGCTGGACGAGGGCGCCCCGGGTCTGCACTTCTACACCCTGAACCGGTCGACGGCGACGCGTGAGATCTACGAGAACCTCGGTCTGGATCCCTCGGACGGGGCACTCGCGAGCTGATCCCGACGTACCCTGGGACCGCCCCCGACCGACCGGGGACGCCCACGCCCGGGCCCACAGGAGCCACGGAAACCCACAGGAACCGATGGAACCTACGACGAAGCGGTCCACCGTCGAAGACACCTGGCTCGATGCCGTCCTCGACTCGCTGGACGAGGGGATCCTGGTCTGCGACAGCCAGGGTCGGGTCGTCAGCGCGAACCCGAGCGCCGAACGGATCCTCGGACTGGACATCGAGCGGGCCCGAGGCCACCACATCCGGGAGCTGCCGTGGAACGCGATCCGGCCGGACGGGTCGCCGATGCCTCTGGAGGAGCACCCGGTCCTCGAGACCCTCGAGACCGGGGAACCCCTCACCCGCCGGGTCGGTGGCTACATGCGACGTCCCGGCGACGATCCCCAGTGGTTGCGGGTCAACACCCACCTGGTCCCGACCGAAGGCAACGGGCGCGGCCCCGACGTCGTCGCGTCGTTCTCCGACATCTCCGAGCACCGGCGCACCGAGGAGGCGCTGCAGGAACGCATCGCGTTCGAAGACGTGATCATGCGCATCATCGCGCGGTTCGTGGCGATCCGCCCGGAGGACACCGACGACGAGATCGAACGGGCCCTCGGCGAGATCGGGGCGATGGCCGGCGTGGACCGGGCGTACGTGTTCCTGCTCCGGGGGGGACGGGCGGACAACACGCACGAGTGGGTGGCCCCGGGGGTGTCTGCGGAGCAGCCGAACCTGCAGGACCTCCCGGCCGAACGCTTCGCGTGGTTGATGGATCAGCTGGAACGTCAGGAGGTCGTGCACGTTCCGCGGGTCGCCGACCTGCCTCCCGAGGCCGTCGGCGAGCGCGAGGAGTTCCAGCGCGAGGGGATCCGCTCCGTGCTGCTCGTCCCGATGGTGCTGCAGGGCGACCTGATGGGGTTCGCCGGGTTCGACGCCGTCCGCGACGAGAAGCGCTGGAACCGCACGGAGATCTCCGCCCTGAAGCTCGTCGCCGGCATCTTCACGAGCACGTTGTCGCGGCTGCGTACGCACCGGGCACTGGAGCTCGCCAGCCGCGAGCTGCGCCGTCACTCCGAGGAGCTCGAGAGCGTCAACGAGCAGCTGCGCGCGGCCGGGAACATGAAGAGCGAGTTCGTGGCGATGACCTCCCATGAACTGCGCACCCCGCTGTCCTCGATCCTCGGTTTCACCGAATCCCTCCGTCTGCGCGGCGACCAGCTGACACCGGAGCAGCGCGACCAGTTCATCGCGGCGATCGACCGTCAGGCCAAGCGTCTGTTCCGTCTCGTCGACGACCTCATGGTGGCCTCCCGCCTCGACGCCGGGTCGCTGAACGCCGCTCCCGAGACGGTCCCGGTCCGCCGGTTCGTGGCCGAGGCCCTCGAGACGCTGTCGGAACCCGAGGGGGTGGTGGTCGACGTCCCCGAGGACCTACGGGCACGGGTCGATCCGGACCACGGCCGCCGGATGGTGGTCAACCTCGTCCGCAACGCACAGAAGTACGGACGCACGCCGATCACGGTCGCCGCCCGGACCGAGGACGGTGACGTGGTGCTGGACGTCACCGACGAGGGTCCGGGCGTGGATCCGGACTTCGAGAGCCAGCTGTTCCAGAAGTTCTCGCGTGCCGATGTCAAGACGAGCCGCGAGAAGGGCGGCACCGGCCTGGGCCTGGCGATCGTGCGGGGCCTGGCCGAGGTGAACGGAGGCAGCGTGTCCTACGCCCCGGTGCGTCCGGAGGTGGAGTGGCGCGG
>CAZHZQ010000285.1:0-3198 GCA_964537235.1 uncultured Actinomycetota bacterium | reverse complement strand
GCCCGAACGAGATCTCGCGCAGGAAGTAGTAGCGCAGCGTGTCCGCCCCGTAGTCGTCGACGATGTCGCGCGGGTGGACCGCGGTGATCGACCCGGTCTTGGACATCTTCTTGCCACCCGCCAGCAGGAACCCGTGGGCCCACACCTGTCGGGGCGGCTCGATCCCGGCAGCCATCAGCATCGCCGGCCAGATCACGGCGTGGAAGCGCAGGATGTCCTTGCCGATGAGGTGGACGTCGGCCGGCCACAGCCGGTCGAACCGCTCCTCGTCGGTGCCGTAGCCGGCGGCCGTGATGTAGTTCTGCAACGCGTCGATCCAGACGTAGATCACCTGGTGCTCGTCCCACGGGACGGGCACGCCCCAGTCGAACGTCGACCTCGACAGCGACAGATCCTTCAGGCCGTCGGCGACGAAGCTGCGGACCTCGTTGAGTCGGACCTCGGGACGCACGAACTCGGGACGCTCGTCGTACAGCTCGAGCAGGCGGTCCTGGTAGGCCGACAACCGGAAGAACCAGTTGTCCTCCTCGAGCTGGTCGACCGGGCGCTCGTGGATCGGGCAGAGGTCCCCCTCGAGCAGATCGCCCGGCTCCTTGAACTCCTCGCACGACACGCAGTAGGGGCCCTCGTAGGTGCCCTTGTAGATGTCGCCCTTGTCGTAGATGTCCTGGACGAACTCCTGCACCCGGGCGGTGTGCCGCTCCTCGGTCGTCCGGATGAAGTCGTCGTTGGTGATCCCCAGCAGGTCCCAGACCTCGTGCCACCGCGGGACGATCGAGTCCGCCCACTCGATCGGGGTCTTGCCCTGCTCCTGGGCGGTGCGCATCACCTTCTGGCCGTGCTCGTCGGTGCCGGTGAGGAAGTAGACGTCCTGACCGAGCAGGCGGCGCCAACGGGCGAGGGAGTCCGCGGCCAGCGTCGTGTACGCGTGCCCGAGGTGCGGCACGTCGTTCACGTAGTAGATCGGCGTGGTGATGTAGAAGGTGTCGGACATCGTCTGGGGCGCCCGTTCCGGCCGGCTGTTCGAAGCAGGCCGAGCCTACCCACGCCGCCACGCAGACCCGTTGCAGCCGGCTCCGGTACCGACGTACGCTCGCGACCATCGAGGGGGCGGCACACGCAGCACCGCCCTCGCGCGTCCGTCATCCGCTCCAAAACGAGGCTCCCGTGACCAACACCGGCATCCGACGCAAGGTCGACGATCTGGGCCGCGTGGTGATCCCCGCGGGCATCCGCCGGTCGCTGTCGATCCGGGAGGGTGATGCCGTGGAGGTGCACGTCGAGGGCGATCAGGTGATCCTGTCCAAGCCCTCCGACCGGTGCGTGTTCTGCGGCGAGGAGGAGGAGCTGGAGACCTTCCGCGAGAAGGCCCTGTGTCGCGGCTGCGTCGCGGGCGTGGGCGTGCTCGACGAGAGCATGCGCCACTCACGCGCCCCGGAACCGGCGGCGGCCGAACCGTCCCGCCACCACTCGTCCGACCGCGACCCGTCCGACCGCGACCGGTCCGACCTGCCTCCGTGGCCGGTGGGTCAGCAGGGTGGCAACGGCGGTTCACGCCGTCAGGACCAGCCGTCCACCACGCCCCGGTCGAGGCCCGCACCCGACGACCGGGACGACCGGGATCAGGACCCGCCGGCGTCCACGACCGCCTGGTAGACGTCCCGCTTCGGGACCGCCAGGTCCGCCGCCGCCTCGGCGATCGCGGTCTTCTTGTCGAGTCCCGCGTCCATCCGCAGGCGCACGGCGGCGAGCAGTTCCTCGTCCGTGCGCTCCCCCGGTGGTGGCGCGGACGCTCCGTCGACCACCAGCGTGGCCTCGCCGCGGATGCCCCCGTCCGCGACCCGTTCCGCCAGGTCGCCGAGCGGGGCGCGGACCACCTCCTCGTGCAGCTTCGTGAGCTCACGGCACAGCGCCGCCGGGCGGTCGACGCCCAGCGCCTGCGCGAGGTCCGTCAGGTCCGCCTCGCCCCGATGCGGTGAGACGTAGAGCACGACGGTGCGCGGTTCCCGGGACAGCGTCTCCAACCGCTCGCGGCGGGCCGCGCCCTTCCTCGGCAGGAAGCCCTCGAACACGAACCGGTCCGTCGGCAGACCGGACACCACCAGCGCGTGCAGCAGCGCCGAGGGGCCGGGCACGGCCTCCACCCGCAGGCCGGCGTCGACGCAGCCGCGGACCAGCCGGTAGCCGGGATCGGACACAGCGGGCGTGCCGGCGTCGGTGACGAGAGCCACGGTGGTCCCGTCCTCGATCCGTCCGACCAGCTCCGGGGCCCGCTCGGCGGCGTTGTGGTCGTGGTAGGAGGTCTGGGGCGTCTCCGCCCCGATGTGGGCGAGCAGACGGCCGGTCCGTCGGGTGTCCTCGGCCGCCACGAGGTCCGCGCTGCGCAGCGCCTCGGCGGCCCGCGCGGACAGGTCGTCGAGGTTGCCGATCGGGGTCGAGACGACCACGAGGCGGCCGCTGGTCACGGGGGCGTCCTTCCTCGTCGACGGCGCCGAACCTACCTGCGCCGTCGACGAGGAAGGACGTCAGGGAGGGTCGCCGCGGCGGGTAACCTCTCGCTCCTGTGACCAGTCGACGCGTCCGCATCCTGATCCCGGTCCTCCTCGTCCTCGTGGCGGGGGCCCTGCGCGTGTTCGCACTGAGCCACCCGGACCGCATCATCTTCGACGAGACCTACTACGTCGGAGACGCCAACGACTACCTGGCGCACGGGGTCGAGACGGATTTCGCCGTCCACCCGCCGGTCGGGAAGTGGTTGATCGCGGCAGGGATCCGGCTGTTCGGTGACAACGCGTTCGGCTGGCGGATCTCGTCCGCCGTGGCCGGGACCCTCCTGGTGCTGCTCGTGTACCTGATCGGTGTCCGGCTGCTGCGCTGGCGGGGCTCGGCGGCGCTGGCCGGGATCCTCGCGGCCACCGACGGGCTGCTGTTCGTCCAGTCGCGCATCTCGATGCTCGACGCGTGGCTCGGGTTGTTCGTCGCGCTGGCCGCCTGGCTGTTGCTGATCGACCACGAGCACAGCGGGATGGACGAGGACCCGCGCGACCGGACGCCGCGACGGGTGGACCGCGAGGTCGACCAGCTGCGGTTGCCGGTGCAGGCCGGCGGGGCGGACGACGACCCGTCGGGTCTGCGATCGTCGGACGGCTCCACCGACGGGGCGGACGCATCTGACGGCTCCACCGACGGGGCGGACGC
>CAZHZQ010000284.1:0-3199 GCA_964537235.1 uncultured Actinomycetota bacterium | reverse complement strand
GCCGCCGCCGAGCGCGGCTGGATCGACGGGGACCGGGTGCTGCTCGAAGCGGTCACGTCCGCCCGGCGCGCCGGAGCCGACCTCGTGCTGACGTACGGGGCGGCCGACCTGGCCGAGATGATCACCGGCTGAGCATCCCCGTGAGGATCACCGGCTGACGGGACCCGGCCACATCCGGCGGCGCCCCTTGCGCCACCCGCGCCGCAGGATGCGCTTCGCGCGGTTGGTCACCCGGTCGGTGCGCCGCTCGGGCAGGGCCGACAGGAACGCCGTGGTGGCCGTCCTCACCGCCACCGGGTCGGCGTCCCACACCTGCCCGTGCCCGGCGTCCGGGATCGGCAGGTAGGTCACGAGGTCGGGCCGAGCGCCCGCGAACGCTGCGCTGGTGCCGCACGGGACACGTTCGTCGTCCTGGCCGTGCAGGATCAGCATCGGGGTGGCGAAGTCGGCCGCGTTGCCCACGTGGTCCAGGGCGTCCCAGTCGATCCCGGCGCGCGCCCACATCGTGGTGAGCGCTGCGGGGACCAGGACCGGCAGGACCGCCCGGGGCACGCCCTCCCGCACCAGACCGTTCCAGATCGCGGGAGGCCAGTGCAGGACCGGGGCGTCGAGGATCGCGCCGCGGACCCGGTCCGCGTGCGCGGACGTGCGAAGGAACGCGCCGATCGCCGCCCCGCCCATCGAGTGACCCGCGAGCACCACATCGTTGGCCCCGTGGGCCAGCGCGTGGACGACCGCGGCTTCGACGTCCTGCCACTCGGTGTGCCCGAGGTGGCACAGACCGTCCGGGTCGGGCGGGGCGTCGCGGTCGTTGCGGTAGGCGATCGCCAGGGTCGTCAGCCCGTGGTCCGCGAACGTGGACAGCCACGGGAGGACCTGGTCGCGGTGACCGTCACGGCCGTGCACGAACACCACCCAGGTCCCGTTCGCGGACGGCGGGTCGAACCGCCAGGCCGGCATCGGACCTGCTGACGAGTGGTAGGTCACCTCCGACCAGGGCACGCCCGCCGAGGACGGGTCCGCCCGGGTCGCTTCGGGGGACGTCGGGGTCAGCAGTTCGTTGGCGACGCGCCAGCCACCGGCAGCGGCGGCGGTCAACGCCCCGGCGCCGGCCAACGTCACCCCGAGCTTCGTGCCGAGACCCACCGGGACCCTCTCGTCGTCGCGGCCGTCGAGGCTACGGGACCGCCCAGTTGTTGCGGATCGGGGTGAAAAAAGTTCAACATGTTGAACAAATCTGACCCCGATTCGCAACAACGTAGGCTCGCGGCATGGACCGTCCCTCCTCCGAGAAGCTGTTCGACCGCGCCCGCCGGGTGATCCCGGGCGGGGTCAACTCGCCGGTCCGGGCCTTCGGGTCGGTGGGCGGGACCCCGCCGTTCCTGGTGCGCGGTTCCGGCCCGCACGTGTGGGATGCCGACGGCAACCGGTACATCGACCTCGTGCAGTCCTGGGGACCGCTGCCCCTGGGTCACGCCCACCCCGAGGTGATCGCCGCAGCGCGTGATGCGGTCGAGGCCGGTCCCACGTTCGGGGCGCCGACGCCGGGTGAGGTCGAGCTCGTGGAGGCGCTGGTCGACGCCGTGCCCGGACTCGATCAGGTCCGCCTCGTCAGCTCGGGCACCGAGGCGGCCATGAGCGCGATCCGTCTCGCCCGGGGCGCCACCGGTCGCGACCGGATCCTCAAGTTCGCCGGCCACTACCACGGTCACAGCGACGCGCTGCTCGTCGACGCCGGCTCCGGGGTCGCGACGTTGTCGATCCCCGGGTCGCCGGGCGTGACCGAGGGTGCCGCCGCCGACACCCTCGTGGTCCCCTGGAACGACCTGGAGGCCGTCGACGCGGCCCTGGACGGGCACGGCGACCGGCTCGCCGCGATCATCTGCGAACCGGTCGCCGCGAACATGGGGTTGGTCCCACCCGACGAGGGTTTCCTCACCGCGCTGCGTGACCGGGCTGACCGGAGCGGGGCGTTGCTCGTGTTCGACGAGGTCATCACCGGGTTCCGGCTCGGACGCGCCGGGGCGCAGGGGCGCTACGGCGTCACGCCCGACCTGACCGTGATGGGCAAGGCGATCGGGGGAGGGTTCCCCCTGGCGGCCTTCGGTGGACGTGCCGAGGTCATGGACGAGCTGGCTCCGGCCGGTCCCGTCTACCAGGCGGGCACGCTGTCCGGAAACCCCGTCGCCGTCGCCGCAGGTCTCACCCAGGTCCGCCTGCTCACGGAGGGCGCGTTCGCGGATCTGGAGGACACGACCGGCCGGCTCGTGCAGGGCCTGCGGGAGGCGTTCGCGGCGGCCGACGTCCCGGTGACGGTGCGGCAGGTGGGCACGCTCGCCGGGATCGTCTTCGGCGACGTCGCGGTCCGCGACTACGACGGGGCGCGAGCGGCGGACCACGAGCGGTACGGACGCTTCTTCCACGCGCTGCTCGATCGGGGCGTCTACCTGGCGCCCTCCGGGTACGAGGTCCTGTTCACGTCGCTGGCGCACGACGACGACACGGTCGACGAGGTGGTCTCGGTGGCCGGCGAGGTCGCGTCGGAACTCGCGGGGTCGTCGCGCACGTTGTCAGAGTGAGATGAGAGCCACGATCCCGCTGATCCTCGCCGCCCTGTTGACCGTCTCGTGCTCGAACTCCGGCGACGCCGCTCCCGACGACGGGGTCACCGCGCCCTCGCCGCTCGGGGCGCTGCAGGGTGGGACACCGCTCCCTGCTGCGGAGCTGCCGGACCTCGACGGTGACGGCGCCCTCCGGATCCCCGACGACCTGGCGGGCGAGCCGGCGGTCCTCAACTTCTGGGCCACCTGGTGTGCCTTCTGCGTCGAGGAGATGCCGGACATCGAGGAGGTGCACCGACAGCTCCAGGGTCAGGTCACGTTCGTCGGGATCGACCAGGACGACAGCGTCGAGAAGGCCCGCACGCTGGCCGAGCGCACGGGCGTGACCTACCGGTTGGTCGTCGATGACGACGGGTCGTACTTCCGCTCCGTGCAGGGTCGGGGGATGCCGACGACGGTCTTCATCGACCCGGACGGCACGATCGTGCACCGTCACAGCGGACCGCTCGACGTCGCATCGCTGCGGGGGCTCATCCGGGAGCACCTCGACGTGGACGTCCCCGCCTCGGCAGCCACGTCCTGAGCCACGTCTTGAGGTGCCCGGTACGCCCGATACGGCAGCGCCACGGCAGCGCACG
>CAZHZQ010000283.1:0-3199 GCA_964537235.1 uncultured Actinomycetota bacterium | reverse complement strand
TACGTGTACTTCACCTACGGGATGCACCACTGCATGAACGTCGTGTGCGGCGAGGGAGGGCGGGGCGAGGCCGTGCTGCTGCGAGCCGCGGTACCCCTGGCGGGGCGCGAGCGGATCCGCCGTCGACGCGGCCCGAAGCACGCCGAACGCGATCTGCTGCGCGGTCCGGGGCGGCTCACCCAGGGCCTGGCGATCGACCGGGAGCACGACGGGATCGACCTCACGGATCCGGACTCGCCGATCCGTCTGGAGGAGGACGGCTGGCGGCCGGAGCCCGAACGCCTCGGACAGGGGCCGCGGACGGGTGTGCGCAGCGCCCCGGACGTGCCGTGGCGCTTCTGGATCACCGACGTCCCGGAGGTCAGCCGTTACGTCCGCCACAAGGACGCTCCCAAGAACGCGGACGATCGCGCGCCCGGTCAGGCGTCGTCGGGGTAGACCCGCAGGGTCACGTACGAGTAGCGCTTCACGGTCTCGCCCGCGACCGGGTCCTGCGCGTAGACCGCGCCCGCGACTGCGTCGTCGGGGCACCCCGCCGCCGGGCAGCCGACCTGCTGCTGCACCACCCAGCCGTCGACCTCGAGGACCTCGATCGCCTCGTCGACGCCGAGCCCGACGACGTCCGGCACCTGCGCCCGCTCGCGGGTGTTGACGGACACGGTGAGCAGCACGTGACCCGACTCCGGAGCGACCGTGCCTCCGGGCGCCGGATCCTGGCCGACCACGTACCCGGGCGGGTAGACGCGGGAGACCACGGGGCGCTCCTCGACCCGGTACCCCTTGGACTCCAGCAGGCGTACCGCGATGTCGCGGGTCAGACCCAGGACGTCGGGGACGGCGTCCTCGGGGGGGCCGGTGGGTTCCTCGCACATCTCGGTGGGAGCGGTCCCGCGCAGGAACTCGCGCGGTCCGATCAGCTCGGGGGGCGTGTACGGGTTCGGGAGGCAGTTGCGTGACAGGTCCACCTCGACCGTGACGAGGTCGACCGCGGGAACGTCGAACTCCGCCGGGGGAACCCCGTCCAGGACCGCGCCGGCGAAGGCGCCCCAGATCTCCGCCGGCCAGCGGCCACCCTCGACCCGGATGCGGGTCCGGGGCGGCTCCATCGGGATGCGCCCCTCCGGGAAGCCCACCCACACCGAGGCGACCAGGTCGGGCGTGTAGCCGATGAACCAGGCGTCGCTGCTGTCGTCGGTGGTCCCGGTCTTGCCGGCCTGCGGTCGGTCGATGTTGGCCCGGACCCCGGTCCCGCGGCGCACGACCTCCTGGAGGGTACGGGTGACCAGGTGGGCGACCGCTTCGTCGAGGACCCGGCGGCCCTCCTCGTCGTGCTCGTAGAGCACCTGCCCGTCGGACGTCTCGATCCGCGCGATCAGGTGGGCCGGATGCTGGCGCCCCAGGGACGCCAGGGGCTGGTAGGCCTCGGCCATGTCCAGCGGGCTCACCTCGCCCGCCCCGAGCGCCAGGGAGCAGACCTCGGGCAGGTCGCCGCCGATCCCGAGGTTGCGGGCCGTCGCGAGGATCGCCCGCGGGCCCAGCTCCGCGGCGAGCCGTGCGTAGACGGTGTTGACGCTGTGCACGGTGGCCTCGCGCAGGCTGAGCGCCCCGTAGGAACGGCCGTCGTAGTTGGCGACCTCCCACGCCCCGCCGTCGGTGCGGCAGGCGGGGTCGTCGAGGGTGGCCGACGCCCCGCTCGGGAACCGCCGCTCCAGGGGCACGCCCTGGGACAGGGCGGCGGCGAGCGCGATCGGCTTGAACGCCGACCCCACCTGGCGTCGACCCTGCGTGGCGAGGTTGAAGCTGGCGTACGGATCGTCGGGGGAGTGGAGGTCGCGGCCGCCCACGAGCGCGCGGATCGCGCCGCTGGTCGGATCGGTGGCGACCAGCGCGGCGTACGGATCATCGGGTTCGGTGAGGACCCCCGCGACGGCCTGCTCGGCGTGGGACTGCCAGCCGGGGTCGATCGTCGTGTGGATGCGCAGCCCGCCCGTGTACAGGGCACTCAGGCGTTCGTCACGGTCCTCGCCGAGCATGCGGAGGCGCTCCCCGTCGCCGGCGATCGTGCGGCGGACCTCCTCGACGGCGTACGGGGCGCGCCACCGCCGGTCGGTGTCGAGGGGAGCCAGGTCGACCTCGACCGCGGCCGCGTCGTCGGCCTCGGCCCGCGAGATGCGTCCGGTGGCGACCATCGCCTCCAGCACGACCTGGCGCCGGTCGGCGGCTCGCTGGGGATGCCTGTAGGGGTCGTAGGTGGCCGGCGAACGGATGAGGCCGGCCAGCAGCGCCGCCTGGTCCAGCGACAGCTCGGCGACCGGTCGGTCGAAGTAGCGGGTCGCCGCCGCGTGTACCCCGTACGCGCCGTGCCCGAAGTAGATCGTGTTCAGGTAGCGCTCGAGGATCTCCTCCTTGGAGTAGCGCTGCTCCAGCTGGTAGGCGAGCGCCGCCTCCTTGACTTTGCGCTCAAGCGTCCGGACGGGGCCCAGGATCGTGTTCTTGACGTACTGCTGGGTGATCGTCGAACCACCCTCCTCGATCTCGCCCGCCTCGACGTTGCGGACCCCGGCGCGCACGATCGCGGGAACGTCGACGCCACGGTGCAGGAAGAACCGTCGGTCCTCCACGGCGACGACCGCGGCGACGAGGTCGTCGGACATCGTGTCGAGCGTGACGTCCTCACGGTCCTGCTCGGCGTGCAGTTGGGCGAGGACCGTGCCGTCCGCCGCCAGCACGTGGGAGGTCTGCGGCTGCTGGACGAAGGTGACCGGGTCGCCCGGTTCGAGGACCACCACGTCGGCACACGCGGTCGCGAGGACAGCGAGCAGGCAGACCGTGGCATGATGGCGTAGCCGCACGCCGTGAGGTTACGGAGGTCGGGGCTCGTCGCCGCGGAAGCGGCACTGGTGCCGCCGATCGCACGTGGGCGGGTCGGTCGGAGATTTCCCGGATCGGAGGCAGGAATCCGGAGGGGCGGTGTGGAACTGTGTCCGTGGAACCGCCTAGGATGACGGTGTGCACTACGCACGTCACACACGGCGACGCGGTTCGTTAGTAGGTACGACAGTAGGTACGACGCGGTTCGTTGGTAGGTACGAAGGAGTTGGCATGTCGACGCTCGAGACGTGGACGGCGGGGCGCGTTGCGCGTCGCCGGCGCCGGATCACCCGCCGCGCCTCGGCGACCGTGTTGGCGGCGGTCATCG
>CAZHZQ010000282.1:0-3204 GCA_964537235.1 uncultured Actinomycetota bacterium | reverse complement strand
CGAGCGGCAGGGCTTCGGGTTGGCCGATCTGGGTGGGACGTTGCAGACCGACATCTTCAAGGAGTACATCGCGCAGAAGGAGTGGCTGTTCCCGCCGCGGCCGCACCTGCGCCTGATCGGTGATCTGATCGAGTTCTGCACGCAGAACGTGCCGGGCTACCACCCGGTGTCGATCTCCGGCTACCACATCCGTGAGGCCGGTTCGACGGCGGCGCAGGAGCTGGCGTTCACACTGGCGGACGGGTTCGCGTACGTGGAGCTGGGCATGGACCGGGGGTTGGACCCGGACGACTTCGTGCCGAGGTTCTCGTTCTTCTTCGACGCGCACATCGACTTCTTCGAGGAGATCGCCAAGTTCCGTGCGGCCCGCCGCATCTGGGCCCGGTGGATGACCGAGCGGTACGGCGCGACCGCCGAGAAGGCACAGCTGATGCGGTTCCACACCCAGACCGCCGGGGTGTCGCTGACGGCGCAGCAGCCGGACAACAACATCACCCGCACCGCGATCGAGGCGCTGGCCGCCGTGCTCGGCGGGACCCAGTCGCTGCACACCAACGCGATGGACGAGGTGCTCGCGTTGCCCAGCGATCACGCGGCGAAGGTGGCGCTGCGCACGCAGCAGGTCATCGCCGAGGAGACCGGCGTGGCCAACGTGATCGACCCGCTGGGCGGATCGT
Organism: uncultured Actinomycetota bacterium; assembly: GCA_964537235.1. Classification (GTDB taxonomy): domain Bacteria; phylum Actinomycetota; class Nitriliruptoria; order Nitriliruptorales; family JAHWKO01; genus CAZHZQ01. The sequence continues at coordinate 2,527 of CAZHZQ010000282.1, read as the reverse complement.
GGTTCGTCGAGGAGCTCACCGACGAGCTGGAACGCCAGGCCGAGGACTACTTCGACAAGATCGAGTCGATGTCGCCCGACGGGACGATGATGGAGGGGATCCTGCGGGGGATCGAGGACGGCTGGTTCATGTCCGAGATCGCCGACGCCGCGTTCACGTTCCAGAAGAAGGTCGAGAAGGGCGACTTCAAGATCGTGGGGGTCAACGCCCACACCGACGAGGAGGAGGACGACGAGCTCGAGATCCTGCGCATCTCCCACGAGATCGAGCGCGAACAGCGGCAACGGGTCGAGCAGGTGCGTGCGGACCGCGACGGCGACGCGGTCGAGGCCGCCCTCGACGAGCTGAAGCAGGCCGCCGGCGACGACGACGTCAACCTCGTGCCGGTCATCATGGACGCCGTCCGCGCCGAAGCCACCGTCGGCGAGATCTCGAGAGCTCTCCAAGAGGTCTGGGGCGACTACTCCGAACCCGCGCGCTTGTGAGCGCGACAGCGAACGGCTCGGCTCTGATGGTCCGTCCCACGATCGTGAACGGATCCGGCAACATGTTGCCGCAGGTGTTCACGATCCCGTGAGGGAGGGGCGCAGCGAGGACGGACGTCCGTCACGACGGCGTCCGACGGTGTCGGCCTGATGCCGGTCCTCGTCACCCGGGGCGGGTCGTCGCTCGGACGTCTCATCGTCGGCTCGGTCGCGGCCACCGGCGGGCAGGTACGTGCGTTCTGCTCCCCCGACGCCCCGATCGGAGAGGTCCGGCGGTCGGGGGCGATCGTGGCCAGCGGTTCGCTGCTCGACGAGGGGCACCTCGAGACCGCCATGGAGCAGGTCCACACCGTCGTGCACCTGGGGGTCGACCCGCTGACCCCGTCTGCGGAGCTCGTGGTCGAGCAGGCGGCAACGGTGCTGTCCGCGGCGGTGGGGGCCGGCATCCGTCGGCTGCTGGTCCTGTCGATCGCCGGTGCGTCGCCCGACGCGGGTGATCCGCTGCGCCGGGTGGCGGCGGAGGTCGAGCTCCTCGCCCGGGAGTCCCCGTTCCCGGCGACCGCGGTGCGTTCGTCGCTGATCGACTCCGACGAGGTGCGCCACGCGCTCGCCCGGGTCCCGCTCGACGGCACCACGCTCGAGAACCCGGTCGCCCCCGTGCAGCCGCCGGACCTCGCCGCGCTGTTCGCGTGGCTGGACGAGCAGCGGAGCCTGGACGTCGCCTTCGAGGTCCTGTCCGCCGACGGCCCGGCCGTGCTGCCCCTGCGGGCGCACCTGCGAGGGGTGGGGATCACGCCGATGTCGACGGTCGGGCGGATGGTCGAGCGGCTGCGCCCCGGCGGGTCCGGCTCCGTCCTCACCGAGGCCCTGTCGGGGCCGTGGGTGTCCGGCGGCGGGATCGCCGACGGGTGGTTGCGCGCCGGCATCGAGCCGTCAGCACCGCCGTGGTCAAGCGCGGAGTGAGCGCCGCATGACCAGGTGGTGGTCCAGTTCGTGGGCAACCTGGAATCCGGCGTCCTCGAACAGGCCCCGTGGGCCGCGGTAGGCACGCTGCGGATCGGACGGATCCCGATGCGGGTACGCCTCGACCGTGTCGAACCCCTGGTACCCGAACGCCTCGACCGCCGCCTCGAGCAGCGCCCTGGCGACGCCCCGCCGGCGCTGCTCGGGCGAGACGACGAAGCACGCGATGACCCCGACCCGTTTGCCGCGCCCCGGCCTGGGCGCGTCGACCTTGAGGTGGGGCAGTTCCAGACGGGAGGTGGCGTGCAGCCAGCCGATCGGCCGGTCGTCGACGTACGCCAGCCAGCCGCGGACGCGTCCGGCCTCCAGCAACGAGGCCATCACCTGCCGGTTGCGTTCGGCCTCCCCGGGGTCGAACTCCTGGCTCGACCCCGGGTAGCGGTCGAAGTAGCAGTAGCAGCCGTCCCAGTCGTGCCCGTCCGGGAAGGCCCGGTCGTCGAAGAAGGCGAGCCAGTCGTCGGTCAGGTCCGGGGCCAGGGGTCGGACCTCGAGCTCCGAGGTGCCGTCGCCCGCGCCGCCCTCGACGTCGCCGCGAGAGCGGAGGATGAAGAGTCCGGTCACGACCACGAGCAGGCCGCCGAAGGCCCGGGCGAGCACCGCGCCCGGGAGGGACAGCGCGGCCTGCGCCCCGAGCAGCCCCCCGACGAGCCCCGCGCCACCGAGGCGCCATCCCAGGCTCCAGTCGGTGTACCCCCGACGCGCGTGGGTCCACGCGCCGACCAGCGTGGTCGGCACGATGACCGCCAGCGAGGTGCCCTCCGCGAGGTGCTGCCCGTACCCGAGGAGGATGACCAGCGCCGGGACGATGACCGCCCCACCGCCGATCCCGAGCAGGGACGATGCCGTGCCGCTGGCGAGCCCGACCGCCAGGTGAGCCAGGACGGCCGGCAGCGTGAACGCCGGCGCCGCGAACCCCTCCCCGGTCGGCGCCGCGCCCAGCAGCAGCCGGGCAGCGGTCACGGCGAGCAGGACCGTGAACGCGATCCGCAGCGACCGCTCCGGGATCGCGTGCGCGATGG
>CAZHZQ010000281.1:0-3233 GCA_964537235.1 uncultured Actinomycetota bacterium | reverse complement strand
ACCACCCAGCAGGAGGCGACCGCGACGACCGACGCCGACGGTCAGGCCAGCTTCTCGTACTCGAGCGACACCGAGGGCCAGGACACGATCGTCGCCTGTGCGAACACCGACGGCTCGGAACCGGCCGACTGCGACACCAACACCGGTCCGCAGGACGAGGCGATCAAGGACTGGCAGCCGCGCGTCGCCTCACGCATCGACCTCCAACCCACGGACGACGCCAACCCCGCCGGGACACAGCACCAGGTGACCGCCACGGTCTTCGACCAGGTCGGCGACCCGTTCCCGGGCGCCACCGTGCGGTTCGAGGTGACGGGCACCGTCGGGGACTCGGGCTACGGGTCGAGTTCCAGCGACGACGACGGCCAGGTCAGGTTCACGTACGAGAACGACGGTTCGCTGGGCGAGGACACCATCACCGCCTGCACGGACGCCGACGGCGGCGACCCCGGCACGTGTGAGCAGGCGGACGTGACCGAAACGGCCACCAAGACATGGGAACCCGCAGGGCCGGCCGAACTCTTCCTGGACAGCGACGAGGCAATCAACACCGTCGGTGAGCAGCACACGGTGACGGCAACCGTCGAGGACGAGTTCGACAACCCCGTGCCGGGCGCCGTCGTCCGGTTCGAGGTGGACGGAGTGGAGACCACCACTACCACCACGACCACCGGCGCGAACGGGCAGGCCACGTTCACGTACAAGAACGACGGTTCGCTCGGCGAGGACACCATCACCGCCTGCACCACCGAGGACGGGTCGACACCGGGCGACTGCAACACAACTCCGACTGAGCTGACCGACTCCCAGACCAAGACCTGGGAGGCGGGCGCTCCGGCAACGCTCGCCCTTGGTCCGGACAGCGAAACGAACACGGTCGGCGAGCAGCACACGGTGACGGCGACCGTGCTCGACGAGTTCAACAACCCGGTGCCCGGAGCCGACGTGCGTTTCGAGATCCGGGGCGAAGCGACCGAGACGGTCGACGACACTGATGCGAACGGGCAGGCGGCCTTCACGTACACGTCGACGATCGCCGAGCAACACACGATCGACGCCTGCACGACCGCGTCCGGCACCCCGCCGGCGGACTGTCCGGAGTCCGGTGATCTACATGCTTCGGTGACCAAGACCTGGGAGGCTGGGGATCCCGTTGCGATCGTGATGATCACCGCGGAAGCGACGAACACGGTTGAGGAAGCCGCGCCGGGGACGGGTCTCGCGGCTGGTGCCCACTCGGTTGAAGCCATGGTCATCGATCAGTACGGGAATGGGGTACCTGGGGAACAAGTCCACTTCCACGCCGAGGGAGCCACGACGTACACCGACCCGCCGGTGACCGGCGAAGGAGACGAGCCGACCGATGCGGGCGGTGTTGCGACGTTCGACTACGAGGTCATCGTGGCGGACGGTGACCGGGAGATCATCACGGCCTGCGTCAATGCGGATTCGACTGAGAACCCACCTGTGGACTGCTCGGATTCGAATCCCGACTTCTCGGACTTCACCCACAAGAACTGGGTCGTTACGTCCACCGTGTAGTGCCCGTGGTGGGTCGTTGGGGTACCGATAGTGGGTGCCGATGGCTGTCTTCAACCGCTAGCGAGGAGCTGGACGCCGGTGACGTGGGCGGCCCAGGACAGCGCCCCGCGCAGCGCCGGGTCATCGAGGGTTCGTAGCAGCAGGAGCCGTGACGAACCAACCGCGTCGCGAGCGCGGGGTGACCACAGGGCGATGGCTCGCCCGGCGGGCCTCGTCGCGGCGACGTACGCGACGCCGTCGACGTCCGCCCATCGGGAGGCGATCGACACCGCCCACCGGCTCGTCTCCCGGCGTGGGGCCGTCGACAGGTGCGCCCCGGCGCCCGCGCGGGTCGACCAGTCGGAGGGCAGGTCGAGGAGCCGCAGCGGTTGGGTGAGCTCGGCGACCGCGAAGCTGCGCTGGTCGAGCCGGTCGAGCGTGCGGGTGTCCTGCGCTGCCTCCGCCACACAGGTCGCCAGGGCGGACGCATCTCCTGGCCGCACCGGGTGGACGGTCTGTCCCGGGCCACCCTCCCCGAACGGGATCGCGGCGTAGGCGACCCCGCCGACATCCGGCGCACCGAAGGCGTCGAATCGTCCCGGGCTCGGCAGCGGCGACGACCGGAACCGGTCCCAGCGGATCGGATGGCGTCCTGCGTGGAGGTAGAGCCGCGCCCAGACCCCGCCAGCTGGCAGGGTGATGACCTCGCCGTCGTCCCGCTCCGGCAGGTCCTGGGGGGCGGGCGCCGGGGGGAGGCGCTCGGTCACGCGGCGTCTTCGTGCTCGGCGGCCGCGACGACCTGGTCGGGGTCCAGGCCGTCGGCCACCCACCGGCGGGGGCTCAGCTCGCGTCCGTCGAGGTAGAGGGCGGCGTTCGGTGCGTCCCACCAGGCCGCGACCGCGACTGGGCTCATCCCGGGCGGCAGCGCCCGCTGGACCCGGCGGCCGACGCGGGTGGCCGGCTCGCCCCCTCCTCCATCGGCACCGGGTAGCTGGTAGGCGAACACCCGCCAGGCGCCACGCGAGTCCTTGAAGCCGAGGAGCTCGACGTCCGGTCCTGTGGTCGATCCGATCACCCGCCGCAGCGCGGAGTCGGACACGTCCAGCCGAGCCGCCACCTCACCCAACGCGACCGCCGTGGACCGCATCCGGTGGAGGGCGGCTTCTCCTCGCAGCCACGGAACCGCGAGCCCAGCCTCGGTAGGGGAGGTAGGGGTGTCGATCCGCTCGAGCGCCTCCTGGTCTGCGACCGGCATCGCCCCGGCATCGAGGGCCTGCGCGATGTCGTCGAGGTACACGGCCAGCTCCTCGGCGGCCACCTCGACGGGTGCGCCGACCGCCTCCGCGTACCGCACGATCGCTCGGTCCAACTCGGACATCGCTCTGCTGCCTTACGGTGATATCACGTCGTGAGAACAGCATACACGATGAGGCGCCGCGTGTGCGACGCTTGCCGACCCGCACGTCGCTGTGGTCCGCGCGCGGCGTGTGGGTCGCCCTCGACGCCCGGCGATAGACTCGCCTGCCTATGGCTCGCCGAACCCGTTCACCGGTTCAGCGTCGCAAGGATCTCATCGACCGGAGCTTGCAGCTCCAGCGTGTCCTGATCGCTGCGACGGTGTTCCTCGCCCCGCTGGTCTTCTGGCGGGCGACCCTGGACATCTTCGGGATCGTCAAGGCGGCGCTCGTGCTCGTCGGGGCGCTGCTCGTCGG
>CAZHZQ010000280.1:0-3240 GCA_964537235.1 uncultured Actinomycetota bacterium | reverse complement strand
GGGTACGACGACCTGGCGCGCCCCTTCGGGTGGGTCGAGGGGAAACTGGCCGCCGAGCTCGCCGAGGGGGTCTGGGCCTCCGACGAGCAGGTCGGCTGGGCCGTGATCGTCGACGGGGAACCCGCCGGTGTCGCGTTCGCGCGCAACCTGTCGTCGAGAGACGGGATCCTGGACATCCGTGTGACCCACGACGCGCGGGGGCGCGGTGTGGGGCGCGAGGTGCTGCGCCAGCTCGCCGACCACCACTTCGCCGACCGGCCGGATCTGCGGCGGCTCGAGGGCCGCACCCACGAGGACAACGTGGGGATGCAGCGGGCGTTCAACGCCGCCGGGTTCCGGATGGAGGCCCGGTACCGCGACGCCTTCGAGGAACCCGACGGGGGCGTGGCATCCGAGTGGGGCTACGCGCTGACGCGGGCCGATTGGGAGGCGGGGCTGCACCGCGCGGACGACGACGGGTACGACCTGCACGGGTTGACGTTCACGCTCGACAACGAGGCCCACGAGCCCGAGCAGATGGCCAAGGGATCCGTCGCCAAGTTCCTCCAGGAGGGCCGTCGGGTCCTCGTCAGCTACTCGGGGGGCCACGTCACCGACGGCGAGGGTGCGGGCGTGCTCGTCGGGGATTCCCTGCGCTACCGGTTCGTGCACACGTGGAGGGACCACGAGACCATCAAGGGCTGGGGACACTCGCGTGTGCAGCGTCGCAAGGACGGTCGACTCGAGATCATCGACGAGTACCAGATCGACGACGGCACCGAGGGGCGCCACGTCTGGGCCGAGCGTCACTGACCGGAAGGTTCCGCGTGGGCGGGACCTCACCCTCCCCCCAGCGGTCGTCGGGTAGGACGGGCCATGGACCTGCTCACGTTGCTGCTGGCCGGGGTCGGCGGGCTGATCGCCGGCTTCCTGACCACCGTCGCCGGGGTCGGCGGTGGGCTCACGCTGATCGCGGCGCTGTCGGGGTTCACGCCGCTGGGTCCCAAGGAGGTGGTCGGGCTCACGGCGCCGGTCCTGCTGCTCAGCAACGCGCAACGCGCCTGGCTGTTCCGGGGACACGTCGAGCGGGCGGTCGCCGGCTGGTTCCTGGTCGGGGCGGTCCCGGCCGTCATCGTCGCAGCCGCCACGCTGCCACGCCTGCCGACGCGGGCGATCCAGATCGGGATCGCGCTCCTGCTGCTGACGTTCGTCGCCGAACGGCTCGTCCGGCGGTCCTCACCGCCGGCGATCGGCGTGCCGTTGCGGGGGTTCGCGGGGGTCGGCGCCGCCAGCGGGATCCTGTCGGCGACCGTCGGCGGGTCCGGGCCGTTCTCGGCGCCGTTCTTCAACGGGTACGGCCTCGCGCGTCACCGGTTCGTCGGGACGAACGCCTCCGTCAACGCCGTGCAGCACCTGTTGAAGACGGTCGTGTTCGCCGTCGTGGGCGTCCTGACGGTGCCCGTCCTGCCGGTCGCCGCACTCGCCGCCGCGACGTCCATGGTCGGCAACTGGCTCGGCGAGTCGGTGCTCGACCGGATCAGCGAGCGGACCTTCGTGAACCTGCTGTTGGTCGCGCTCACGATCGCCGCCGTCCGTCTGCTGGTCGCCTGACGTCCACGCGTGAGGACCACGGCATCCGTGCCCCCGACGGACGCGCGTGTGCGCTCGGCGCACGAGGCTGGCGACGCGGCAGATGCTCGGACCGGAGCACCTCGACCGGTAGCGTGGGCCACCCACAACATGTAGTGGTCTGGAGGTGCCGGTTGCGCTGTCCGTCGTGTGGCGAGGACCGCGACCGCGTCGTGGACTCGCGTCCCTCCCGGGACAACGAGGTCGTGCGCCGGCGTCGCGAGTGCCAGGGGTGTGGCGACCGCTTCACCACCTTCGAGCGGGTCGAGCTGCCCGACCTGATGGTGTCCAAGCGCAGCGGGGCCGTGGTCGCCTTCGACCGCAGCAAGGTCCGGGAGGGCATCGCCCGGGCCGGCAAGGGCCGGATCGAAGCCGACGAGATCGAGCACGCCGTGGCCGCGGTCGAGTCGGGGCTGCGCGATCAGGGCAACGAGGTCACCAGCGAGCAGGTCGGCCTCCAGGTGCTCGCCCAGCTCCGGGACCTCGATGAGACCGCCTACATCCGCTTCGCGAGCGTCTACAAGGACTTCCAGGGCGCCGAGGACTTCGAGAAGGAACTGAAGTCCCTGCGCAAGGAGGCTCCGCCGAAGCGGCACGCGTCCTGATCGGGGACCGGATCAGTTCGCGGGCAGGAGCACCACGGTCCACGCGGGGACGGTGGCTCCGTCGAGACCGTTGACGTCGCGGATGCGGGCGAGGTAGGAGCGCGGGTCGACCCCGTCGGGGGCGTTGGTGACGGCGACGTCCCACAGGGTCTCGCCCGGCTCGACGGTCGCGTGGCCGGACACGTCGGGGCGGGCCAGGTCGGCCTCGGCTCCGCCGTAGCCGGACCCCAGCACGAGCAGCAGGGCGGTACCCACGACCGTGACGGCGACCCCGGCGCGCCGCTTCCAGTACGTCATCTGCGTGGGCACGGGGGGCGTGGGGGGCGTCTGGGGCGTCTGCTGCGGGCGGCTCGTTCGGGTCACCTCTGGCTCCTCGTCGACTGGTCCGGACGGTACGTCGCGGGTGTGACATACGTACGTCTGTTCGGTACCTCCGTTCGCAGTGTGGACGAACGGGTGTTCGTCGTCAAGTCGAACAGATGTTTGCTCCCGGGGGCGCGACGCGCTACGGTTCGTCCCGAACGTGAGTTCGCCGGGATCGGCGGACGATCGGGGCCAGCCCGGGGAAACCTGGGACCAGCCCGGGACCAACCCGGAACCAGCCCGGCACCAGCCCGGCACCAGCCCGAAATGGAGGAGCGCAGGTGACACCCGCACGCGACGATCTGACCGACCGGCAACGCGCGATCCTCGAGGTGATCCACGAGCATCTCGACGAGCGGGGGTACCCGCCGTCGGTGCGCGAGATCGGTGACGAGGTGGGCCTGTCCTCGCCGTCGTCGGTCCACGCACAGCTCGCCCAGCTCGAGATCAAGGGGTACCTGCGCCGCGATCCGACCAAGCCGCGCGCCCTCGAGGTCCGGGTCGATCCCGACACCGATCTCGAGGTACGCCCCGAGGCGACCCGCAACGTCCCACTGATCGGCGAGATCGCCGCGGGTGCGCCGGTCGTCGCCGAGGAGCGCGTCGAGGCCCTGGTCCCGCTCCCGAAGGATCTCGTCGGCGAGGGCACCCTGTTCATGCTGCG
>CAZHZQ010000279.1:0-3249 GCA_964537235.1 uncultured Actinomycetota bacterium | reverse complement strand
GACAACATCATGACCTTCCGGCTGGTCGTCAAGGAGACGGCGCTCCAGCGGGGCGTGTACGCGACGTTCATGCCCAAGCCCCTGGAGGAGGAGTGGGGCAGCGCGATGCACCTGCACCTGTCGCTGTTCGAGGGCGACCGCAACGCCTTCCACGACCCCTCCGACGAGTACCACCTGTCCAAGGTCGCCAAGTCCTTCACGGCCGGTGTGCTGGTCCACGCGCGTGAGCTGACCGCCGTGACCAACCAGTGGGTGAACTCGTACAAGCGGCTGGTCCCGGGCTTCGAGGCGCCGGTGTACGTCTCGTGGGGACGCAACAACCGCAGTGCGCTCGTGCGGGTGCCGATGTACAAGCCGAAGAAGGGCGCCTCGACGCGGATCGAGTACCGCGCCCCGGACCCCTCCACCAACCCGTACCTGGCGTTCTCCGTGATCCTCGCGGCCGGCCTCAAAGGCATCGAGGACAACTACGAGCTGCCCGACGAGGCGTACGACAACATCTACGAGATGACCGACGCGGAGCGGGCGGCGAGCGACATCACCCAGCTGCCGGCCGACCTCGGGGAGGCCCTCGAGGTGATGGAACGCTCCGAGCTCGCCGCCGAGGCCCTCGGTGAGCACGTCTTCGACTTCTTCCTGCGCAACAAGTACCAGGAGTGGCGCTCGTACAGCAGCCACGTCACCCCGTACGAGCTGGACCGCTACCTCCCCATGCTCTGATGGGCGGGCCCGGCTCGCCTCCAACGTCGGTGCGCCCGGCTGCCCCGTGGCTCGAGACCTGCGCCCGGGACGCATGAGCGACCGGGAGGGTGGTCGCACAGCCACACCGGATGCGCAGCTCGCCGCTGCAGGCCTGTCCCCCGAGCGGGCGCGGGGTCGGCTGCGGGACGCCGGCCTCTGGGGCGACGACGGGCCGCACCCGGAGACCGTCGAGCTGGTCGAGACCGTCTCGTACACCGCGGCGCCCGAGGATGCACTCGAGGCGCTGTGCGCGGTCGCCGTCGAGCAGCCGGACCGGTTCGTCGACCTCCGCCGGGACGACGCATGGTTGGAGCGGTTCCTGGTGGTCGCGGGGGCCTCCCGGCCACTGGGTCGGCTCCTCGCGCACGACGCCGAGGCGCTGGCGGGGCTGCGTGAACCGATCCCGGTGAGCGCCGAGGTGGTCGCCGCCCAGGTCGTCGAGGCGCTGGAGGATGCGGACGAGGACGACCGGTCGGCGGCCGCAGCGGCCGTGCGCCGCCGCTGGACCGCAGCGATCGCGGCCCGGGATCTGACCGGCGAGATCAGCGTCGACGACGTCGCGGCCGAGCTCGCCCACCTGGCCGACGGGGTGCTGGACGCCACCGTGCGGTTCCTCCACGACCGGACCGGGGGAGGGAGCCCGGCAGCCCGGTTGGCGGTCGTCGGCATGGGGAAGCTCGGGGGCGAGGAGCTGAACTACGTGTCCGATGTGGATGTGGTGTTCGTGCACACGCCCCGCGACGGCGCCGACCCGCAGGACGCCCGCGAGGAGGCGGTCCGGGTCAGCGGGGCGCTCGTGTCGTTGCTCACCGCCTCCACGCCCAAGGGTCGGGCGTACGACGTCGATCCGGACCTGCGCCCCGAGGGCCGCGACGGACCGCTGTCGAGGACCGTGGACAGCTTCGAGGCGTACTGGGAGCGGTGGGCGGAGGCCTGGGAGTTCCAAGCGATGCTCAAGGCCCGCCCCGTCGGCGGCGACGTCGGCCTGGCGGAGGAACTGATCGCTCGTGCCGAGCCGTTCGTGTTCCCCGAGCAGCTCGGGGCCGAGGCGATCGAACTGATCCGCCACCTCAAGGACCGGGTCGAGTCGGGGTCCGAGGTCCGTCGGCACGGCCAGCGCCAGCTCAAGCTCGGGCCCGGTGGCCTGCGCGACATCGAGTTCGCGGTCCAGCTCCTGCAGCTCGTCCACGGTCGGGCCGATCCCGAGCTGCGCCGCCGGGGGACCCTGCCGGCGCTCGCGGCGCTGGCCGCCGGGGGGTACGTCGCCGAGGACGACGCCCGGACGTTCGCGTCCGCGTACCGCGAGCTGCGGACCGTCGAGCACCACCTGCAGCTCGTGGACGAACGGCGGACCCACACGCTGCCCGACGACGACGCGTCGCTGGAACGGCTCGCCCGCAGCCTCGGGTACTCGTCCGGCGGCCAGACCCCCGCCCGGGAGCCCTTCCTCGACCGCCTGCGGGAGGTGCAGGCGGACGTGCGCGACCTCCATGCGAAGCTGTTCTACCGGCCGCTGTTGGAAGCCCACGCGGCCGTCCCGGCCAGCGACGTCGGTCTGGTCGATCGGGCCCGCGGCCTGGACGACGCGGCCGCGGAACGCCGGCTCGAAGCGCTGGGGTTCCGCGACGGGGCCGGGGCGTTGCGCGACGCCAGGTCGCTGACCGCCGGGTTGACACGGCGGGCGCGCACCCTCCAGGCCGTCCTCCCGGTCATGCTGCACGCCCTGGCCGACAGCCCGGATCCCGACACCGGCATGAGGATGCTCCGGACGATGGTGGAGGCCCAGGGGGACGGGGCGACGCTGCTCGCGACGCTGCGCGACCAGCCTCCGGCCGCCGACCTGCTCGCTCGGATCCTCGGCACCAGCGAGGTGGCCGGGGAGCTGTTGACCTCGCAGCCGCAGGCCACCGAGTGGTTGGGCGATCCTGACGTGCGTGCCGAGCCCCGCACGCGTGATGACCTCGAGACGACGGCGCTCGGACTGCTGCGGTGGCAGCCCGAGACCCAGGCCGCGCTGCGTCGGTTCAAGCGGCGTGAGCTGGCCCGCATCGTGATCCGGGATCTGGCCGGCGACGCCGGGGTGTCGGTCGTGGCCGGCGAGCTCGCCGTCCTGGGCGAGGTCTGCCTCGAGGCCGGTCTGCGGGGTGTGCTGGACGACATGGACGCCGGCGAGGACCCGCCCGCCCGGGTGGCGATCGTCGGGTTGGGCAAGCTCGGCGGTCGTGAGCTGCACTACATCTCGGACCTCGACGTCGTTTTCGTGCACGAACCGACCGGCGCGACCAGCGATCAGGACGCCTCCACGTTCGCGACCGAGCTCGCCGAGCGCGTACTGGCGATGCTGTCCGAGGTGACCGCGGAGGGGACCGCCTTCGAGGTGGATCCCGAGCTGCGCCCGGAGGGGCGCAGCGGCCCGTTGTCACGTTCGATCGCGTCGTGTCGGACGTACTACGAACGTTGGTCCGAACCGTGGGAGCACCAGGCGCTGCTCAAGGCCCGCCGGGTCGC
>CAZHZQ010000278.1:0-3278 GCA_964537235.1 uncultured Actinomycetota bacterium | reverse complement strand
GCACCGCCAACCCCGGAGACCGGCCAGCGGCCTGCGCCGCAGCCTTCTCCAGCCACCCCACCGCTTCGAGATCACCAGGCGCAGCACCCAACGCGAAATGCCCAGCGGCCTCCGAGGCAGACGCGTTCGCATCTGCCAGACGGCGACCCGCCCTGCGGTGCAACGTGGCACGCACGGCCGCCGCGATGTCCTGGTAGATCGCATCGCGCACCAGCGCATGCCGGAACGCCGCCCGCCGCCCGTCGTCCACCAGGAAGCCCGCGTCGAACGCCCCAGCCAACCCCTCGGCCACCGACACCGGATCGCCCCGGCGCACCACCGCCAGATCATCGATCCGGAACGCGGATCCCAGCACCGCGGCATCCCTCAGCAGCGACCGACACCCCGGATCCAGGGTCCGCAGTCGACGCAGCACCGTGGAGGCCAGCGACGGAGGCATGACCGGCGCATCCAGCTCCACGACACCATCGACCTGATCCAGGACACCCTCCTGGCTCAGCCCGGCAAGCAGCTCGCTGATGAACAGCGGGTTTCCCGACGCCCGCCCGACAAGTTCGCGCAACCGAGGACCCGGGGCAGCCCCCAACTCGGCCTCGACCATCGCCAACACACTCTCGGGAGCAAGCGGCCCCAACCGGATGCGCTGCGCACCGGCATCGTCGGCCGACCCGACGAACAGCAGCACCGCATCCGAAGCGGGATGCGGCCGTCGCGACACCACGAGCAGCAACGGAACCTCGCCCGTCGCACCCACGATCTCGTGCAACGCCAGCAGGCTGCCCTCATCAGCGTCATGCACATCCTCAGCGACGACCAGCACCGGGCCGCCAGCAGCCAGTCCCGCGGCCAGGCGCCGCACCGCGTCAGCGATCCGGTAAAGGAAGCCCCCGGACGGGTGCGCCGGCATCCCCGCCGGTTCGAGCAACTCATGCAGTTGGTCTGCTGCCGTGTCCCGGAACAGATCCACGATCAGGCCCAACGGCCGCCCGGCAGTCATCTCGTGGACCCCACCCACCAGCACAGACACCCCGGCGGCCCGCGCCGGACCGATCGCACCAGCCCCCACCAGCTCGCTCTTGCCGATACCGGCCTCACCCTCGACCACCACCACCCCGCCGGCCCCGGAAACGAGACGATCGACGGCCCCACCCAGCACGGCCAACTCGGCACCGCGACCCACCATCACCACGCCGTCCGGTCCAGACCACACCGGACGCTCCGCCCCCGGCTTCGCGAGCATCCCGCCTCCCACCACCGCTGGACACACCGACCGCCACCCACCCGAAGACCGTACGGCAACCAACGTCACCCCCGAATCGGCCGGCAGCCTGATCTGCTCACGAACCCAACCTCGACCTGCCGGTCGCCCCGATATGAACGTGAAGTTCCGTGACCTCACGGATGTTCCCACCGGCCACCGACGACACAGTGGGACCACAAACACGAAAGCTCCACCCATGCAACCCAAAGATCCGACCCAACGCCGGCCGGGAACGCTTCGGGAACAGCCCATGCGTAGCGTCCCGCCCGCTCACCGTCGTGAGCCCAAAGCGGCTACGCCGGGGCCGGTTCGAGGGCTAGTGCCTCTGGGTCCAGTCTCATGGGAGCGCGCCAGGACGAGAGCATGGGAACACCGCGGAGATGCGATCCTGACCGTGACCGCTAAGTGGAAGGCCACAGGTTGATCCCACGCAAGGGCGTGCGAGCGTCGGCGTCTGGGCCGACCAACAGGCCCGGCCGAAGCCCGACGATGAGCTCCCGGGTCCAGCGATACCCAACGGACCGGCTGGCCACAGGTGCGCAAGGACCCCCGGAACGGCTTGAGAACGCATCCCTCGCGCGCTGCAGTGCATCTGCCTTGAGGGAACTCACATGCAGCGAGACAACGTCGGGACGGCGCGGGAGCAACGGTATGACCACGGATGCGGTTCTTCAGGAACGTGAGGACATCGAGCGGGCGATCGGTGGCAAGACCACCTGCGACCTGCTCGAACGCAACGCCACGCAGTTCGGTGACGAGCCGGCGCTGTCGTGGAAGGAGGGCGGCACATGGAGGACCATCAGGTGGGGTGAGTACCGCGACAAGGTCCGCGAGGTCGCCCTCGGTCTCGACGAGCTGGGGATCCGCCGCGGCGACTACGTGGGGATCATGGGTTCCAACCGCTGGGAGCACGTGATCACCGACCAGGGGATCGTGCACGCCGGCGCCGTGCCGTCGACCTTCTACCAGACCCTGTCGCCCGACCAGATCCAGTACGTGGCCGACAACTGCGGGGCGAAAGCGATCTTCCTCGAGAACCGCCACTACATGAAGCGGGTCAGCGAGATCCGCGACCAGCTGTCGAACCTGCAGCACATCATCCTGTGGGAGGACGCCGAGGACTTCGCCACCGACGACATGGTGCTGTCGTTCGAGCAGCTCGTGGAGCGCAGCCAGCAGGCCGACCAGGCCCGTTTCGAGGAGCTCACGGGGGCGATCGACCCCGACGACTACGTCACGCTCATCTACACCTCGGGCACGACCGGACCGCCGAAGGGTGTACCGGTGACGCATCACAACATGCTCTTCGAGGTGGAAGCACTCGACCGTATGCTCGACCTCCAGGACGACAGCACCGCGGTCTCGTACCTGCCGCTCGCGCACATCGTTGAGCGGGCGGTGTCGATCTACGTCCCCCAGAACAACCGCGTCCACGCGTTCTTCTGCCCGGATCCCAAACAGGTGCTGGAGTACTTGCAGGAGGCCCGCCCGCAGACCTTCGTGGGGGTCCCGCGCGTGTGGGAGAAGGTCAAGGCGGCTGTCAGCGCCAAGCTCGAGGCCGAGGAGAACGACACCAAGCGCAAGCTCGCCGAACGTGCCATCAAGGTCGGCACCGCGGTCGCCAGGATACGCGACCAGGGCAAGGAACCGTCGTTCCTCCTCAAGGCCGAGCACGCGGTCCTCGACAAGGTCGTGCTGTCGAAGGTCCGCGAGGGGATCGGGCTGGACCGCTGCGAGTTCGCGATCACGGGGACCGCCCCGATCGCCTACGACGTCGAGGAGTGGTTCGCGGCGATCGGGCTGCAGCTCAACGGAGGGTGGGGGATGACCGAGCTGTCGGCGGCCGCGACCTGCAACCCGCCCGACGACATCCGGATCGGGACCGTCGGTAAGCCCTTCCCCGGGATCGAGATCAAGCTCGCCGACGAGGACAACGAGGTGTTGGTCCGCGGGCCGATCGTCGTGGACGGCTACCTCAACATGCCCGAGGAGACCGAGGCGCTGATCGACGACGACG
>CAZHZQ010000277.1:0-3279 GCA_964537235.1 uncultured Actinomycetota bacterium | reverse complement strand
ACGACGCGGGACTCGCCCTCGGGCGTGGTCCCCCGGACCACGACCCGGGTCGCGCGGCGGATGTCGCAGGTGTAGTCCGACACCGATGCGCAGCCCTCCCGGCGCACCTCCGACCCCTCCGCCAGCAGGATCTCCGGGTCGAACAGCACGATCCGGCCGTGGTTCGGGTGGTCCTTGTCCATGAGGGAGAGGTCGAGGACGAACGCCCGCAGCGGCACGCCGACCTGGGGCGCGGCGAGCCCGATGCATCCGGGGGCGTCGTGCATCGTGTCGACCAGGTCCCGGGCCAGGACGCGTTCCGTCTCCCCGATCGTGCCCACCGGGCCCGCGATCCCCTTGAGCACGCGTGCCGGGTAGTGCACGACCGGTCGGACCGCCATCGGACCGGCTCCTCAGTAGGTCTGGGACTCGAGCGGCTTCAGGGTGTGGTCGACCCCGATCCGTTCGCCGACCGCCTCCAGCGTCGCGTCGAGGTCAGCGTCCTCGAGGCCCTCCGGGACGTGGATCTCGAGCACCATGGCGTAGACCGGCTGTTCCTCCGGAGGCAGCACCCGGGTGGACAGGTCGGTGATGTTGACGCCCAGATCGGCGAGCTCGCGGGTGACCGCGGCGATGATGCCGGGCTTGTCGGTGCCGTAGACGGACAGGACGTGGGTGGACTCGGCAGCCTCGTGCCCCTCGTCGATCTCGGTGACGCTGACGACGAGGTCACCGGTCGCCGCGACGATGGCGTCCTGCAACTCGCCGGGGTCGGTGTCGGTCTCGACCAGCAGCATCATCGCGAACTGGCCCCCCAGGATCGTCATGGCCGAGTCCTCGACGTTGCCCCCCTGGTCGCGCAGGACCTCGCTGACCGCGGCGACGATGCCGGGGCGGTCGGCGCCGATGGCGGTGACGGCGAGCTCGGACACGGGCGACCTCCGAGGACGGGTGGCGACCGAGGCTAGCGTTCGGCCCATGCGCACCGCCCTTCCCGTCGTGCTGCTCCTCGGGTCGTTGCTCGTGGGCTGCGACACCGACGCCGCCGAGGACGCCGGTACGCCGGCGGTGGGACCGACGGCGACGACGGCGACGACGGGGGCTGCCGCCCCGACCGTGCCTCCACTCCACCCGTCCGTCGACGGCTACCCCGAGGCCGTCGTCACGCTGGTCGGACCCGGTGGGACCACCGAGCGGGTGGCCGTGAAGGTCGCGGACACCTCGGCGCGGCGGCAGCACGGGCTGATGGAGGTCGCGGAACTCCCGGACGGGACCGGGATGCTGTTCGTGTTCGGGGAGGACCGCGAGGGCGGCTTCTGGATGAAGGACACGTTGGTGCCGCTGTCGATCGCGTTCGTGGCCGCCGACGGGGACGTGCTGGAGATCCTCCGGATGGAGCCGTGCGAGGACGACCCGTGTCCCGTCTACGACCCGGGGGTGACCTACCGCTACGCCCTGGAGGTCCCGGCCGGGTGGTTCGCCGACGTGGGGGTCGACGACCGCTGGGAGCTGGAGAGTCCGCTGCCGGCACCGTCGGGCTGACCCCCGCTGGACCTCGAGGCGGGCGGCGGCAGTAGCCTCCCGTCACATCGGCGGGAGGCTCGCTCGTTGCGCATCTTCACCAACCTCGGAGGCCAGGTCCTCCACGACGTGGTCGATCGGGCTCGGGCCGCGGACCGCGCCGGGCTCGACGCCGTCCTCGCGATCGAGCTGCAGCGCAACCCGCTGACGCAGGCGGTCGCGGCCGCGGCGGCCACGCGCCGGGTGCAGGTCGGGACGGGCATCGCGCTGGCCTTCGTCCGATCGCCGCTGTCCCTCGCGCTGGCCGCGTGGGACCTCGACGAGCTCACCCAGGGGCGGGCGCTGCTGGGGTTGGGCTCGGGGGTGCCGCGGGTGGTGACGGACTGGCACGGGGCCGACTACCCGGACAAGCCGGTGACCGCTCTGCGGGAGACGGTCGAGGCGATCCGCACCTTCTGGGACGCGCCACACGACGGGTCGCCGATCTCCTACGAGGGCGAGGAGGTGTCGCTGTCGCTCGTCGGCTACCAGCGCCCCGAGCCCGAGCTGCGGCGCCGGGTGCCGATCCTGCTCGCCGGGCTCGGGCCGGTCATGTGCCGCACCGCCGGCGAGGTCGGCGAGGGTCTGCTGACCCACCTGTTCAGCTCGCGTGCCTACCTCGAGGAGGTGGCGCTGCCGCGCGTGCAGGAGGGTCACGAGCGCGCGGGGCGCAGCGACGACGGGGCGCGGGTGATCGTCGGCAAGCTCGTCGCCGTCGGTGACGACGAGGCCGAGGTGCGCCGGCGCGCGGCGCTGACGATCGGCTTCTACTCGACGGTGCGGACCTACCGGCGTCTGCTGGACGACGCCGGGTGGGGGCAGGCCGCCGACGATGCGCGGGCGGCGTTCCGGCAGGGCGACGTCGAGGGGATGGCCTCGGCGGTCCCCGACGACATGCTCGACGAGCTCGCCGCGCTGGGCTCCACGCCGGAGGAGGCCGCCGGCGAGGTCCGCCGTCAGCTCGACGGGCTCGACGTCGACGTCAACCTCGGACACCCCTACGTGGCCGTCCCGCCCGACCGCGAAGCCCAGGGCTTCGACGACGTCGTCGCCGTCGCACGACTGCTGAAGGACTGACGCCACATGAGCACGGTCTTCGAGGAGGTCTGCGGCGCGCTGAACCGTGCCCGCGTCCGGTACGTCGTCGTCGGAGGCGTCGCGGTCGTCCTCCACGGGTACCCGCGCCTCACGGCGGACCTCGACCTGGTGGTCGACCTGGCCCCCGAGCAGGCCGCTGCGGCCATCGACGCGCTGCGGAGGATCCGGAGGGAACGCGATGGCTGACGGTGATCCAGGGTGGGACGAGCACGCCCGGCAGCGTGTGCGGGACTGGCTCGACACGACACCCGCCCAACGTCTGGCCTGGTTGCAGGAGGCCATCGTCTTCGCGAGACGGGCCGGGGCGCTGGAGGACGATCCGACCGAGACCGAGCACACGGTCGACCAGCATACGGTCGACTAGCATCTGGTGGGCGACGGCGGAGGAGTTGGACGTGGCAGCGTGGCAGTTGGTGCTCGGGACGTTCTTCGTGCTCCTCCCCATCGTCCTCATGCTGGACTTCTGGGGCGACGAGCGCGTGGATGCGCGGGGACGACCGATCCAGCGCGACTGGTTCCGCCAGATCCACCACGACAGCGCGGTGCCGGCTGACGAACACGGCGAGGTCGACGCGGACGCCACGCATGGCGACCTCGAAGAGGCGCAGGCTTCCCACTAGGACCGACGACTTCCCGCGTGTG
>CAZHZQ010000276.1:1476-3285 GCA_964537235.1 uncultured Actinomycetota bacterium | reverse complement strand
GAACGTCAGCCTGATCGACGGCGGCCGCAAGAAGTGGGAGCTCGAGGATCGCCCCGTGAACACCGAGACGGTCAAACGCGACGCGACCGACTACACGGCACAGGAGGCCGACCGCTCGATCCGTGCGCTGCGCGACGAGATCCTGGAGATCTTCGTCGACGCCCCGGCGGGCACCGGTCTCGTGGACGTGCGCTCCGCGGAGGAGTTCCGTGGCGAGAAGCTCGCGCCGGAGCACCTGCCGCAGGAGTGGCCGCAGGTCCCGGGTCACATCCCGGGCGCGACCAACATCGGCTGGGGCAACGCCGTCGACCAGGAGACCGGCGAGTTCCTCCCGGCCGAGGAGCTGCGTGAGCTGTACGCCTCGCAGGGGATCACCGAGGACACGTCGGTGGCCACCTACTGCCGCATCGGTGAGCGCAGCGCCCACAGCTGGTTCGTGCTCCACGAGCTGCTCGGCTACGAGGACGTCCGCAACTACGACGGTTCCTGGACCGAGTACGGCTCGCTGGTCGACGTCCCGGTCGCCGTGGGCGACGAGTGACCCACCCGGGGCTTGTAGCGCATCGGGGCGGATATTCTTCAACATGTGTTGAAGTCATTCCACCCCGATCCGCTACATCGGGGGCTGGGGCTGGGGATCGGTGGCGGGTTCGCTCGCTCAGGTGTCGGGCTGCCGGCGTCGCAGCGGGTGGGTGACCGGGGTCTCGATCACGATCAACGGCAGTCCGTCCGGATCACGGATCTCCATCTCGATCAGGCCCCACGGCTTGCGCGCCGGTTCGGCGTGGATCGTGACGCCCTCGCGGGCGAGTTCATCACGGGCGGCACGGACGTCGGCGACCTGCAGCCACAGCCGGAACCCTCGGGGCGGTGAGGGCTCACCGCTCTCGGTCAGCTCGAGGTAGCCACCACCGAGGAAGTAGACGACGCCGCGGTGGGGCGGTTGGCCCCACTCGCGGTAGCGGGCCAGGCCGAGGCGGTGCTCGTAGAAGTCGATCGACCGGTCCATGTCGGAGGGGACCAGCAGGATCCGGGACTGCAGCACGTGCACCATCGCGACCGAGCCTAGACGTGGAAGGACCCCGGGCTCGGCGCGGGCCCAGGGTCCTCGGTCGGAGGCTGCGGTCAGTTACTCGGAGCGGTACTCGTCGCCGGGGTTGCTCTCGGCGTCGGATCCGGCGTTGTCCTGCTCACCGGAGTCCGAGGGGGCGTCGTCGGGGTAGTCGCCCTCGGAGGCGTCCGACTCGTCCGCCGCGGCGTCGTCGCCGGTGGTGGCGGCGTCGTCTCCGGTGGTCGAGGCGTCGTCTCCGGTGGTCGCGCCGTCGTTGCCGTCGGTCGCGGTGTCGGAGACCTCATCGCCCAGATCGCCGTTCTCGGCGTTGTCGGAGACGTTGTTGCCGAACTCCGAGCCGTCGTCGGTCGGCGCAACACCGTCGCCAAGGGTGTCGAGGACCGCGTCGTCGGTGTCGGTGCCCTCGCCGTCCTGGTTCTCGTCCTGACGGTTCTCGTCATCCTGACGTCCGTCGTCCTGACGGTTGGCGTCGTCCTGACGCTCGGTGTTCTGGGCGTCAGCTTCGCTGGAATCCGGCAGGTCGATGCCGAGACCGTCGACGGCCTCGGCGGCCTGGTCCTGCAGATCGCCCGGCAGGTTGCCGGTCGCGGCTGCCGCGCCGGTGCCGACGGTGGTCACAGCGACGAAGGATGCGGCCGCCACCTTTGTGGTCAAAGTGCCGAACAGTTCGGTCAACATGTGCTTTCCCTCTCGTGTTTCTTTGTGCGTTCTTCTGACTGTTCTTGTGCGTTCTTCTG
>CAZHZQ010000276.1:0-1376 GCA_964537235.1 uncultured Actinomycetota bacterium | reverse complement strand
TTGTGCGTTCTTCTGACTGTTCTTGTGCGTTCTTCTGTCGTGTTCTTGTGACGTGTGTCCTTGTGGCTACTCTGTGTTGTCGTCTCACTCACGTATGCGTTCGGGGCGGGGTCCCTGTTATGTCCGAACGGACAGGGTCAGGCCCCCGGGTCACGATCGTCGGGCCCAGCCGGCGCCCCGTCGTCCTCCGTGTAGGAATCCGCGGACCCCGACCGCTGCGACTCCTCGTCTGACGTGTCACCGGCTGCGTCACCCGTGTCGTCCGTGGGTGGGTCGTCGCGGTGCTCGCTGCCCGCGTCCGACGGGGTCTCGTCGGGCTCGTCCGAGGGCGTGTCCCCGGCGGGCCCCGGTTCGTCGTCGGGATCGACGGGCGCTTCTTCCGGCACGTCGGCCGGGACATGCTCCGTCGCGTCGTCCGAGGGGACCTCGGTCGGCGGGGTCTCGCTCGGCGGGGCGCTGTCCACCACCGCTGGTTCAGCGGGGGTGGTACCGATCTCGTCTGGTTGCGCGTCGTCTGGTGGTGCGTCCTCGGGCGTCTCCGGGCCGGCTGGAACCGTGATCCCGACCTGCGAGAGCACGTCGGAGACCCGCTCCTGCACGGGCTGTGGGAGGTTGCCGGAAGCTGCCAGTCCGCCGCCGGTCGCCGCAGCCGCCACGGTCGCGGCGGTGGCGATCTTCAGGGCACCAGCGGCGGCCGCGCGGCGACCCCACCGGCGCAGACGACCGACCGGTGCGACCGTCGGTGCCTCGTGCGCGGCTTCGGTGGCCGCTGCGGTGATGGCCGCGAGGTGGTCCTGCGCGACGTCCTCGGGCGGGGCAGCGGCCAGCTCCGACCGCAGCTCGCGCAGCACCTGCGCCAGCTGTTGGTCCTCCGCGGGGATGGGACCCCCTCGGAGGAGCCGTCGGAGTTCGTCCTCGTGTGTCATCTCACTTCCGTTAGCGTCCGGGCGGCCCGTGGGGTTACGGGTGGTCCTCGATCCGTCTGCGCAGAGACGCCAGGCCCCGCCGCTGCAGTTGCTTGACCGCCCCCTGGCTCTTGCCCAGGGTGTCGGCGACCTCCTGGATGGAGAGGTCGGCGACCACCCGCAGCAGGACGACCGCGCGCTGGTCCTCGGTCAGTTCGTCGATCAGCTCGCGCAGTTCTTCGGCGGCGAACTGATCCAGGACGTCCTCCTCGGAGTGCTCGACCGGCGACTCGCGGGCGATGTCCTCGTGCGGAGTCGGGTCGAACGGCCGGCGTTTCGCCTTCCGCCGCGCGTCGATCAACCGGTGGTGGGCGATCGTGAACACCCACGACCGGAACTTCTCCTCGTCCCCGTCGAAGGTGTGCAGGTCGCGCACGATCTGGAGGAACGCCTCGCCCATGATCGCCTCGG
>CAZHZQ010000275.1:0-3299 GCA_964537235.1 uncultured Actinomycetota bacterium | reverse complement strand
CGGCGACGACGCCGAGATCGCCGAGGAGCTCGGCGACGTGCTGCTGCAGGTGGTGTTCCACGCCCAGATCGCGGCCGACCGGGGCGCGTTCGACATCGACGACGTCGCCGCCGGCATCGCCGACAAGCTGGTGCACCGCCACCCGCACGTGTTCGCCGAGGTGGAGGTGGCGGACAGCGCCGAGGTCAAGACCAACTGGGACGAGCTCAAGCAGCAGGAGAAGCAGCGGACCGGACCGTTCGACGGCGTGCCCGCGGCGCTGCCCGCCCTCCAGCTCGCGGCGAAGCTGCAAAAGCGTGCGGCGAAGCTCGGGTTCGACTGGGGTGGCCCGTCCGAACCGGCAGACCGTGTCCGCCAGGAGCTGGACGAGGTCGACGGCGCCGACGGTCCCGACGAACGTGAGGACGAGATCGGCGACCTGCTCGGCGCCGTCGTGGGGTTGGCCCGCCACCTCGATGTCGAGCCGGAGACCGCGCTGCGTCGTGCGGCCGCGAAGTTCCGCCGTCGCTTCGAAGCGGTGCTCGAGGCGGCCCGGCAGCGGGATCTCGGCCCCGACGACCTCGACCGTGACGGCTGGCTCGAGCTGTGGGACGACGTGAAACGGCACGAGGACTGATGCGCACGACTAACGTAGGCTCGGCCCGTCGTCGAGGGGAGGGCACCCGACCGTGCCACCACCACAGTGTCCGGAGTGCGGCCGTTTCCTGAGCAAGGCCTTCATGGTCGGCTTGACCGACGGCCCGGAGGACTGTCCTCGTTGCGAGGGCTCGCTGACGGCGGACCGGTTCGATCCCGAGGCCCTGCCGGCCTCGGTCGCGGCGGCCAGCGTCCGACCGCCGGACCTGCCCCCGAGCGACGTGGATGCCGAACGTGACGTCCTCGAGGGGTGGGACCGCCCCGACGCCGAGGTGATCGAGCTGCTGGAACGGCGTGCCTCGGTCGGCGGCGCCGATCCCGCGGCGGTCATCGGCACCGTGCTCGGCGCCGGCCTGGCCGGAGGGGTGCTGGGCGCGATCGTGGCCCGCAACCACCGTCCGTTCGGAGCGGTCGTCGGCACGCTCGCCGGCGCGTCGGGTGCGATGCTGGGGATGCGCCTGTTTGAGGACGCCTGAACCGCCGAGTGGCAGCTCAGCCGCAGATCTGCAACCGAGCTGCCACTCGACGGGAGGAGGGGTGTTACTCGTGAGGTTCGTGTTGTAGTTGTTGTCAAGTGTGCCGCCTGTGACGTATCGTCATCGGGCACGATCGGTGGGTCGTACCGTCATCGGGCACGATCGGTGGGTCGTGGGCGGCCCGGGAAGGTGGATCCGATGGACCACGCCGCGATCGAGACCGTCCACGCCCGCGAGGTGCTGGACAGCCGCGGCAACCCGACCGTCGAGGTCGAGGTCAGCCTGCTGGACGGAGCTTCGGGGCGTGCGGCGGTGCCGTCGGGTGCTTCCACGGGCGAGTTCGAGGCCGTGGAGCTGCGCGACGGAGGGGACCGCTACCGCGGTAAGGGCGTCACCCGCGCCGTGGGCAACGTCAACGAGGTGATCGCTCCCGAGCTGCTCGGCTGGGACGCGACCGATCAGCGCGGGATCGACCGGCTGCTGCTCGACCTCGACGGCACCGACGACCGTTCGAAGCTGGGCGCCAACGCGATGCTCGGGGTGTCCCTGGCGGTGGCGAAGGCCGCGGCGCACTCCTGCGGGTTGCCCCTGTACGCCTACCTCGGCGGCCCGGGCGCGCACCTGCTGCCGGTCCCGATGATGAACGTGATCAACGGCGGGGCGCACGCGCAGAGCAACGTCGACGTGCAGGAGTTCATGATCGCGCCGGTCGGCGCCCCGTCGTTCCGCGAGGCCCTGCGGATGGGGGCGGAGGTCTACCACGCCCTGAAGGAGGTGCTGACCGGCCACGATCTGAACGTCGGGCTCGGCGACGAGGGTGGCTTCGCGCCCGACCTGCCCGCCAACGACCGAGCGCTCGAGCTGCTGCTCGAGGCGATCGAGGCGGCCGGCTACGGGCCGGACGAGGACTTCGCGCTCGCGATGGACATCGCCTCCTCCGAGTTCTTCGACCGGGCGGACGGCCGGGGAAACGGTGAGGACGGGACCTACGACCTCGCGGGCGAGGGACGCCAGCTCGATGCCGCGGCCTTCGCCGAGTGGCAGGCCCAGCTGATCGACCGCTTCCCGATCGTGTCGATCGAGGACGGCATGGACGAGGACGACTGGGACGGCTGGGCCGCGCTGAACGAGGCGATCGGGGACCGCTGCCAGCTCGTCGGTGACGACCTGTTCGTCACCAACGTCGATCGCGTCCGGCACGGCATCGAGCGGGGCGTCGCCAACTCGGTTCTGGTGAAGGTCAACCAGATCGGCACCCTCACCGAGACGCTCCAGACCGTCGAGACCGCCCACCGTGCCGGCTGGACGACGGTGGTGAGCCACCGGTCCGGTGAGACCGAGGACGCCACGATCGCCGACATCGCCGTGGCGGTGAACGCCGGGCAGATCAAGACCGGCGCCCCGGCCCGCAGCGACCGGGTCGCCAAGTACAACCAGCTGTTGCGCATCGAGGAGCACCTGGGCGACCAGGCACGCTACGCCGGGTGGGATGCCTTCCCGCGGGGGAGCGGGACCTGATGGCGACGGGCGGGAAACGAAGCGGACGGCGCGCCCCCGCGCCGGTGCGTCGCGTCGTCGGCGGGCTCGTCCGTCGGGTGCGCTCGACGATCGGGGCGATCCTGGCCGGCGACCGCCCCTTCCTGATCGTCGTCCTCGCCGTCCTGGGTCTCGGTGGGCTGATGATGTCGGCCCCCGTGCAGCACTACCTCGACGGGCAGGAACGCGTGGAGCTCCTCGAGACCAAGAAGGCGGCCCTCCACGAGGAGATCCAGCGACTGGAGGGACGCCGGGTGGACCTGCACGACCCCGAGCAGATCGAGCTGATCGCCCGGGAGCAGTTGGGCCTGGTCGAGCCCGGCGAGGTCCCCTACGTGGTGGTCACCCCGGAACCGGACCGCCCCCGGATGGCCCCGGCCGACGAGGTCGAGGTCGCGACGGAGCCGTGGTACCGACGGGTCTGGGACGCGGTCACCGACGCGGTGCCCTGACGGGACCGGTCCACACGTCCCGCGTCGGCCAGGTTGCCGCTGGGGTGGGGGCTGCTTACCCTGGGGTGGAGGCGCCCGTCGGGGCGCCTTCTGACCGCGATGCGCCGGACACGCGCCACCGCCGTCCCGACCGTTCGAGCGGAGGCAGCGCCGCGGCCGAGACCGAACCGAGCACCACCCACCGAGCACCACCCACCGA
>CAZHZQ010000274.1:1930-3301 GCA_964537235.1 uncultured Actinomycetota bacterium | reverse complement strand
CGCTACGCCCAGCTGATCTACAACGGGCTGTGGTGGGGGCCGCTGAAGGGTGCGCTCGACGCGTTCATGGACGAGGCCAACCGCTACGTCGCCGGCGAGGTCCGGGTGGAGCTGTTCAAGGGCCAGGCCTCGGTCGTCGGCCGGCGCAGCGAGACCGGCCTGTACGACGAGGACCTGGCCACCTACGGCGAGGAAGATCGCTTCGATCATCGGCAAGCTGAGGGGTTCGTCCGCCTGTGGGGCCTACCGTTGAAGACGTGGGCCGCCCGGCAGTCGGAGAGGGGCGCAGGATCGTGAAGACCTGCGGCAACATGCTGCCGGATGTGTTCACGGTCAGACGATGAGCACGCCCCGTGGTCAACTCTGGGGAGGGAGGTTCGAAGGGCAGCCGGATGACGCTGCCTGGCGCCTTGGGGTATCCACAGCCTTCGACCGGCGCCTCTGGAGGTACGACCTTGCGGCCAGCCGTGTCCACGCGAAGGAGCTGGCACGCATCGGGGTGATCACGCAAGAGGAGGCGCTGCGGCTGGTCGACGCCCTCGACCGGTGCGAGAGCCTGTTCGAGCGCGACGCCTTCGACTTCGAGCCCGACGACGAGGACCTGCACGGGGCGATCGAACGGTGGCTGGTCGAGGAGCTGGGGGAGCTCGGCGGCAAGCTGCGTGCGGGGCGTTCGCGCAACGACCAGATCGCCAGCCACCTGCGCATGTTCGTCCGTGACGCCTGCGACGAGGTGCGCCACGCCGTCGCAGGCCTCCAGGAGGCGCTGGCGGACCAGGCCGACGCGCACCTCGACCAGCTCGCCCCCGGCTACACCCACCTGCAGCGGGGCCAGCCGGTGCTGCTGAGTCATCACCTGCTGGCCTACGTGTGGATGCTCGACCGCGACGCCAGCCGGATCACCGACGCCGCCGCGCGCGCCAACTCGTCCGTGCTCGGCGCCGGGGCGTTGGGAGGCACCACCCTCGAGCTCGACCCGGCTGCCTACGCCGAGGAGCTGGGGTTCGACCGGGTCGCCGAGAACTCGATGGACGCGGTCGCCTCGCGGGACTTCGCCGTGGAGTTCCTGGCCGCGTGCGCCATGCTGGCGACCCACCTGTCCCGCCTGGGGGAGGAGGTGGTGCTCTGGACATCCGCCGAGTTCGGGTTCGCGCGCCTCGGAGACGCCTTCTCGACGGGGTCGTCGATCATGCCGCAGAAGCGCAACCCGGACGTCGCGGAGCTCGTCCGGGGGAAGGCGGGGCGGGTGATCGGCGACCTGGTCGCGCTCCTGACGACGCTCAAGGGCCTGCCGCTGACGTACGACCGTGACCTGCAGGAGGACAAGGAGCCCGTGTTCGACGCGGTGGACACGCTGCTCGTGGCGCTGCC
>CAZHZQ010000274.1:0-1830 GCA_964537235.1 uncultured Actinomycetota bacterium | reverse complement strand
GTCCGCGAGGCCGTGGAGCGCCGCCGTTCGACCCTGGCGACGGCCAGCCCGCAGGTCGCCGGACAGCTCGATGCCGCGCGCGAGGCGATCAGCCGGAACCGGACCTGACGTGGCCACGAACAGCCAGATCGCCCAGCTCCTGCACGAGATCGCCACGCTCACGGAGCTCGAGGAGGAGAACCGCCAGTCGTTCCGGGCACGGGCCTACCACAACGCGGTCCGCGCGATCGAAGGCGAACACCGCGACGTCACGACGCTGTCCCAGCGCGAGCTGACCGGCATCAAGGGGATCGGTAAGGCGATCGCGTCCAAGATCCGGGAGTTCGCCGAGACCGGCAGCATCACCAAGCTGGAGGAGCTGCGGTCCCGGTTCCCGCCCGGGTACGTCGAGCTGACCCGCATCCCCGGGTTGGGCCCGAAGACCCTCTCGATGCTCCGCGACGAGCTGGGGATCACCACGATCGAGGAGCTGACGGCCGCGATCGAGGCCCAGCAGCTGCGCGACCTGCCCGGTCTGGGCGCGAAGACGGAGGAGAACCTGGCCCGGGACGTCGACCGTCTCGGGCTGGTCGGCAAGGAGGTCCGCACACCGATCGCGGACGTGATGCCGATGGCGCTGCGGATCGCGACCCTGCTCGGCGAGCTGCCCGAGGTGCAGCGCGTCGACCACGCGGGGAGCCTGCGCCGCTTCCGCGAGACCCTGGCCGACATCGACGTGGTCGTCGCGTCCGAGGACCCCGCGACCGTGATGCAGGCCTTCGTGGACCTGCCGATCGTCCGCGAGGTCATCGCCCACGGGACCAAGAAGTCCTCGGTCCTGACGGCCCGCAACGTCCAGGTCGACGTCCGCGTGGTCGAGCCCGGCCAGTGGGGAGCGGCGCTGCAGTACTTCACCGGTGCGAAGGCCCACAACATCCAGGTGCGGGAGCGGGCCGTCCGGCGCGGTATGACCCTCAACGAGTACGGCCTGTTCCGTCTGGAGGAGGACGAGGAGGGGGCGACCACGACCGGAGAGCTCGTGGCTTCTGAGACGGAGGAGGACATCTACGGGGCGCTCGGGCTGGACTGGATCCCCCCGGGCATCCGGGAGGGCATCGGCGAGGTCGAGGCCGCCGAGACCGGGGAGCTCGGCGAGTTCGCCACCGCCGACGACGTGATCGGCGACCTGCACGTGCACACCGACCTGTCCGGGGACGGCCGTGACCGCCTCGAGGACATGGTCGCCGCCGCCGTCGAGCGGGGCTGCCGCTACCTGGCCATCACCGACCACGGCGAGGACCTGTCGATCAACGGGGTGTCCCGCGAGCAGATGCTCGCCCAGCGTGAGCGGATCCGCGAGCTCGAAGCGACCTACGACGACCTGACGATCCTGCACGGCAGCGAGCTCAACATCGACCAGGACGGCGGGATCGACTACGACCACGACTTCCTCATGGGCTTCGACTGGTGCATCGCCAGCGTGCACAGCCACTTCAACCTCGACGCCGCCGCCCAGACCGAGCGGGTCGTCGCCGCGATGCAGCATCCGGCGGTGAACGCGATCGGTCACCTCCAGGGGCGGCGGATCGGCAAGCGCCCCGGGATCGACCTCGACGTCGATGCCGTGCTGCAGGCCGCGGTGGACACCGGCACCGCCATCGAGATCAACAGCAACCTCGACCGGCTCGACGCGACCGCCGAGGTCCTGCTCGCCGCCCGCGGCTCCGACGTGGTGTTCGTGGTCGACACCGATGCGCACGCGACCGGGGAGCTCGGGTTCGTCCGCTTCGGTGTCCGGCAGGCGGAACGCGGCTGGGTCGCCAAGGACCGGATCGCCAACACCTGGGAGCC
>CAZHZQ010000273.1:0-3324 GCA_964537235.1 uncultured Actinomycetota bacterium | reverse complement strand
TTCTTGCCGATCTCGGCCGGATCGACGTCGACGTGGATGATGCGCGCCTCCGGGGCGAACCCGTCGAGCTTGCCCGTGACCCGGTCGTCGAACCGCGTGCCGAGGGCGATCAGCAGGTCGGCCTGCTGCATCGCGGTCACCGCGGTCCAGTGACCGTGCATCCCGGGCATGCCGTAGTGCAGGTCGTGACGGTCGGGGAAGACGCCCCGTGCCATGAGGGTGGTGACGACCGGCAGGTCGAGCAGCTCGGCGAACTCGCGCAGCGGTCCGTGGGCATCGGCCCGGACGATCCCGCCGCCGGCGTAGACCACGGGGCGCCGGCTCTCGCTGATCAGGTCGATCGCCTCCCGCACCATCTTCCCGTGGCCACGGATCGTGGGGCGGTACCCGGGCAGGTCCAGGTGTTCGGGCCAGTCCCAGTCGAACTCGGCGTTGAGCACGTCCTTCGGGATGTCCAGCACGACCGGTCCGGGCCGCCCCGTGCCGGCGATGTGGAACGCCTCCTTGACCGCCGCGGGGATCCGTTCGACGTCCCTGATCATCTCGTTGTGCTTCGTGCACGGCATGGTGATACCGGTGACGTCCGCCTCCTGGAAGGCATCCGAGCCGACCGCCGCCGAGGGCACCTGCCCGGTGATCGCCAGGACCGGGATCGAGTCCATGTGTGCGTCCTGCAGCCCGGTGACGAGGTTCGTGGCCCCTGGGCCGGACGTGGCGATGCACACGCCGACCTCGCCCGTGGCGTGCGCGTAGCCCTCGGCCATGTGCACGGCCCCCTGCTCGTGTCGGACCAGGATGTGCCTGATCGACGAGTCGAGCATGGGGTCGTAGGCCGGCAGGATCGCCCCGCCGGGGAGGCCGAAGACGACCTCCACGCCGAGCTCCTCCAGGCTGCGCAGCACGGCCTCGGCACCGGTCACTCTGGTCGTCATCTGGTTCTCCCGTCGTTCTCTCCCCGCAACGACGAGGACCTCCCGTTCCGGGAGGTCCGCGTGTCCGGGTTCTACGGACACGCGCTACGTAACGAGGACGATCGACAGCACCACGACGGTGGCGCCGTTGATCGTCGCGCTGCGCAGCACGTGTGCTCCTGCTCTCGTTCCGTTCCGGCGCGGACGGCCGTCCGCGCGGCTCGATGGTGACGTACGGACCCGGTCGAGGTCAAACTCGTGTCGTGTCGTGCGTGTCGTGCGTGTCAGGCCGGCGTGAGCTCCGGTTCCGCAGCGGCCTCGATCATGGTCTCGCGCGTGTTCGCATCACGGGTCGCCGCCGAATCGAAGTAGAAATCGGTCTCGATGATCTTGCCGTTGCGGACGACGAACACGGCGGCGTCCTCGGCTTCTCGGGTCTTGCCGGTCTCCCCACAGATGGCGAAGTTGTGCAGTTCGACGACCACGCGGTCGTCCTCGCACGTCCAGCGGTTCGGCGTGAGCGTCCACTTCTCCCAGTGCTCGAAGGCGAGCTTCAGGTCGGTGGTGAACACCATCTTGCCGGCGACGATCTCGCGTCCACCGCCGGCGACGAACTGCACGTCGTCCGAGCACAGCTCGGCACAGCGATCGGCGTCGTGACGGTTGAAGGCTCCCAACCAGGCTTCGACCACGTCCCTCGGTGTCATGCATACCCCTTTCCTCGACGGGTTCCGACCGTTCGGGTCGGACCATAACGCCAGGAGGGGCGCCACGGAAGGGGGCACGCGGAAGGGCCCGCGAGTTCAGGGCCGACGGTCCCTCACGTCAGCGCCACCCCTGCACCTGCAGCACGACCCGTCGCGGTCTGGCCTGGTCGAGCTCCACGAAGAAGATCCGCTGCCACCGGCCCAACGCGAGCTCGCCGTCGACGACGGGCACGTTCTCGGAGGACGCCCCGAGCAGCATGGCCTTGATGTGCGCGTGACCGTTCACCGGTTCGCTGTCGGGGTCGTCGAGGTTGTCGGTGCGGACCTCGAAGTCGTCGTGCCGGTAGTACGCATCCCTCGGGACGAGGTCCTCCATGAACCGCCGTAGGTCCTCGAGGAAGCAGATCTCCCGCTCGTTGATCTTGACGGCACAGGTCGTGTGGGGCGTGTAGACCAGCAGCGTCCCGTCGCGGATCCCCGAACGCTCCACCAGGTCGGCGGCCTCATCGGTGACGTCCAGCACGTGGAAGGCGCGTTCGGTGGCCACCGGGATCGTGGCCCGGACCATCACCGGGGCGCGAGACGACAGCTCGACCTCGCCCCCGACCTCGATGTCCGTCGGGGTGGAGCAGAACGCGTCGCCAGCGACGCCGAGGTCAGCGACCCGTTCGATGTCGGACGGCGCGGTGTCGGACGGCGCGGTGTCGGACGGCGCGGTGCTCATGTCGGCGGCCTCCTGCTCCCGATGTGGTGGCCCGACTCCGAGCCTAACCACCGCACCCCCGGGACCGCCGTACGGACGGGCTCGGGGATCTACAGATCGCGGGTCAGCGCCTTGCGCGTCGCGGCGGCGATCCCGGTGCCGTCGAGTCCGAGCTCGGCGAGGATCCGGTCCGGGGAGGCGTGGGCGATGTACCCGTCCGGTACACCGAGCCGCAGGACCGGCGGTGTGGCGTCGACCCCGCAGCGCTCGGTCAGACGGTCGGCGATGACGGCGCCGGCACCGCCGCTGACCACACCGTTCTCGACGGTGACCACCAGCGGGGCGTCCGCGATCGCGTCCAGCAGGCGCGGATCGACCGGCCGGATGGCGCGCGGGTCGTACACGGCGGCCTCGACGTCGTCGCGAGCCAGGATCTCGGCGGCCTCGAGGGCCGCTCCGACCCGGTCGCCGACCGCGACGATCGCCACGTCGCTGCCCTCGCGCAGCCGGTTCGCCGCGAGATCCTCGGACGCCGGGCCACGCGACACGGTGGCGCCCTTGGGGTACCGGATCGCGACGGGGCCCGACAGATCGACGGCCTGCCGCAGCATCGACGCCAGCTCCTCCTCGCTGGAGGGGGCGAGCACCGTCATCGTGGGGATCCGCAGGCACAGCGCCATGTCGAGGATCCCGTGGTGCGACGGTCCGTCGTCGCCGGTGATCCCGGACCGGTCGAAGACGAACACGACGTGCTCGCCGTGCAGCCCGACGTCGAGGTTCGCCTGGTCGAAGGCACGGGAGAAGAACGTCGAGTAGACCGCGACGACCGGGATGCGGCCCGCCATCGCCATGCCGGCGGCTGCGGTCACCGCGTTCTGCTCGGCGATGCCGACGTCGACCACACGGTCCGGGTGGCGCTCGGCCAGCGGCAGCAGCCCGGTCGATCCCGGCATGGCGGCGGTCAGCGCGATCAGCTCGGGGCGCTCGTCGGCGAGCTCGACGA
>CAZHZQ010000272.1:0-3351 GCA_964537235.1 uncultured Actinomycetota bacterium | reverse complement strand
GAAGAGGAAGAGGCCGCCGCCGAGGAGGCCGAGGACGCGGCCGAGGAGGCGGCCGTCGAGGCCGAGGCGCCGGAGGAGACCGCGGAGGCCGCCGAGGAGGCGGAACCCGCCGCGGAGGAGGCCGAGGAACCCGCTGCCGAGGAACGCGAAGAGGCCGAGCCCGCAAGGGGACCCAGCGGTGACGCGGGTCCCATGTCCCCGATCGTCCGGAAGCTGATCCGGGAGCACGACCTGGACCCGAGCCGCATCGAGGGCACCGGCCAGGAGGGGCGCATCACGCGGGAGGACGTCCAGAAGGCGATCGAGGAGGGGGGCGCCGAACGCGAGGAACAGGCCGCCGAACCTGCCGCCGAGCAGCGGCGCGCCGCCCCGACCGGACGCAAGCCCCACGACAGCGTCCGTGGCCGCACCGAGAAGCTCCCCCGTGTCCGGGCCGCGATCGCCAAGAGCATGTGGCAGAGCCTCCAGACGACGGCGCAGCTCACCGCCGCGCGCGAGGTCGACGTCACCGAGATCATGCGCCTGCGCAACCGGGTCAAGGACGACTTCCAGCAGCGTGAGGGCGTGTCGCTGTCACCGCTGCCGTTCCTCGCCCGGGCCGTGTGCATGGTGCTCCCGCGCCACGAGGCGCTGAACGCCTCGATCGACATCGAGGGTGGGGTCGCCAAGTACTACGACACGATCAACCTCGGCATCGCCGTGGACGCGCCCCAGGGCCTGATCGTGCCGAACGTCAAGAACGCCCAGGACAAGACCGTGCCGGCGTTGGCCCGCGAGATCGCGGACATCGCCGAACGGACCCGGAACAAGAAGATCACGCCCGACGACGTCCAGGGCGGGACCTTCACGATCACGAACACGGGCTCGCGCGGGGTGCTGTTCGACACGCCGGTGCTCAACCCACCCGAAGCGGGGATCCTGGCGACGCCGACGATCGAGAAGCGCCCGGTCGTGGTGTCCAAGGACGGCTCCGACGCGATCGCGATCCGCTACATGACCTACCTCTGCCTCACCTACGACCACCGCATGGTCGACGGCGCGGACGCGGCCCGGTTCCTGGCGGACCTCGAGGAGATCATCGAGACGCACGACTGGGCCGCGGAGGTCAGCGCGGCGTAACCTCGTCCCGTGGACACCACGACGCTGCGCGCCGCCGAATCGGACGAGGCGGTCCTGGCGGTCCACGCGGGCGTGTTCCCCTACGCGATCGCGTGGGGATGGCAACGGGACCTGGTCGCCAGACGTGCCGCCGGCGAGATCCCGGACGTCCTGTTGACCCTCGAGCACCCTCCCGTCTTCACGGCCGGCAAGAGCGCCGATCCCTCACACCTGTTGTGGGACGAGGACGAGCGCACCCGCCGGGGAGTCGACCTCCACGAGGTCGACCGGGGCGGGGACGTCACCTACCACGGTCCCGGCCAGCTGGTCGCCTACCCGATCCTCCGGCTCGCGGGCATCCGCAACGTGGTCGACTACGTCCGGGCGCTCGAGGAGACCTGCGTGCGGGTCGCCGCCGACCTCGGGATCTCCGCGACCCCGGTCGAGGGCTACCCCGGGGTGTGGGTCGGGGACGACAAGCTCGCGGCGATCGGGGCGCGGGTCACGCGTGGGGTGACGATGCACGGGCTCGCGTTCAACATCACGACGGACCTGACCGACTTCGACGGGATCGTGCCGTGCGGGATCCCCGACCGGGGCGTGTGCTCGCTGCGGTCGCTGGGCGTGGAGACGACGGTGACCGACGTCCTCCCCCGCTTCCGTGCACGCTTCGCCGAGGTCTTCGGTTGTACGGTGAGGGAGCCGCGCCCCGGGGACGTCCCGATCGAGAAACCGGGGCTGTCGGACGCTGATCGCGAACCCGCCAGGAGCACGCCATGAGAGCCGTCGTACCCGACGGCGTCGAGCCGTTGCGGCTGCTCGACGAGGATCGCCGGCGCCGCGCCGGTGTCGCTCGGGAGGGCTTCGGCGGCCTGCGCGAGGACCGCAAGCCCGAGTGGCTCAAGACCCGTCTGAAGCTCAGCGAGGACTACAGGGACCTCAAGGCGTTGATGGGCGACCTCGAGCTGAACACGGTGTGCGAGGAGGCCGGGTGCCCCAACATCTACGAGTGCTGGGAGATGCGCGAGGCGACCTTCCTCATCGGCGGGGACGAGTGCACCCGACGCTGCGGCTTCTGCCAGATCAAGACCGGCAAGCCCGACGGCCTCGACCGTGACGAGCCGCGCCGGGTGGCCGAGGCCATCTCGCACATGCGGCTGCGGTTCGCGGTCGTGACCATGGTCGCCCGTGACGACCTCGAGGACGGCGGGGCGTGGCTGATCGCCGAGACGATCCGCCAGATCCGCGAACGGGTCCCGGGCTGCGGGATCGAGGTGCTGCCGAGCGACTTCGGATACAGCCACGACCACGCCGCCGGGCTGGAGGGACTGGAACAGGTGGTCGACGCCGAACCCGACGTCTTCGCGTTCAACCTCGAGACCTGCCGTCGGCTGTTCCCGCTGGTGCGTCCGTCCTTCGACTACGACGGCTCCCTGGGCTTCCTGGCCGAGGCGCGGCGACGCTTCCCTCGGACGACCGCCGTCAAGTCCAACCTGATCGCCGGCATGGGTGAGACCAACGACGAACTGGCGTCCGCCATGACGGACCTGCGCGAAGCCGGCGTCCAACTGCTCACTGTCGGCCAGTACCTCCAGCCCTCCCCCAACCACCTGCACCTCGACCGCTACGTCACGCCCGACGAGTTCGCCGAGCTGCGACGGATCGGCGAGGAGGAGCTCGGCTTCGACCACGTCGAGGCCGGCCCGATGGTCCGCTCGAGCTACCACGCGGGCCAGCAGGCGCAGGATGCCGGCGCGTGGTCACCCCCTCCATCGTGATCCTCGGCGTGTTCCAGACGGAGTCGACCGTCGACGGCTTCAGCTCGGTCGCCGACTGGCTGGCCGCGATCCGCTGGGTCGACGTCGTCGTCAGTCTCCTCGCGGCGGTGGTCATCCTCCTCGTCGCCTTCCTGGTGTCCCGGCTCGCTCGGCGGCTCGTGCGACGGTGGGTGAGCCAGGCGACGATCCGCGGGATCACGAAGGTCGGGACCGAGGGCGCGAAGACGCGCGCGCAGCTGCGGGCCAAGACCCTCGGTGACGTGATGGCCGACGTCGTCACGGTGCTGATCTGGGTGCTCGCGGTCTTCACCGCGCTCGGGCAGATCGGCGTCGAGCTCGGACCGTTGATCGCCGGGGCCGGGATCGCCGGCATCGCCCTCGGGTTCGGGGCGCAGAACCTCGTGAAGGACTTCTTCTCGGGCTTCTTCATCCTCCTCGAGGACCAGTTCGGGATCGGCGACGTGATCCAGATCGA
>CAZHZQ010000271.1:0-3358 GCA_964537235.1 uncultured Actinomycetota bacterium | reverse complement strand
GCACGGGCGCCGAGGCGTTGGGACGGATGCAGGACGCGGGCCCCGACGTGGTGCTCATGGACATCATGATGCCGGACATGAACGGCATCGAGGCCACCCGGCGGCTGCGCGCCGACCACCCGGACGTCGAGGTCGTCATGCTGACGATGCTGGAGGACGACGACTCGCTGTTCGCCGCGATGTGCGCCGGCGCCCGCGGCTACATCCTCAAGGGCGCCGACACCAGCGAGGTGCTGCAGACGGTGCGAGCCGTGGCGGACGGCCAGGCCCTGTTCGGGCCTGCGATCGCCGAGCGGCTGACCACCTTCTTCCAGCACGCCCGGGGCGAGGGCCTGTCGGTCAGCCCCTTCCCCGAGCTCACCGACCGCGAGGGCGAGGTCCTCGACCTGATCGCCTCCGGGTTGAACAACCAGCAGATCGCCAGCCGGCTCCACATCACGACCAAGACGGTCAGCAACCACATCTCCAACATCTTCGCCAAGCTCCACCTCGACGACCGCGCCCAGGCGATCGTCACCGCGCGCGAGGCCGGCCTCGGCCGAGGCCCCGACGAGCCCTGATGTCCGGCATCCACCGAGCACCCACACCGTGTCCACGCGTCGCCCCCTCATCGCCCAGCAGGGTGGTCCTCGCCGCGGAGAGGAGGCACGGCCGCACGGGCACTGCCCGTCAGTCGTTGTCCGGGACGGGTTTCGCGCGGGGTGTTGATGGCCGGTGACTCGGTTTCGCCGACCGACAACTACGTGCGGGAGTGTGGTGGATGGTCGGTGGAGCGGGATCAGCTCATCGGAGCGTCGGGGAGTCCAGGACGAAGACTCCGGCAGATGCGGTGACGAGCAGGACTCCGTCACCAACGACCTCAACCCCGCTGATCTGGTTGTGATTCGAGCCCTGACCTCTCGGATGGAACATCGCGGTACGTCCGCTCGACAGGTTCGCGAACAACAGTCCCGACACGGTCGGTATCACGACGGCGTCCCCGAACAGCACAGCCTGGTCTGTCACCGCACCGACGTCCTGGGTCGGCACCGTCGCGAGGACTCCGCCGGTTCGTGCGTCGAAGGCATGTATGCGGCCATGGTCGTCTATGGCCACGACCGTGTCATCGTCTGCGACGGGCGGATAGTGCACGCCGTCGAGGTCAGAGACGGTCCATGGGACGGTGTTGTTGTTGGCTGCACGGGCTGTCAGCGTCCCGTCGAACTGTGAGACGTACAGCGTCGTGGTGCCCGGCTTCAGCGGCCCGACGTGGTCACCGGGAGCCGCCCAGAGTTCCCCTACGCCGGGATCGAACGCGTGGAGTCCCGAGCCGTCGGTGTAGTAGACGACCCCACGTCCGGAGTCGGATGTCAGCGACAGCACGTGCCCGGCCACGGTCGAACGCTGCAGGACCTCGCCGTCGGCGACGTCGACGATCAGCAGCTCGTCGTTGTCGCTGTCTGCGACGTCTCCCGCGACCGCGATGCTGTGCTCGTCAACGGCGACGCTCGGGAGGCGAACACGGATGTCGAGCTGACGCTGCCACAACACGCGGCCGTCGTCGGCGTGCAACGCGAACAGCCGACTACCAGCATGATCACCGCCTACATCTGAACCGCCCTGGGTCTGATGGAGGCTCCGTACCTTGGACACCAAGGAGGAGCACATGAAGATGCGAGGGAACTCGGGGAGTCCGACGCAGCGTCGGTACACGCCGGAGGAGAAGGCCCAGGCGGTGCGGATGGTGCAGGCGCTGCGCGCTGAGCTGGGCACCAGGCAGGGCACGGTCAAGCGGGTCGCGGAGCAGCTCGGGTACGGGGTGGAGTCGGTGCGCCTGTGGGTCAAGCAGGCTGACATCGACGCCGGCGAGGTGCTGGGGGTGACGTCCGCGGAGGCGGCACGGATCAAGGAGCTCGAGCAGGAGCTGTGTGAGGTCAAGCGTGCGAACGCCATCCTTCGGTCAGCAGCGACTTTCTTCGCGGCGGAGCTCGACCGCCCACAGCGGTGATGGTCGACTACATCGATCAGCACCGGGACGAGTTCGGGGTCGAGCCGATCTGCAGGGTGCTGCAGTTCGCCCCGTCGACGTACTACGCGTTCAAGCAGCGGCCGCCGTCCGCGCGGGCGCTGCGCGACGCGGTGCTGATGCCGCTGATCTTGACCCTGTGGATCGCGAACTACGAGGTCTACGGGGTGCGCAAGATGTGGAAGGCGCTGGCCCGTGCCGGAGAGGACGTGGGACGCGACCAGGTGGCCCGTCTGATGCGCCAGCTGGGCATCCAGGGCGCCCGACGGGGCAAACGGGTGCGTACCACCCGTCCCGACGGGCAGGCCGGCCGCCATCCCGATCTGGTCGACCGGCAGTTCACCGCCCAGGGTCCCAACCAGTTGTGGGTCACCGACCTGACCTACGTGCCGACCTGGGCCGGGGTCGCCTACGTGTGCTTCATCGTCGATGCGTTCTCCCGGATGATCGTCGGCTGGCGGGTCGCGGGCCACATGCGCACCGAGATGGTCCTCGACGCGCTGGAGATGGCCCGCTGGAAGCGCAGCACCCGACTCGAGGGGCTGGTGTGCCACTCGGACGCCGGCAGCCAGTTCACGTCGATCCGCTACGGGGAACGTCTCGCCGAGATCGGTGCGGTCCCGTCGATCGGATCGATCGGGGACTCGTATGACAACGCGCTGGCCGAGGCGGTCAACAGCCTCTACAAGACCGAGCTGATCCGCCACCGCGGGCCGTAGCGCGGCATCGACGACGTCGAACTCGCGACCCTCGGGTGGGTCCACTGGTTCAACAACGAGCGGCTGCACGGCACGCTCGGCGACATCCCGCCGGTCGAGTTTGAGGCCGCCTACGATCAGCAAGTCGGTTCCAACCATCCGGTTGGAATCCAATGAAATGAGCCTCTACCGAACCCAGGGCGGTTCAGGGCGTCGAACGGGACGTCGTTACGGGCGAGGAACGCGACGTCCGGATACCGGTCGGTTGCGGATAGGGGATCAGCGACGGCTGGCGTGAGTGCGAGCGTCATCGCGGCTACCGCGAGCGCTGCTGCTGCCATGTGGAGCTTCCATCGGCCGGATCTCATGGGGCTTCCTTTGCCGGTTGGGTTTCGGTCTATGTTCTGACTGCTGCCGAGGGCGAGCCGGCGTGGGCCGAAACGCGCCGGCTCGATGCGAAGGTGGGACAAGCCTCCATCCGCGGTTCGTTTGCACCTGGTCGTAGTGGGCTGGATCGCCGACGGCGACGGTTGGAGTTCATGGAAGGAAGCGGCACCCCGAGGCCGGTTGACATGTTTCAGGCGTTCTTGATGGCGGCGATCAGCACGAGGGGGTCGGGGTAGTCCTCGCAGTGCTGGTAGCGCCAGTCGAGTCG
>CAZHZQ010000270.1:0-3366 GCA_964537235.1 uncultured Actinomycetota bacterium | reverse complement strand
ACCACGGTGGTCGAGCCGAGCGGACAGCGTCCGCCGGTGGCCGTCATGGAGGAGGCGATCGGCGAGAACCCCGACGCCGAGTTCATGGTCGAGGATCTGCAGGCCGAGGGGCGGTCTCGCGAGGACGCCCTGCATGCGATGTACGCCCAGGTCGTCGGCCAGCGACTGTTCGCCGACGCGACGCAGCTGCCCGGCTACGTCACGGGTGCCTACGCACGACCGTTGGAGGGCCAGCCGTTCCGGCTGTCGTTCTCCGAAGTCGTGCCCGAGGAGCTGGACCCGGACGCGTACGACCTGGACTCGTTCGGGTTGGAGGTCACGACGGGCGCGGTCGGGTACGACCACGAGGCGATGGCGGCCGCGATCGATGCGGCCGGCGAGGCGGGGATGCACACGGTCTCGGGGTCGGGGGACGAGGTCACCGGGACGGCCCGCATCGAGGTGCTGGACGCGACGCCCGAGCAGGTCGCCGCCTGGGAGCAGGCCATCGAGGACCCGTCGCGCTTCTGTCTCGTGCGAGCGGCCCGCAGCGTGCCGTGCGACGACTCGGTCATCGCCGAGGCAGAGGAGCGGGCCGCCCGCCAGGGAGAGGTGCTTCCCAACCGGCAGGGCGACGAGCCGTCGACATCGCCGCGGGCCGAGGAGGTGCGCCGCAGCTACCTCGGGCTGACCTTGGAGGCATCCCGCGAGAAGGCCGCCCAGGAGGACCGGACGGTCCGGGTGGTGGTGCAGGACGGCGTCCCGCTCGGCCAGACCGACGACCTCGTGTCCGGCCGCCTCAGCCTCACGGTCTGCAACGGTGTCGTCGTCGACGCCGAGATGGATCTCCAACCGGAAGAGTGAACGTCCTCCGCGATACACCTCACCCCGGCAGGAGATGAGAGGCTCGCCGTGGAAGTCTCCCGTGGGGCGACCGACGTCCCGCTGCAGGATCCCGGGATCGCCGGGATCGCCGAGACCGAGGGGCCGTCGATGGCACGGGGTGAGTGGACGGTGAGCCTGTCGTTGGAGGGCTCGTCCTCCGAGTCTCCGGGGCCGTTCAGCGGTCTGCTGCGGTTGCTCGGAGGACCGCTGGTGGACGCCGACGTCGGGTTGGGCGTGATCCGTGGCTGGCTGGAGGCGATCCGCGACGAGACGGGCACGTCCGAGGCGATCGCCGTGCTCGAATCCCCGAGCATCGGGCGTCAGGTCTTCACCGCGACCGCCGCTCCGCTGCGGGGCGACCGGGTGCAACGGCTGGTGCTGCACGCGGGCCCAGGGCTGTACACGGATCCCGCGGTCTCGTTCGACCCGGACGAGGTCTCGGTCGGGTTGCGCCTGTGCCGGATGGCCTTCGAGCTCGACGTCAACCGCGGCCAGTCGGTCCGGGACCCGTTGACGGGACTCCTCAACCGGCGCGGCTACGGGATGGAGCTCACCCGGTTCGTGGACAACGCCACCCGGTACGGCTGGCCGTTCGCGTTGGTCCTGATCGACCTCGACGACTTCAAGGCGCTCAACGACCGCTACGGACACCCCGTCGGAGACGAGGTGCTCGAACGCCTCGGCCGGGCCGTGGACCGGCAGCTGCGCAGCGGGGACGTGGCCGCCCGGCTGGGAGGCGACGAGTTCGCGCTGCTCCTCGGTGACGCCCACGAGGAGGCGGTCTCGGCGACGATCGAACGGCTGCGGCAGCGTCTGGACCGGTCCGACCTGCCCGTGGAGGTGTCCCTGTCCTGGGGGTGGGTCGCCTGCCCCCACGAGTCCGCGGTCCCCGAAGAGCTCTACCGCGTCGCGGACACCCGCCTGTACCAGCACAAGCGCCGTTCCGACCGCTCGGACCCGGAGCCTGCCGGTGCGAGGTGACCTGCACGACCTCGAGCTGGCGGTACGGGAGCTGCCCGGCGTCTCGTTCGTGGCCTTCCGACGCGAGGAGGACGCGGTGCGGGCGGTCGAGGTCGTCGCCGGCGACCCGACGGCGCAGGCCGCGCTCCGCGAGGAGGTCCGTGGCCTGTTGGACCGCCACCTCGGAGAGGGCGACGTCCAGGTTCACGTCCGTGTCGCCGGCGCCCCGATCGGCCCTCTGGCCGTGGAGGAGGCCCTCGCCGATCACGACCGGGTCCGGGACGTGGTCGCGGAACGGGGCCCGCGGGGGGAGCTGAAGCGGCTGGTCGTGACCACCGACGACGACACGCCGGCGACCGATCTGGTGCGCCGGACCGGTCGAACCAGCCTCCCGGACCGGCGGCTGGGCCTCTGAGGGTGCCCGGAAGCCGTCCACAGGCACTTCGCCGGAACGCGAGCGCACGACGACTGTGCGTGGCATCCTGGTCGCGCGCAGTGGTCGGAGTCAAGTGAACGCCCAAGAGAGCGGTGTGGATCCCCTCACCGACGGCCAGCCGGACCCCTGGGTCGCGCTCGAGGCCCGCATCCGGGGCCTCGACGACGTGCTGTCGGTGGTCCTGATCACGGACGAGGCCGGCGAGCCCTACGAGGCGCAGGTCTTCACCGCGCCCGACGGCGACGTGTCGGGCATCCAGGGGCGCGTCCGCGGTTTGGTCGAGCAGGACCCGGCGCTCCCGGACGACGTGGACATCACGGTGCTGGCGGTGGCATCCACCGCCGCGTCGAAGCGCCGTGCTGCCGGCCCCACGGCCCGGGCCGACGCATCGCGCGGCAGGGTGGAGATCCACCGCGTGGTGGCCGCCTCCACCAAGGAGCGGTCGGCCGTCCAGGTGATCCTCGCCTACGGGGGCCGTCGCGCCGGTGGGTTCGCGCGGGACGGGACCGGGGCGCAGGGGTTGAACCTGGCTGCTCAGGCGACCGTCGACGCGGTCGAGGACCTCCTCGACCGACCCGGGTGGCTGCGGTTGCTCGGCACCGACGTCGGCGAACGGTTCGGACGCCCCACGGTGGCCGTGCTCGTCGGAACCAACGACGAGGGGGGAGCCGAACTGCTCGGAGCCATCTCGCCGCGGGACCTGCCCCGCCACGAGGCGGCCGTCCGGGCCACCCTCGACGCCATCAACCGGCAGATCGCCCTCCACCTGCCACCCGATCAGGAGCCCTGAGGTCCGACCGCCGCAGGCGAGCGAACCACCGGCCGGGCTCCGTACCCAGCTCGCGAGGAGACTACGGACCATCACGCCGGCCGTACGGAGCGTGATCAGATCGTCGGTTCTGACTAGCCATCGTTAGGCGTTTCCCCGTTGAACGACGCTTTTGCCCTTGTTCTCCGCCCGTACAGCGGTACACGTGGGGTGCGTCCAGAGGGGCGCATCCACTTACCGAGGGGAACTCAATGAGGAAGCTCATGTCGATGGCGCTGTTCGCAGCGCTGCTCACACTGACCATCGCCGCCGGCAACGGCCCGGGCCCGAAGGCCAC
>CAZHZQ010000269.1:0-3391 GCA_964537235.1 uncultured Actinomycetota bacterium | reverse complement strand
CCGGCGTCACGTCTCGCCGTTCCCCGCGTTCTGGCTGCAGGAGGATCGGAGGTCGCGAGGAGATGCGTCGTCATCCGAGGTCGCGCGACCCGTCTAACCAGGTGATGGACGACGACACCCGGCTCGTGACCCGCACGCTCGAGGGCGACCCGTACGCCTTCGAGCTGCTGGTGCGACGGCACGCGAACGGCCTGTGGCGGCTGGCCCGGTCGGTGGTCCGCGACGACCACCAGGCCGAGGAGGTCGTCCAGGA
Organism: uncultured Actinomycetota bacterium; assembly: GCA_964537235.1. Lineage (GTDB taxonomy): Bacteria > Actinomycetota > Nitriliruptoria > Nitriliruptorales > JAHWKO01 > CAZHZQ01. Next base: position 3,138 of record CAZHZQ010000269.1, on the reverse strand, counting down.
CACCTTCGTCAAGGCTCACGACAAGCTCGCCACCTTCCGAGGTGATGCGAGCGTGCGGTCGTGGCTGGCGTCGATCTGCTACCGCTCGGCGGTCGACCGGATCCGGCTGAAGCAGCTGGACATCGTGCCGCTGGAGGCTGCGCGCGACCAGCACCGCCACCAGGGCGACGCCGAGCTGCGGCTGCTGCTGGCCGAGATCATCGAGGAGCTGCCCAACGATGAACGCGAGGCGTTCGAGCTCGTCCACGTCCTCGGGTACAGCCGCGAGGAGGCCGCGTCCGTCGTCGGAACACCGGCGTCGACCATGCGGTCTCGCGTCAGCCGGGCTTGCACCCGCCTGGCCGACGCACTGGTCGCCGCCGGGTACACCGCCGAGGAGGCACTGTCATGACCCACTCCACCGTCCGCGAAGCCGTGGCCGAGGGCCACACCTCCACCGTCGTGGAGGAACACCTCGATACCTGTCGGTCCTGCCGTTCGTTCGCGACCGCCGTCGAGCACGTCCGAGAGCTGGCACCGTCGCTGGCCGCAGCTCCCCCGAGGGACCTCGCCGACCGGATCCTGGCGGAACTCGGACTGGAGCCCAGGCCCGGGGACGGCGGCATGTTGGCGTTCCTCCCGTCCGCGCGACAGATGTGGACCGGCACGGTCCGACGTGTGACCGCTGCCGCGGCCGCGCTCCTGCTGGTCGTCGGGCTCGCCGCGGTGCTGCGCCCCTCCGAGGATCCGGCCACGATCGTGCTGGCCAGCGCCGAACGCACCACGGCCGGAGGTTCCGCCGAGATCACGTTCGAGGCCGACATCGAGATCGTGGTCCCCGTGCAGACCGGCGCCGCGCCCGATCTGACCCACGTCCCCACGGAGATGCACGCACACGTCCAGCGCCAGTGGGCGCAGACCATGGCGCGGTTCGAGGAGCAGCTGCAGGAGTTCCAGCGTCAGGTGGACGCGACGATGCAGGATGCACAGCGCCACCTCGAGGAGGCGCAGCGCGAGATGCAGCGGCAGATGGAGGAAGCCACGCGCCGGATGCAGGAGTCGTGGGACGGCGACGCGGACCAGGGGTCGTGGACGCTCCCCGAACCGCCTCCGGCACCGTCGATGCCGGCCCTGCCCGAGATCCCGGACGTCCCCGACGCACCCGACGCCCCGAACGTGGAACCGCCCGCGCCGCCGACCTCCCTCTCGACCCGGGCGACCGTGCGAGCCGGTGGGACGATCGCGTTCGGCGACCGCGTGATGCTGACCGGCCGGGCCCACGCTCAGGGCGCCGACGGCAGCGGGTTCGTCATCGACGTGGCCGGGGGCACCGCCCTGTACCGCACGCCCGACGGCACGTGGTCGCGGCTGCCGGGTCCGGTCGGACCGGTGGGCAGCCTCGTGCTCGACGCCGACGCCGTGGCACGCGTGCTGTCGTCGGCCACGGAGGTCGAGTTCGTCGGCGAGACCGAGGGGCTGCGCCGCTACCGCTTCCGGGCCGACGGTGCGGCCCTCGGATCGGACGGGAGCTGGGACGCCGACGCCTGGATCGACCGCGAGGGGCGCACCCGTCGGCTCGACCTGTCGACCGAGGCGTCGGTGGACGGGACCGTCCACCGCACCACCGTCGGGATGCGGCTGTCGAGCTTCGGGGCGCCGGTGTCGACCGGGGCGGCGGCGACCGCCAGCGCGGACGCCGAACTGCCGACCGGGTCCTCCCTGCTGCTCTACCCGTTCGGACCGAACGTCGCGGCGTCGTCGCGGATCACGTCGGACGCGGAACTTGACGGATGAGGCGCCTGCCGGCCGTGGTGCTGCTCGCCGCCGTTGCCGTCGGGGCGTGCGGGACACCGAGCGAGGTCGACCCCGACGCCCCCGTCGAGATCCGCGGGCAGGTGGTCCACCAGGACGGTTCGCCCGTCGGCGGGGCGGACACGGTGCTGGTCAAGGAGATCGGCGTCGACGAGTTCCTGTCGGGGGCGACGACCGTGATGACGACCTGGGGCTTCGCCTGCGTCGCCAACGCGGACGTCGACCCGTGCGGGGAGTACGCGCACCGTGCGACGACCGACGGTGGCGGTGCGTTCCGGTTCGAGCTCCGCGGTGCGGACGTGCAGAGCGGCTTCCGGACCGCGAGCACGATGACGGCGACCGCCGCGGCGCCGGTCGCCGACGGGGAGCGAGCCGGAGCGGCGACGAGCTTGAGCTTCCTCGTGCAGCGCGAGACGGTGAAACTGCCGACCCTCCACCTGTGGGAACCCGACATCGCGATCGAGCAGGCGGACGGGCAGCTGACCGTCGACTGGCCGACCCTGCCCGAGGGGTACCCCGCGGACGCGTCGTACGAGGCCGTGTTCGTGGATGCCCAGGGAAGACCGGTCTGGGCGCTGTCCGACGCGGGGAGCCGGATCGACGTGCGGGTTCTCGAGGACGTGCGTGGAGGCGTGGCGGTACAGGCCACCGCGGAGACATCCGTGGACGACCTCGATGCCGACGTCGCGTTCCGGTCCGGCCAGCACCCGATCGAGGGACCGGGCGCTCCCCCGTCCCGCGGCGCGTCGTGCTCGGCCACCGACGGTGACCGCGCCCAGGTGGTCGTCCCGTGCCCGCTCACCGACGGCGACCTGGCGACCCTCACCGACGTGGACATCGACGACTGCCCCGACGGCCAGACCCAGTGCCCCGCCCCGGCCGACAGCGCCGTCGTGATAGACCTCGGCAGCGAACGTGACCTCAGCCTGCTGGTCCTCCGCGGGGACGAGGACGGCGTGCTGGTGGACGTCTCCGTGGACGGACAGACCTGGACCCAGCTGCTGTCCGTCGCGATGACGGGGACATCCGTGGCGGTCGGGCTCCCGCCCGGGACGACCGCGCGGGCGATGCGACTGCGAGGCGACAGCGGCGACATCGGGCAGTTCGCCGAGATCTCTCTGTGGTGAGGCCCACCCCGATCGATCCGCTTCATGAGGTGGGGGCGGGGCTGAGGGTGGGGCGGAACGGGGCACGGGGCGGGGCGCGGTGGTCAGCCGCCGATGTACGACATCTCGACCCGAGGCAGGCCGGCGGTCTCGGCCGATCGCAGCTGCGAGTACCGATCGGTGCGAGCGCCCCAGACCGCCGCGAGCAGCGAGGTCAGCTGCTCGTCCGACGCCCCGCCCC
>CAZHZQ010000268.1:0-3413 GCA_964537235.1 uncultured Actinomycetota bacterium | reverse complement strand
CGGGTGGACAACCGAGAGGATCCAACGCATGCTTGACCGCGGACCCGAGGAGGGTGCACCGTGACTCGCCACACTCACGACGACGGCCAACTGGTCGCCAGCTCGGTCGACTACGACTACGTCGTCCGTCACGAAGACGACGAACCCGGCCTTCTGGTGGTCACGGACGTTCCTGCGCGGGTCTGTCAGGTCTGCAACGAGTACTGGTGTACCTCGGATGGCTGGGCGTCGTAGCGACGGAGCTGTCGTTCACACGCGGTGGTGGAGATGCACGACGTCATCGCTGTCACCAGCGTTCATCGTCACCGACTCCTGGTGCGACCTATCCTGCTCGGCCCGTCGGCCTGGAGGCAGGGGCGCCACAGGGGAGGAGGTCGAGCTGATGACCTGTGCTCGTCGCACGTCACAGAGAGTTGGCCGTACACGCGGGAGCAACTGTGAGCTACCAACGGAGCTCTGCGTCTCCGACGGGATCGGTCGCGCGCCGTCGGCCTGTCCGCTGACGATCTCCCCTTGAGGCGACGGGTCTGATGCCGACTGTTACGTGTCCTGTGTGTGGGAGCGGCGAGGATCTCGAGGGTCGCCGGTCTGATGACGGCGTGGTCATCGATTGCGGTGCGTGCGGGCACTCCTGGGTCCGCGATCTCACACCGGTGTGCAACCTGTGCGGTTCGACCGACCTGGTCGCGGTTCCTACGGCCACGCTGGAGGAAGCTGGTCGTGGCGATCAGCGCACCCCGTCGGGTATCCGTGACGTCTATCGCTGCTACGCCTGCGGGACGAAGGATGCGACGTCCTCGTCTCCGACGCCGGACCCCGAGTGGATGCAACGGACCTCGAGCGTCGTGGAGGTTCCACGCTCCCGCGACGAGAGTGCGCCTGCTGCCAGATCCCGGGCTGCGGGCCGGAAGACGGACAGCGCGTTCGGTTTGTTCGCGCCCGGGGAGACGATCGGTGGACGTTGGCGGGTGCAGCGCAGGGTCCACCGGTCGACGACCGGCAGCCTGTGGTTGGCGCAGGCCGTCGACGCGGACCGTCGGGTGGTGTTCAAGCTGGTCCACCCACGTCTCACGCGGGACCGCTCCCGGGCGGCCCTCTACGCGTCCGCCGCGGGTGCGGTCATGGAGGTGCGCCATCAGCACCTGCTGTCGGTTCTCGATGTGAAGGTGCGCGACGGTCAGGTGCTGGTGGTCGCTGAGGCGGTCGATGGCACGGTCCAGGATGCCTCGGCCGAGCTCTCGGGAGAACGACTGGTCGCTGTCGGACGTGCGATCGCCCCAGCACTGGCCGCACTGCACGCACAGCGTGTCGCCCACCTGGACGTGCGTCCGAACAAGATCCTGATCGCTGCCACAGGTGAGACGCGACTCGTGGACCTGGGGTCCGGGCGTGTCCGAGCAGCGATGAGGATGAGATCTGGGGCCGGCGAGCGCGTCGCCTTCCGGGCGCCCGAGCAGATCCTGAACCACGATCACGGCCCTGCTGCCGACGTCTACAGCCTGGGGCTGACGCTCTGGACGCTCGCGGGGGGCGACCTCACGTCCATGGGAGCGAACCCGTCAGCGCAGGCCAGCTACCGCCTGACCCACAACGTGCCGGAGTTGGATGCCACGTCAGCGGCGTTGCCGGAGCACCTCGCCGCCGCGTTGGCGGCAGCTACCCGCCGGGCGCCAGACCTCCGGCCGACCGCAGTCGAGCTCGCCGAACTCTTGCGGGGCGACTGAGCGCGCTCACCAGACCGGTGCCAGTCGGGTTAGGCGATGTGCCGTGCGGGCGCCTGGGCGAGTTCGTTGCGTGCCCACCGGTGGGAAGGCGCTGAGGTGTGGACGGGGTACGCCGCGCCGCAGGTAGTGGACGGGGACGTCCCCGCCGGGGGTTGCGGTCGAGTAGCGCTTCGAAGGCGCGTAGCCGTTCGAGGATGCCTTTGGTGTAGTCGAGCCGGTCGACGCCGAGCAGGATCTTGCGGCCTTGGAACTGCTCACGTAATTGTGTCACGTCGGCGCGGACCTGCGGGCTGCGGGCGAGGTCGGCGAACTCGTCGACGTCGATGGAGATCGGGTTGGCGTGGGTGGTGACGTCGCGTCCGTCGGGCAGGTGGACACGTTCGCCTTCGACGGTCACACCTTCGGTGCCCAGCAGCCGTCCGCAGGTGCGGGCGAAGTTCTTGCGGTAGCGCTCGGTGTGGAACGAGATCACGTCGGCACCCAGCAGGCCTTCGAGGAGTTGACGGCGCCACGGCAGTCGAGCGAACAGTTCGGGTGTCGGCCAGGGTGTGTGGCTGTCAGTCGACATGGCCGAGCTGTTTGCCGCCTAAGACGTGGAAGTGGAGGTGGGGGATTGCCTGACCGCCTGCCGCTCTTGTTGCCTCTAGCCATCAGAGGCTAGAGTGTTTAACTGACGTTTATGTCAGTTTTCTTGCTGGAGGATGGCGATGCGGCTCGGTGTCGGGATCATGCCCATCGGCCTATCCAGGTCGACAATCGTAGAAGCCGCAGTCCTGGCAGAACGATGGGGGTACGAACTGTTCTCGACTGGTGAAGGATGGACCTACGACGCCACCGTGGTTCTCACAGAGGCCGCTCTGCGTACCGAGCGGATCCTGATCTGTTCGAACATCCTGTCCGTGTTCGGTCGTAGCGCTGCGACACTGGCGATGTCGGCAGCAACTCTCCAGGAAGTTGCGCGCGGCCGGTACATACTCGGGCTCGGAGCGAGTACGGCCGCGTTGACGGAGGGGCTCCATGACCGGGTGTATGCGGCTCCCTACAGTCGCCTAGAGCACCATCTGCGGCATACCCGCGCATTGTTGGCAGGTAGACGCATCCCAATCGAGACCGACAGCGAACGGCCACTCAAGCTCGGCTTCGAACCGCCTTCCACCCCGATCTGGTTGGCTGGCATGGGTCCGCGTAGCCGACGCCTGATCGGCCGGGAGGCCGATGGTTGGTTGCCTGTGTTGACCCCAGCGGACGTTCTTCGGCGGCAGCGAAAGGAGATGGTCGAAGATCGCGTACTCGATAACGACCTGGAGGTCGCCCCGATGGTCATGGTGGTAGTTCGAGATACCGAGGACGAGGCGCGCAAGGCTGCGGTCGACTGGTTCACCTTGTATGCGACGCGCATGGGCGAGTTCTACCCGACTCACCTCAGGGCCATGGGGTTTGGTCCTGGAGTAGATGCCCTACAGGCATCCCCAGCTGACACCGACAACGACGCGGTCCAGCAACTCATAGATGAACTCGGAGTCGTAGGCACTCCGGACACGGTTCGCCAACGGATGGCTCGGTGGGCAGGCGACGGTATCGATCTGCCGAAGGTGGCGATCCAACCTGGCTCATCCCGGGAGCAGCTCCTGCGTACGCTCGAGGTGTTGGCGCCCGTCTGACGCGGCAGTCGCGGACTGGCGATCTAGC
>CAZHZQ010000267.1:0-3420 GCA_964537235.1 uncultured Actinomycetota bacterium | reverse complement strand
CCGCTGCGTGTACGGGCTGCCCAGCGTGGTGCGGGTGGCCCCGCGCCTGGAGGACGGCACCCCGTTCCCCACCACCTTCTGGCTCACGTGTCCGCTGGCCGTCCGCAGCGTGGGACGTCTGGAGGCCGAGGGGCAGATGCGCGACGTCAACACCCACCTCGCCGAGGACGCGTCCTTCGCCGCCGACTACGCGGCCGCGCACGAGCGCTACGTCGCGTTCCGCGAGCAGCTCGGGCCACCGCTGCCCGAGGGCGTCGGGAGCGCCGGCGGCATGCCCACACACGTCAAGTGCCTGCACGTGCACCTGGGCCACCACCTCGCCACCGGAGACAACCCGGTCGGGGCGTGGACGTACGAGCGCATCGCGCCGATGCCCTGCCCTGGGCCCTGCGTCGAGGAGTCGCTGCTCGAGGAGGCCTACGGACCCGGCGCCCCACCCGAGGGGTCCGAGGAGGCCTGGGAGGCGGCCGCCCCACCGGACGAACGACCACGGGTGCGTGGTGAGCCGGAGAGCGACCGGTGAGCGGACCGCGCGCCGCCGTCGACGTCGGTTCCAACTCGTGCCGGTTGCTCGTGGTCGACGAACACGGCGAGCCCGTCGTGCGGGAGATGGAGATCACCCGGCTCGGCAAGGGCGTCGACGATCGTGGACACCTCGACGACGGGTCCCTCGAGCACACCCTCGAGGTGATCGACCGCTACCGGCGCCGGTGGGAGGACCACGGCGTCGGGACCGACGGCGTGCGCATCGCCGCCACCTCCGCCGTGCGCGACGCGGAGGATCGCGACCGGTTCTTCGACGGGGTGCGCGAGCACACCGGCCTCGATGCCACCGTGCTGTCCGGCGACGAGGAGGCCCGCACGACGTTCCGCGGCGTGGCCTCACGCCTGGACGTCCCGCCCCCGATCGTGGTGCTCGACGTCGGTGGGGGCTCCACCGAGCTGATCGTCGGCAGGGCGGACGGCGAGGTCGCCGCGGTGGTCTCGTTGCAGCTGGGATCGGTCCGGCTCACCGAGCGGCTGCTGGCGGGCGACCCCCCGACGGCCGACGAGGTGGAGGCCGCCCGGGAGGAGGTACGCACGCGCCTCGAGGAGGGACGGGCCGAGTTGGAGGATGCCGGCGCCGACCCCAGGGAGGGCACGCTGGTCGGCGTCGCCGGCACGGTCACGACGCTCACGGCCCTGCACCTCGACCTGGAGGAGTACGACCCGGAACTGGTCCACGGCACCCGTCTGCCCCGCGGGGTCGTCGAGGTCCTGGCCGACGTCCTGCTGCGGATGCCGGTCGCCGACCGCGCCGACCTGCCGCAGGTCTCCCCGGGGCGCGAGGACGTGATCGCGGGCGGGGCGTTGATCGTTCGGGGCGTGATGGAACGGTTCGGTCACCGTGAGCTGATCACCAGCGAGGCCGACATCCTCGACGGACTGGTCCTGCAGTAGCCTTCGGACGACCCGAACTCACCACGCCCCCGACCGCACCACCCCGACCGCTACCCCCTCGTGAGGTCCCCGTGAAGGTCGAGATCGCCGGCAACATCATCGAGGACGCGGTGCTCGCCGTCGCGCGCTACGTCACCGAGAACGAGCGCATGGTCCGCGACTACGACCTGGGCGACCACGGCGATCCCAACGAGATCACCGCCCGCGACGTCCTGTCGACCCGGTACACCCGGACCCGCATCGAGGGCTACGGGCTGCAGTACTTCGTGGACGAGAGCCGCAAGGCGCCCTGGGAGCTGGTCCCTGCGGACGCCCGGCTCCACGACGCCGACCCCCGCGAGGAGGACGGCCTCTACGACCACGCCGAGGAGTTCTACAAGTCCTTCTACACCGGCCGACGCCAGGGCATCACGACCGCGAAGATCCACATCGTGCTGCACTACAAGCGTCAGGAGCTGTACCCGCTGCTGGACGGCCGCCTGGAGGACGTCTTCCAGGACCCGGCCAAGGAGATCTCCAAGGACATCCGTCCGATCCGGCGGGGACGTCGGGGGCGGCTGTACTGGGCGGCGATCCGCGCCGACATGCTCGCGAACCTCGACGCGATCCACGAGATCCGCAACACCTTGGCGGACCGCGACGAACCCGAGTCGCTGGCCGCCGACCTCACCGACGTGCGCATCCACGACATCCTCTGCTGGGAGCTCGTCCGCTGAGCGACCTCGCCGGGTTCTGGGAGCGTCTCACGACGGCGCTCGGCTCGATACCGGAGGATGCCAAGCAGCCGCCCGAGGGCGCCCGCGTCGGCGCGGTGCTCGCGCTGTTCGAGGACGCCGACGACGGTCCCGAAGTGGTGCTCACCCGTCGGCGCCGGGACCTGCGCTCGCATCCGGGTCAGCTGTCGTTCCCCGGCGGGCGGATCGACGAGGGCGAGACCGTCGAGGAGGCGGCGCTCCGCGAGGCCGAGGAGGAGATCGCGCTGCGCCCCGAGACCGTCGAGGTCGCCGGCCGCGGTCCGACGTTCTTCATCCCGCCGTCGGGGTTCTGGGTCGTCCCGGTGGTCGCGCGCTGGCGTGAGCCGCACGAGCTGCGCCCCAACCCGTGGGAAGTCGACGAGGTCCTGCACGTGCCGCTGACGACGCTGCTCGAGGAGGACCGCTGGCGCTACGTGCCCCTGTCCGACCGCCGCTCCGCGATGTGGGCGTGGGACCTCGGCGAGGATCTGCTGTGGGGCGCAACCGCCATGATGGTCGCGGCCCTGCTGGGTGTTGTGGACGAGGACTGGGCCGGCGGCAAGGCGCCCGGGGACCTGGGCGAGGACCGCCGGGTGCTGCCCTGGGAGGACTTCCCGCTGCCGGCACCCCGCCAGCGGCTGTCCGGGGTGCCCGAGGTGCCCTTCGGTGACGTCCCGGTCGTGACCTCCGAGCAGGTCCGGGAGATCGACCGACGCCTGGCCGAGGACGGGCGGGTGGACGTCGCCCAGCTGCTCGAGCAGGCGGGGCGTGCGGTGACCGATGCGGTCCGACGACTGGCAGACGGGGATCTGTCCGGTGCGACGGTGACCGTGCTGCTGGGACCCGGCGGTACCGGCAACGCCGGGGCGGCCACGGCCCGGCTGCTGACCTCGGCGGGCGCGGACGTGCGGGTGCTGCTGGTGGGCGAGCCCCGCGATCCCGGGCGGGTGTCGGCGCTGCGGTCCTTCGGGGTCGAGGTGGCCGAGCTCGCGGACGGCGAGGAGGCTGGCGACGTCGTGGTCGACGCGATCCTGGGTCTGGGCGCCAGGCCGCCGGTCCACGGGCCGGTGGAGGACGCGATCGCGTGGCTGCGGCGCTTCGCCGTCCCCGTGGTCGCGGTCGACCTCCCGTCAGGGGTCCACCCCGACGAGGGGCTCCGGGGCCCGTGCGTGACCGCGGCGGTCACGGTCGCGCTCGGGGCGCCGAAGCCGGCGCACACCCACCGGATCGTGCGCCCCTACCTCGG
>CAZHZQ010000266.1:0-3424 GCA_964537235.1 uncultured Actinomycetota bacterium | reverse complement strand
AGATCGTCGACCGCAAGAAGGAGCTGATCATCACGTCGAGCGGGAAGAACATCTCACCCGCCCACGTTGAGTCGCTGCTCAAGCAGCACCCGCTGGTGGGGCAGGCGCTGGCCTACGGCGACGACAAGCCGTACCTGGTCGCCCTGCTCGTGCTCGACGGTGAGGTCGCCCCGACCTGGGCCGAGCAGCACGGCATCGACGAGACCGACCTGGCGTCGCTGGCCGACAACCCGAAGGTCCGCGAGGTGGTTGAGCAGGCTGTCGACGAGGCCAACAGCAAGCTGGCCCGGATCGAGCAGATCAAGTACTTCACGATCCTGCCCACCGAGTGGACGCCGGAGTCCGAGGAGCTCACCCCCACGATGAAGCTCAAGCGACGGGTCGTGCACGACAAGTACGAGGACGACATCGAGGCGCTCTACGAGGAGGGTGCGCAGCACACGTCCCCAGGAGCGGGTGATGTCTGAACTTGTCGAAGTGACGACCGTGAGAGATGGGGTAGGCCAGATCTTGTTGTCGGCCCCGCCGCGCAACATGGGCACTGCTGCGTTGCTCGAACAAGTCGAGTCCGGCATGCAAGAACTGGAGGCGCGAGGCAGCAGGGTGGTCGTCATCGGCTCGGGCCTCGCGGGGTACTTCCTGGCTCACGGCGATCTGGAAGACAACCTCGCGTTCTTCGGCGGCGACCAGACCAGCGGGGACTTCTTGGCGTGGCCACGGGTGATCGAGCGCCTAGACACGGGTCCGATGGTGACGATCGCCGCGGTCGAGGGACAGGCCTGGGGTGGGGGGGCGGAGTTCGCGTGGGCCTGTGACCTGCGGGTGGCGTCCGAAGACGCCTCGTTCGCTCAACCCGAGGTCAACCTCGGGGTCACACCCGGTGCGGGCGGAGTCGCCAAGCTGGTGCGCCTGGCGGGCGAAGCGGCGGCCTTGGCGTTGGTCCTTGATGGTCGCCCTATCGATGGTGCCCGCGCACACCGACTCGGGCTCGTCCATCGCCTCGTGGCCCCAGGCGAGACGATCAACGCCGCCCGAGCGTGGGCCGACTGGTTGGCCGATCGTCCTCCAGAAGGTCTGCTTGCCTGCAAGGAGGTGATCAAGTCCGTCCGGGATCTGGACTTCAACGACGCCCGGCGCCGAGAGGTCGAGATCTACCGTCAGACCTTCGGCACGAAGGCTGCCCGAAATCGCGCCCGAGATGCCATCGCCCACTACGAAGCTGGCCACGACTCACACGCCGCCTTCGGGGTCCCATCCAAGTAGACATCGGCACGCACAAACAGGCGTCTGGCGGCAGGCGAAACGCATGGCGATCGACTAGGTCAGCGCACATCCTCGGTCCGCCCACCCGAGCGTCTCTGCCGTGCGGTTGTCAAGGGAGTCTTGCCGGTGAGGTCGGCTGGGCCTGTCGCGTGACGGGATTCGCGAGACTGGATGTGGCCGACATCGTCGCGATGGTGAGGGGCCGTCAGGCCCTCGATGATGTATTCGATCTCCGCTGCGTGGGCGGGATCAGCTGGGTGTGGGGCGGGATCAGCTGGCGACGTTCGGAAGCGCGAACGCGATCCTGGTTGGCGCCGTTGGCCAGCGCCCAGGTGATGATTGCCGAGTGTTTGCCGCGGGCTGCCAGCCGTCGGGCGTAGTCGCGGCCGCCGGGTTCGTGGTGGCGCAGGCCGAGGCCGATAGTCGGCCGGACGCGGCTCGAAAGTGACTCAACCCGACGGCCCGGGACTCGAGCGGCTTATCGACGGTTCGAACGCTACTGTGACCCGCGCGGTTACCACGGCGTTAGCGGTCACGGATGCCGCTACGCCTCCTGGGTTCGGGGTATCCCGAACGCGCCGTGCGTATCGGCGCCGTCGTCGTAGCGGGCCTGGGTTGCACGCACGCGTTCGATGGTCTCGGAGCGGCTGAGCAACTCCATGAAGACGGTGCCCTCGTGCCTCAATGCGTCTTCGAACGGAAGCCCCCGTGCCCCCTTGAGGGCACGCTTGCAGGCGGTGAGTGCTCCAGGCGGGCGGCTCGCCAGCCATTCGGCCCACGACACCGCCTCCTCGAGTGGCTGGCCGGGATCCACCAGCCGGTGGATCAGGCCGAGCCGGAACGCCTCGGCCCCGTCGACCGGCCGACCGTCGAGCACCAGCCGCAGGGCCGTCGCCTCGCCGACGAGTCGAGCTATCCGCACGGTGCCGCCGGAGCCGGGGCAGACACCGATGTTGACCTCCGGCTGACCGAAGGTCGCCCGGGTGGAAGCCACTCGGAGATCACACGCCCAGGCCAACTCGGCCCCGTGCCCCCAGGCTGCACCATCCACCGCTGCTATCGACACCATGGGACCGGTATCCAACTCCTTGAACACGCGCCAGCCGGCAACCGGATCACCGCTGGGCGTGCCACCCGTGAACGTCTCGATCACGTCCGGCAGCCAGCCATGACCCGCGAAGTGGCCCTCGAGGCCGGATCCAACGACGACAACGCGTGCTCCCTCGTCGCGCACATGCTCCAACGCCGCCAGCAGTTGCTCGTTCGCCTTGAACGTGGAGAAGTTGTGTCCCCCCGTATTCTGCAGGATCTGGGCCACCCCATTCGAGGGGAAATCCAGCTGCACAAGCTCCGCCACGAAGGGCTCCTCTCCGCCTGCTCGCCGACTCTACGGCAGGTAAAGGACCGCTCGCTGCGTGTGGCGGTTCTGCCCTGCTCGCTATCCGCTGCCCACCGCTCACCGACGGGACCACAACCACTGCTACCGCGCGCAAGAAAGAGAGCCGGGAAATGCAAAGGTTCCGAACACACGTCCGTCACGCGCTCAGAGAGTACGCCCTCCTGGGACACGGTAGCGGGTTCCGTCCGGGCTTCCTGCCTGGCATGAAGCAAGGAACCGTTGCATTGCTATGCATGGGGGTGAGCCTCAAGCTCCGGCTCGTGACCGCTCCGAACGCGATCCCGAAAGGCCGCCCCAGTGCGTCGGCCTCGTAGCGTCTGCCAGCCTTGCTCGGGGCTCTGCTCCTGTCCTTTCAGGAGGGCGTGAACAGCTCGATCTGGATTGCCGTCAGGATCGCGAAGTTCGATCATGGACCCATTACCGCCTGCCTTCTCGATCTCGGAGTGGGCACACCCAGATCACGCAGACGGGCGTGCCACTGCTCGAACTGATCGCGCGACGACAGATGGAAGGCCAGATGACCCAAGCCGGCGCGCGTCGGATCGAACCCTGTCCCGTCGTTTGGCACGGTGCTCCTGCAGACAGGCGCCGATCCGACCCGGCCGCAGCATCGCTTCCCGGCCGTCGAACGCGTTGCTCTCGTAGGTCTGGGCGAACACCCTCCGGCCCGAGCACATCCCGAGAGAAGGCCAAGCTGGCCTCGAGGTCACGCACCGGCAACGACATTCCGGCGATCGGTTCCAGGCCCATGGTCAGCCCGCC
>CAZHZQ010000265.1:0-3436 GCA_964537235.1 uncultured Actinomycetota bacterium | reverse complement strand
GGAACGGTCGGACGAGCTTCGGTCTCGCATCGGGACCCCCAACCCGGGCCTCCCATTCCGACACTGTCGGCCGGACTCGGCGTCCGACCAACGTAGGCAGGCGGGCGATCCCCAGACAACGGTCGGTGAGACGCCGAGCCCCTGCTGGATCCCTCAGACGTCCCCGGAGACCTCCAGACCGGCCCCGACGCGCATACTGAGGCTCCGCTGAAGATCTCGAATCGACCTGCTGTCACTGTGGGTTCGATACCGACGAGGTCGGAGACCGTCTCGAACAGACCGAACTCCTCATCGGTGACCGCCTGGATGCCACGGACCTCTCCGTCCGAGGTGTGCATGACGGCATCCTCGGCGGCCATCCGTGCGAACCCCCTGTGCAACCTGTCGACCGACCCGACCGTCCTCCCCGAGGGCGTCGGCCTTGTCCTGCCTTGTTCGAGCTTGCCGGCACGGATCTTCGAACGGTCGGTGCAGACGATCGGAACGTCAAGGCGACCGTGATCTGGCAGCGCGGGCGACCGTCCGCAGAACAGCCTGTGGTCAGATCTGGTGGAGCGATATCGAGTAGCCGGCGGCGTCGGCCAGACGTCGGAGGTCGTCCGCGTCGCCGGTGACGACGGAGGCGTCCAACATCCGGGCGAGCACGACGATCGAGGCGTCCACGACGTCGTCTGAACGTGCCCGGCCACACCGTGCCCCTGATGCGCGGGCGATCCGTTCGTCGAGCAGTGCTTCCGCGGAAACGCGTTCGTCGTCGGTCAGCGTCCCGTGCTCGTCCTGCCAGGCGGCGACGGCGTCGAGTCCCTGTTCGATCCTGAGCTGGTTGCGCCCCGCACGTGCGCCGTCTGATCGCACCGCGTACCGTCGGCAGCCCGTGTCAGGAACGCCCTCGCACGTCCTCCAGATCGCTCCGCCGTGGTTCGCCGTCCCGCCGTCCGGGTACGGCGGGATCGAGTGGATCGTCGCCTCGCTGGCCGACGGGCTCGTGGACGCGGGTCACGAGGTGACGCTGCACGCCGCCGGTGGGAGCGTGACGAAGGCGGACCTGCAGACCGTGTTCGACGTGGCCCCGTCGCTGCACATCGGCAACCCCTGGTACGAGGCGACCCACGCGGTGGCCGCGTACACCGACCCGAGCCGGTTCGACGTCATCCACGACCACACCGGCGCGATCGGTCCGGCGATCGCCGCCGGGATCACCGATCGACCTCCGGTCGTCAACACCCTCCACGGGTGCTGGACCGACGCGAACGAGCGGCTGTACCGGGCCATCAGCCACCGCGTCGCGTTGGTGGGCATCAGCCACGACCAGGTGTCCCGCACGCCGGAAGGGGTGCAGGTCGCCGGTGTGGTGCACAACGGGATCGCGCTCGAGCGGTACCCGTTCCGGGCGGACAAGGAGGACTTCCTGCTGTTCGTGGGCCGTGCGTCGGCGGACAAGGGACCGGAGGTGGCCGTGGAGGTCGCCGCGCAGGTGGGACTGCCGCTGGTGATGGCGATCAAGGTCAACGAGCCGCTCGAGATCGAGTACTTCGAGACGATGATCGCCCCGGCCATCCACGGTGCCGAGGTCGACGTGCGGACCGGTGTCGGGCACGACGAGAAGGTCGACCTGATGGGCCGGGCACGCGCGGTGCTGGTGCCGATCCGGTGGGACGAACCGTTCGGGCTGGTGATGGCGGAGGCGATGGCCTGCGGCACCCCGGTCGTCGCCTACCGGCGGGGCGCCGCCCCGGAGATCGTCGTCGACGGGCAGACCGGCTACCTGATCGAGCCCGGCGACCTCGGGGCGTTCATCCGGGCCACCGAGGCCGTGGATGCGATCGATCCCGCGGTCTGCCGCACCCGCATCGAGGAGGAACTCTCCGCGCAACGGATGGTCGAACGCTACGTGGCGCTGTACGAAGACCTGCTCGGCTGACCCTCCACGAACCAGGAACGCACGTGTCCGACCTCGGACCCCTCAGCGAGATCGTCTGTGTGCGTGGGGAGTCGTTCGTCGTCTCCGGACCGAGCGGGGACATCGTCCCTGGTGGCGACCATGGTCTGTACGTCCGCGACACCCGGTTCGTCAGCCGCCTCGAGCTGTACGTGGACGGTGAGCGGCCGGTCCACCTCTCGGGTGCATCCGTCGGCGGTCACCGGGCGATGTTCCACGCCTACCAGCCGTCTTCCGGCGACTCGGAGGTCGACCCGACGGTCTCGATCACCCGACGGCGGCTCGTCGACGGCGGGTTGCACGAGGAGATCGACGTGCACAACGCGGGATCGGCGCCGGTGGAACTGTCCGTGAGCCTGCGGGTGGGGGCGGACTTCGCCTACATCTTCGATGTCAAGCACGGCCGCGCGCTCGACGAGGTCGCGCCCGAGCCGGACGGTGACGCCATCCGGTTCCGACGGGAGGGTGGCGAGGAGCGTGCGACGGCCACCATGCCGGGCGGGGTCGCCGACGGGGACCGACTGACCTCGCGCCTCCGGCTGGCCCCCGGCGAGACGGGAACCGTCGTCCTCGAGGTGTCGGCGTCGGACCTCCACGGTGAGACCGCACCGCCTCCGCACGCACGTGGAACAGCGCGTGGAGCGGCGGGTGTCCCTGCAGCGGACGGCACCGGCGTGCCACCGAGACCGACGCTCCGCTGTTCGGACCGGCGGTTCGGTCGGCTGGTGTGGCGCTCCGCCGTGGACCTGGCCTCCCTCGAGCTCCGCGATCCCGAGGCCCCGGGCGACCGGTTCGCCGCCGCCGGCAGCCCGTGGTTCCTGACCCTGTTCGGTCGCGACTCGATCTGGGCGGCGTTCATGGCCCTGCCGTACGACCTCGACCTGGCGCGAGGCACGCTGCGGGTCCTCGCACGGCGCCAGGGCACGAAGGTCGACGAGGAGACCGAGGAGGAACCGGGCAAGATCCTCCACGAGGTCCGCCGCGGTGCGCTCGCCGAGCGCGGGGACCTCCCACCGTTCTACTACGGCTCGGTGGATGCCACGCCCCTGTTCGTCGTGCTGGCCCACGAAGCGTGGTGCTGGGGCCTGCCGGACGAGGATCTGCGACCGCTGCTGCCGAACATCGAATCCGCCCTCGCGTGGATGCGCCGTCACGGCGATCCCGACGGTGACGGGTTCCTCGAGTACGTGCAGCACGGAGGTCGCGGTCTCGCGAACCAGGGATGGAAGGACTCGCGCGACGGTGTCCGCTTCGCGGACGGGACGATCGCGACCGCACCGCTCGCGTTGAGCGAGGTCCAGGGGTACGCCCACGACGCGGCCCTTCGCGGGGCGGAGTTGCTCGATCACTTCGGGCGCCCGGGCGCCGACGGATGGCGTGCCTGGGCGGCCGACATGCGGCGACGCTTCCGTTCCACGTTCTGGGTCGAGGACGCCACCGGCCCCTACCCGGCCATGGCGCTCGATCACGACAAGCGACCGGTCGACGGCGTCGCGT
>CAZHZQ010000264.1:1164-3441 GCA_964537235.1 uncultured Actinomycetota bacterium | reverse complement strand
CTCTGGAGCATCTTCGAGTTCAGGAAGTACTGGTTGATGATCGTGAGCTCACGGGTGAGGTGCTCGTTCAGGAAGTCGATCACCTGTTGGTCGCCGCGCATGTCGAGGCTCCTCGTCGGGTGGCCGCGACGCTAGCGCAGCGTCGAGACGATCAGGCGGGCACCCGCACGGAGACGCCACGACGGGTGAGCTCCGCCCGGATGTCCTCGGCGGTCAGCTGCTCGTCGTACGGCAGGCCGGCCTCGTCGAGCAGGCGGCGCACGGCCGGCAGACAGCCGCCGCATCCGGTCCCCGCCCCGCAGTGCTCGGCCAGGGCACACTCGTCCCGCAGCCCGCAGTCGATGGCTGCGCGGATGTCACCGTCGGTGACGACGCGGCAGTGGCAGACGTACATGCGCTTCCATCTTTCATGAGTGGATCTGGAGGTGAGGTTAGGCGAACCTAACCTGGTTGGCCAACCCGGCTCCGACCCCGGCTCCGGACCCGGCTCTCGGACCACCCTCGGGTAGCCTTCCGGGAGGGAAGGGAAGGCCGCCGGGATGCACAACCCGCTCATCGACTCCACCGAGATGTACGTGCGCACCGTGTGGGAGCTCGAGGAGGAGAGCATCCCACCGATCCGGGCACGCCTGTCCGAACGTCTGGGCCTGTCGGCCCCGGCCGTGTCGGAGACCGTCAGCCGCCTCGAGGACGAGGGGTTGATGCGCCTGACCGAGGATCGCACGTTGGAGCTGACCGACGAGGGTCGCGAGCTCGCGGTCAGCGTGATGCGCAAGCACCGTCTCGCCGAGCGGCTGCTCACCGACGTGATCGGGCTGGACTGGCGGCACGTTCACGCCGAGGCCTGTCGCTGGGAACACGTCATCTCCGACGAGGTGGAACAGCGGCTGGTGGAGATCCTCGACTCCCCGGAGGTCGATGCTCACGGCAACCCGATCCCCGGGGTGGCCTCCCCGCAGGCGCCCGTGCGGTCCCTGTGGGATGCCACCGCGGACCGCGACGAGGCCGTCGACGTCACGATCGCCCGCCTCTCCGAACAGCTCCAGAACGACCCCGACATGATCGGTCTGGTCGCCGACCACGACCTCAAGCCCGGGACCGAGACGCGGGCGGTACGCGACGGGGACAAGGTCAAGGTGCGGGCCGGCGACGATGAACTGGTGGTCACCGAGGATCTGGCGCAGCTGATCTACGTGCGCTGATCGTCCTCTCCCACCACCGCCGAAGGGTCGCCGGGTCAGACGAGCGCGTCGATCTCCGCCCGTAGCTCCTGCTTGCGATCGTCCGCGAGCAGGCTGGCGTCGATCGAGTTGCGAGCCAGCGTCGCCAGATCACCCTCGTCGAGCCCCAACCGGTCGCGGACCGCGGCGTAGTTGTCCCCGACGTAGCCGCCGAAGTACGCCGGGTCGTCGGAGTTGACCGTCACCATCAGGCCCGCCTCGAGCATCGACGGCAGGGGATGGTCCTCCAGCCGGTCCACGACGCCCAGCGCCACGTTCGACAGCGGACAGACGGTCAGCGGCACGGCCTCCTCGACCAGGCGCGAGACCAGGCCCTCGTCCTCCATCGCACGGATCCCGTGGTCGATCCGTTGCACCAGGAGGTCGTCCAGCGCCTCGCGGACGTATCCGGGTGGGCCCTCCTCGCCCGCGTGCGCGACCGGGACCAGTCCCGCGTAACGAGCGCGGGCGAAGACGTCGCCGAACTTCGACGGCGGGTTGCCCAGCTCGGCGGAGTCCAGCCCGACGCCGTGGATCAGGTCGCGGTGGTCGAGCGCGAGCTCGAGGGTCTCCATGGCCGCCTCGACCGGCCGGTCCCGCATGAAGCACATGATCAGCCGGGAGGTGACGCCGTGGTCCTGCTCGCCCGCCCGGAGTCCGGCGTCGATCCCCGCGACCACCGTCGCGAAGGGCACGCCGCGCTCGAGGTGCGCCTGCGGGTCGAAGAACACCTCCGCGTGTCGCACCCCCTGGTCGACCGCGCGGCGGACGTAGGCGGCCGTCAGTTCCTCGAAGTCCTGGGGCGTGCGGAGCACGACCATTGCCGCCTCGTAGAGCTCGAGGAAGGCCCCGAGATCCTCGAAGTCGTAGGCTGCCTCGATCTCCTCGACCGAGGACCACGGGACCCTCACGTGGTTGCGCGTCGCCATCTCCAGGAGCATCCCCGGTTCCAGGGTCCCCTCGAGGTGCAGGTGCAGCTCGGCCTTCGGCAGGTCGTACGCGAGATCGCCCACGGTCCCTCCTGCGGTGGTCCACCTCGACCGTAGACGCACTCGTG
>CAZHZQ010000264.1:0-1064 GCA_964537235.1 uncultured Actinomycetota bacterium | reverse complement strand
GAACATCGCCCGGTACGAGGTCGCGACCGCCGACAGCAAGCCCGGCACCGCGGCCGCCGCCTACGCGCTCGGCAGGATGAGCGGCCGCGGCGGGGAGGCTCCGAGCGACAGGGGGCTGGCCGGCCGTCTCGCCGGGGCCGTCGGCAAGGGCCTGCTCGGAGGACTCGTGGGAACGGCCGCGATGACGATCTCCAGCACGATCGAGATGAAGCTGCGCGAGCGCGGTGGGTCGTCCGCCCCGGAGGACGCCGCCTCCGAGGTGCTCGGGATCGAGGACTTCGACGACGAGGAGGCCGAGGAGCGGTTCGGCAGCCTGGCCCACTGGGGCTACGGCACGGGCCTGGGGGCGATCCGTGGCCTCTACGGCGCGACCGGGATGCCGAGCTCCGCAGCGACCACCGCGCACTTCGTGACCGTCTGGGGCGCGGAGCAGGTCATGCTCCCGGCCTTGGATGTGTCACTGCCGGCCACCGAGTGGGGCGCCGAGGAGATCGCCGTCGACGCGTGGCACCACGGGGTCTACGCGGTCGCCACCGGCCTCGCCTACGACTGGCTGGACCGTCGGGGCGCGTAGCCGCAGGCCTGGCCGAGGCTGCAACGTGGTCGATGGTGCACGGGTCGGCCGAACGCGTGTCGTTCGGGCGGGGCGCGGGCACTCCTCGGGACCGGGACTGCCCCAGTCTGGGAGGTGTCGGTGCAACAGTGTCGACGCAACGGGAGGAACCGACATGACCAAGACCATCGAGGAGTCCATCGAGGTGGACGTGCCCATCTCCACCGCCTACAACCAGTGGACGCAGTTCGAGGACTTCCCCCAGTTCATGGAGGGTGTCGAGAGGGTCGTCCAGGAGGACGACACGACGCTGCGCTGGACCGGTGAGATCGCCGGCGCCGAACGCGAGTGGCGCGCGGACATCACCGAGCAGCAGCGGGACTCGCGCATCGCCTGGAAGGCGACCGGCGAGATCACGCACGCCGGTGTGGTGACCTTCCACCAGATCGACCAGCAGACGACCCGGGTCATGCTCCAGCTGGACGTCGAGCCGGAGGACTGGAAGGAGAAG
>CAZHZQ010000263.1:0-3443 GCA_964537235.1 uncultured Actinomycetota bacterium | reverse complement strand
GCGGAGTAGACCAGGTCCGCGTCCAGGAACAGGCGGAAGAAGTCGTTGCCGAGGTCGTAGTGGAAGGCGATCGCCTGGCGATCGCGCTCGGGAGAGTGCAGGCGACCGCTCAGGTGCGCCCGCCGCGCGTGTGCGTGCCGGGGCGGTCGCGGCAGCAGCAGCAGACGACCCATCACCGCGACCCGGTCCCGCCACCCGACCTCGGTCTCGCGGGCGGCGGCCACGTCGTGCAGGGCGGCGATCAGATCGCCCTCGACGTCGACATCCCCGTACACGTACGCCTCTCCGGCGGCCAGGTCGGTCGGTGGGAGCAGCATCGACCGCAGCGACCAGGGGCCCGCGAGCACGACGGTGTAACCGCGGTCCGTGGGACCCAGCTCGGTGCCGTCCCACAGCCGCAGCGGGAGATCGAGACCCATGGCGTCGACCACACGGTCACGGACGCTCGCGACCGTCCTCCGGGCACCGGGAAGCGGCGTCATGGGCAGTCCTCCGTGTGACCGCCACCAGCGTACTTGTGCCACTCGCTACGGTGCGGTGGTGATGGCAACGCTGCTGGCCGTCGACGGCAACTCGCTGGGGCACCGTGCCTGGCACGCCCTGCGCGGTTCGAGCCTGTCCGGGGCGTGGGTGACCCACGGGGTCGTCCGGATGCTCGCCTCCGCGTGGGCATACGGGCCCTTCGACGCCGTGCTCGTCGCCTTCGACTCGCGTACGAGCTTCCGCCGGGACTCGTACCCCGAGTACAAGGCGAACCGCGACCCGCACGATCCGCAGCTGTACGCACAGTTCGACCGCATGTCCGACCTGCTGGACCGGTGCGGCTTCGAGGTCGCCGAGGTCGAGGGCCACGAGGCCGACGACCTGCTCGCGACCGCCGCCCGGGCCTGCGAGGACGCCGGGATCCACTGCTCGGTGCTGTCGTCCGACCGGGACCTCCTGGCCCTCGTCAGCGACACCGTCACGCTGCTGCGTCCCCGGGGCACGATGTCCGACCTCACGGTGTACGACCCCGAGGTCGTCTGCGACGAGTTCGGCGTCGAGCCCGACCAATACCTCGAGCTGGCCGCGCTCCGGGGCGACACCTCGGACAACCTCGACGGGGTCCACGGGGTCGGGCCCAAGACCGCCGCCAAGCTGCTGTCCTCGTGGGGCTCGATCGACGCGCTCTACGACGGACTGCGTCACCTGTCCGCGGACCTGGCAGACAGACTGCGCAAGGCCGAGGACGACGTCTCCCGGAACCTCGCGCTGATGTCCCCGATGACCAACACCGACATCGACGTCGCGGCGGTGATCGAACGCGGTCTCGACCCCGACCGGATGACGGCGACGCTGTCCGAGGCGGGTCTGCGCCGGGCCGCGACCGAGATGCGGCTGGCGATCGAACGCGAACCGGAGCCGCCACCGCCTCCGCCACCCGACGCGGAGCCGGACGCCCGACGACCTCCGGCGACCTCCGACGACGAGCGGGATCCCCCGCCGGTCCACTACGTGGGCGAGCAGGCCGGGCTGTTCGGATGAGCGACGGGCCGGAACGGCTCGCCCAGGCCGCGGCACGCCACGGCGTGCGCGACGAACGCATCCTGTCCGCGATCCGTGCCGTCCCGCGCGACCGTTTCGTGCCGTCGGGCAGGGAGCGCGCCGCCTACCGGGACCGACCGGTCCCGATCCCCGGTGGACAGACCACCTCCCAACCGTCGTTGATCGCCGCGATGATCGCGGCCCTGGACCTCGAGGAGGACGACCGGGTTCTGGAGGTCGGCACCGGCTACGGGTGGCAGACCGCGCTGCTGGCCCACATCGTGGACGAGGTCTGGTCCATTGAACGGCTGGGGCATCTCGGCGGGACCGCCGAGGCCAACCTCCGCGAGGCCGGCGTCGACAACGTCCACGTGGTGATCGGCGACGGGACCGCGGGCCTCCCCGACCACGCCCCGTACGACGCGATCATCGTCTCGGCCGCGTACACCGAGGTGCCGCCGCCGCTGATCGAGCAGCTGGCCGAGGGCGGCCGGCTCGTCATGCCGGTCGGGCCCGGCGGTGCCGAGTCCGTCATCCTCTACGAGCGGACCCCCGACGGGCTGGCCGAACGCCGACGGTTGACCGGGGCGCGGTTCGTCCAACTGAAGGGCGAGCACGGGTTCTGACCGGGACCCGCCCCGTGAGGGTCGTACCCGCCCCGAGCCGGGACTCGATCCCGATGGCGCCCCCGATGGCATCGAGACGGTCCGCCATGTTCTGCAGACCCGCACCCCACTCGACGCCGTCGCGATCGAACCCGATGCCGTCGTCGACGATCTGGAACTCCAGCCAACCGTCGCCCTCGGACAGCCGGATCACCGCGCTCGATGCCGAGGCGTACTTGGCGATGTTCTGCAGGCCCTCGAGGCAGCAGAAGTACACGGCGGCTTCGAGGTCCTGCTCGTAGCGGCCGATCCCGTCGGACTCCACGATCACCGGCAACGTCGCCTTGTTGGCCTGCGCGGTCAGCGCGGCGGGCAGGCCCTGCGCAGCCAGCAGGGGCGGGTAGATGCCCCGGGCCAGGTCGCGCAGGTTCTCGATCGCCTCCTGGGTCTCGCCCCCGAGCTGCCTGAGCAGCGGGGAGACCTCCTGTCCCGACTCCGCCATCCGCTCCGCCAGCATCAGCTTGACCTTCAGGGCGACGAGCTGCTGCTGGGCGCCGTCGTGGAGGTTGCGCTCCAGCCGTCGTCGCACCTCGTCCTGTGCGGCGACGAGCCGCTTGCGGGACGCCCGGAGCTGATCGAGGCGCTCCAGGAGCTCGGCGGTGAGGCGCACGTTGCGCATCAGCAGACCGGCCTGCGCGGCGAGGTGCTCGAGCAGACGCTGCTCCGTGGGCTCCAGGGTCTCGGTCCGCGGCAGGGTGACGCTCAGCGCCCCGAGCAGCTCGCCGTGGTGCGCCACCGGCACGACCGCCGTCGCGTCCGGCATCGCGGGCAGGTTCCCCTCGTCGACGGGCAGCGGCCGCGGTGGCGGGGCGTCCTCGGGCCAGGATGCCGTCGGGCGCAGCTCCGGCCCCACGACCAGCCACACGTCGGTCCGGGTCGCCACTGTGCCCTCCGCCAACAGCCGGGCCATGTCCGCCAGCGTCGCCTCCGTCGGTTCGGAACCGCTCAACCGCTCGGCGAGGTTGGCCAGCACCTCGTACGGGGTGGCCCGGCGCCCGTAGACCATCCGGTTCGCCAGCCGTTGCACGCGTTCCCTGACCGGTTCGAACCCGACCGCCACCAGACCCGTCGCCACGATCGACAGCACCACGTTGTTGCCCTGGGCGCCGATGAGCCGTCCGAGACCGACCACGACGCCGACGTACACGGCCGAGACGAACGCGGCGAGCGCGGAGTACGCCAGCGCTCGGGTGATGACGCGGTCGATGTCCCACAGGCGGAAGCGCACGATCCCGACGAACAGCGCCAGCGGGA
>CAZHZQ010000262.1:0-3450 GCA_964537235.1 uncultured Actinomycetota bacterium | reverse complement strand
CGATCGACAGGATCACGCGCCGTTCGACCTCGCGCATGACCTCCTCGCCGACCTCGGCCTCGCGCTTCTCGTACTGGTCGAACATCGCGTCGACGAGGTCGTCGGCGAGCTGTTGGCTCGTGATCGTCTCGAGGTCGATCGCCTCGAAGTCATAGTCGATGTCGTGGATCTGCTCCAGCTCGGAGTAGAGCATCGCCAGGTCCCACTCCTCGGGGAACACCCCCTCCGGGGCGTACAGCTGCACCGTGCCCCGGACCGCCTCCTCGATGTAGGTCTCGGCGATCTCACCGACCCGTTCGGGGTTGCCCTCCATCAGACGCTGGCGCTGCTCGTAGACGACCTCGCGTTGCTTGTTCAGCACGTCGTCGTACTTGAGGACGTTCTTGCGGATGTCGAAGTTGCGGGACTCGACCTGGCGCTGCGCGTTGCCGACCGCGCGGGTGACGAGCTTGTGTTCGATCGGCACCTCGTCGGGCACCTTCAGCCGGGTCATGATCCGCTCTACGGCCTCGGCGTTGAACAGCCGCATGAGATCGTCCTCGAGGGACAGGTAGAAACGCGACTCGCCCGGATCCCCCTGACGGCCGGAACGACCGCGCAGCTGGTTGTCGATCCGCCGGGACTCGTGGCGTTCCGTGCCGAGGACGTACAGACCGCCGGCGTCGAGCACCTCCTGGCGTTCCGCCAGGCACTGGCGCTTGAACCGCTCGAAGGACTCGTCGAAGACCTGCTCCTTGTCCTCCTCGTCCGCCTCGGGCCCGAGCTTGGCGACCTCGTCCTGGGCCATCTCCTCGGGGTTGCCGCCCAGCAGGATGTCGACACCACGTCCGGCCATGTTCGTCGCGACCGTGACGGCCCCCTTGCGGCCGGCCTGGGCGACGATGTGGGCCTCCTTCTCGTGGTGCTTGGCGTTCAGCACCTGGTGCGGGATGCCACGGCGGCGCAGCATGTCGGACAGACGCTCGGACTTGGCGATGTCGATCGTGCCGACCAGGACCGGCTGGCCGTTCTCGTGGCGCTCCGCGATGTCATCGGCGACCGACGTGAACTTGGCCTTCTCGGTCTTGTAGATCAGGTCGGACTTGTCCATGCGGATCACCGGCTCGTTCGTCGGGACCTCGACGACCTCGAGCTCGTAGATCTCGACGAACTCGGACTCCTCGGTCTTGGCCGTTCCGGTCATGCCGGCGAGCTTGTCGTACAGGCGGTAGTAGTTCTGCAGCGTGATCGTCGCGAGGGTCTGGTTCTCCTCCTTGATCCGCACGCCCTCCTTGGCCTCGATCGCCTGATGCAGACCCTCGGAGTAGCGCCGGCCCTCGAGCACCCGACCGGTGTGCTCGTCGACGATCATCACCTCGCCGTTGCGGACGAGGTACTCCCGATCGCGTTTGAACAGCTCCTTGGCCTTGATCGCGTTCTGGAGGTGGTGGACCAGGGGCGTGTTGACCGACTCGTAGAGGTTGTCGACGCCCAGGATCTTCTCGACCTTGGCGACCCCGTCCTCGGTGACCGCGACGGTGCGCTTGGCCTCGTCGACGACGTAGTCGCCGGTCTCCTGGCCCGGGCGGTCGCCCTCCTCCCCCTTGGTGAGGTTCGGGGCCACCCGCCGCGCGAAGATCTGGTACCACTCCGCGGACCGCTCGGCCTGCCCGGAGATGATCAGCGGGGTGCGGGCCTCGTCGATCAGGATCGAGTCCACCTCGTCCAGCAGGGCGTAGTGGTGGCCGCGCTGGACGCGCTGCTCGGGGCGGACCGCCATGTTGTCGCGGAGGTAGTCGAACCCGAACTCGTTGGTCGTCCCGTAGGTGATGTCGGAGTCGTACGCCTCCTTCTTGGATTCGCGCGGCTGCTGGCTGTAGACGTAGCCGACCGTGAGTCCGAGGAAGCGGTGGATGCCGCCCATCCACTCGGCGTCACGCTTGGCCAGGTACTCGTTGACGGTGACGACGTGGACACCGTCGCCCTGGAGGGCGTTGAGGTAGACCGGCATCGTCGAGGTGAGGGTCTTGCCCTCACCGGTCTTCATCTCGGCGTTGTTGCCGTCGTGCAGAGCGCACGCGCCGAAGATCTGCACGGGGAACGGCTTCTGCTCCAGCACCCGCCAGGCGACCTCACGGACGGTGGCGAACGCGTCGACCTGGATGTCGTCGAGGGTCTCGCCGTCGGCCAGCCGCTGCTTGAACTCGTCGGTCTTGGCCTTCAGCTGCGCGTCGGTCAGCTGGGCGTAGTCGTCCTCGAGCGCCTCGACGGCGTCGGCGATCTTCTGCAGCTTGCGGGCCTTGCGGCCCTCACCGAGCCGTAGGAGCTTGGACAGGATCATCGGGGTTGGACCTTCGACGTCGTGACTTCAGTCGTAGCTTCAGTCGTAGCTTTCAGTCGTGACATCACACGTGACGTCACGTGACCGGGCGACAGCACGTGAACGGCTGCCCGACCGCATCGGTTCCATGGTACGCCCGCCCACGCGGCACGCACCGTGCGGGCGTCGTGAGGCGACCTACCCGGTCGGGACCCCCGGCACGTCCTGGCAACCCGACTCGAGCCCCACCAGCCGCAGCCCCTCGCGGTCCCCGACGCCCCAGCGGACGGTCGCGGACGCCCGGTTGCGGTCACCACCGGGGTGCATGACCTCGCCCTCGTGATCCACGTGCTCGAGGCCGACCAGGTGACCGGCCTCGTGGATCAGCACGGTGCCCCACGCCCGCCCGCGCCCGAAACCCGGCCGAAGGCCCCTCTGGGTCCGATCGAGGTGGATCGAACCGCTGACGTACACGGGCGACTCACCGGCGGGGACGGTCGACGCGCTGGCCACGACATCACCGTCCAGGCTCGGGGAGTGTCCGGGATCGGTCCAGGCCACCAGCACGGGCGCCCACCCGGGGCCGTACCGGTCAGGCTGCACGAGCGGCCGGTCCTCCCGGGCCAGCTCGTCCGTCTCGCCGACGTACGCGAAGCGCAACCCGCTGGCCTCGGTCACCCGCTCGAACGCCGTGGCGATGTCATCGAGCGAGGTGTCGTAGGGGGCACCCTCGAGGTTGACGACGTAGCGGATCGGCGAGCACGGGTCCCACCGGACCGGCGCCCCGGACCCGTCGACGGCGAGGAACCGGTAGGCGCCGACCCCCGCGTCGGTCCGCACCGTCACCGGATCGGGCAGGCGCAGGGGCCCGAGGGCGGTGTCGGGGCGTACCTGCAAGGCGACCAGGACCAGGACGGCCAGGACGCCGAGGGTCAGTGACGCCCGCCGCCGGTCGGCCCGCCGCTTCCGCGCCCGCTCCACCTCGTCCTCGGGCAAAGCCGACGGCTGCTCCGCCGGCGGCGGGGAGGCAGCGATGAAGTAGTCGTCATCCACACCCCGAGCCTCGACCCCACGAACGACCGCCTTGAGCTACCACGATCCCAACGCGCTCAGCCAGAGCGAGGGTGTCCCTGCTCGACGGGGCTGCGAGC
>CAZHZQ010000261.1:0-3472 GCA_964537235.1 uncultured Actinomycetota bacterium | reverse complement strand
TGCTGGTCTCCTCCCGCGAGCTGATCCTGCCGACCGAGGACGCCGACGCCGCCGCGCTCCTGGAGGAGGTCTTCGAGCGTCGGGGCATGACGATCCTGCGCGAGGTCCGCGCGCAGAGCTGCCGTCGGACGGACGACGGGGTCGTCGTCGGGCTGAACGACGGCAGCGAGCTCGAGGGCACCCACGTGCTGTTCACCGTCGGGCAGGTTCCCGCGTCGGACGGGATCGGGCTGGGCGTCGAGGACGTGCACGTCGAGGACTGGGGGGGCATCCCCGTCGACGGGGTGTCACGGACGAACGCCAACTGGGTCTACGCCGCGGGGGACGTCGTGGGTCGGATGATGCTCGCCAACGTCGCGGCGATGCAGGGACGCACCGCGATGTGGCACGCCCTCGGGCAGGCCGTGTCCCCGATCCGATGGGACGCGGTGACCTCCACGATCTTCACCGACCCGGAGGTCGCGACGACCGGGCTGACCGGCAAGGACTGCGAGGAGCAGGACATCCCCTACCGCACCTCACGCCTCGACTTCAGCGGGAACCCGCGGGCGAAGATGAGCAAGCGGCAGGACGGGTTCGTGAAGGTCTTCGCGATGCCGGGATCGGGCACGGTGCTCGGAGGGGTTGTGGTGAGCGCCGACGCTTCCGACCTGATCCAGCCACTCGCCGTCGCCGTGCACAACCGGCTGACCGTCAGCCAGCTCGCCACGACCTCGACGGTCTACCCGTCGATGGCCGGGTCGATCTCGGAGGCCGCCCGGCTCCTGATGCCGGAGTAGCCCCGGGGCGGCTCAGCCTTCGATATCGGCGGTGTCGGAACCGTCGTCGGCGCCCCCGCTCGCGCCGGCGTCGCCCTCGATGCGCGCGAGCACCGCCCCGGAATCGACGGTGTCGCCGGCGTCGAACGCGAGGTCGGCCACGACACCGGCCTTGTGCGCCGTGACGTTGTTCTCCATCTTCATCGCCTCGACCACGACCACGAGGTCACCGACCTGGACGTCGTCACCCTCTGCGACAGCGTACTTCACGACGGTGCCCTGCATCGGGGAGACGAGATCGGCCCCACCGGCGGCCGCCGTGCCGCCCCCGCCACCGCCGGACGCGCGCCGGCGCACCCGTGATGCGGCTCTGGAACCGCCGCCGCTCCCACCACCGACCGCGGCGAGCTCCCCGAACACCCGCACCTGCATGCGGCGGCCGTCGACCTCGACGGTGACGTCGCGTCCCGGGCCCCGGTCCTCGTCCTCGGACGAGGCGGCCGCTCCGTGAGGTTCGAGATCCGACAGGTCCCACTCGTTCTCGACCGAGATCGTGGAGTGTTCGCCCGCGATGAACATCTCGTTCCGGAGGGCGAGGCGGTGGAACGGGATCGTCGTCGGGATGCCCTCGACGACCAGCTCGTCCAGCGCGCGGAGCATGCGCATGCGGGCGTCGTCGCGGTCCTCGCCCCAGACGATCAGCTTCCCGAACATCGAGTCGTAGGCGCGCGGGATCTCCCACCCGTCCTCGGCGGCGCCGTCCAGTCGGACCCAGGGGCCCTCGGGTCCGCGGAAGCGTTCGATCAGGCCGGGCCCGGGGGAGAAGTTCGAGGCGGGGTCCTCGGCGTTCAGGCGCACCTCGATCGCGTGGCCGCGGAACGAGACGTCGTCCTGGGTGAAGCCCAACCCGTCACCGGCCGCCACGCGCAGCTGCGCGTGGACGAGGTCGATCCCGGCGATGAGCTCGGTGACCGGGTGCTCGACCTGCAGACGCGCGTTCATCTCGAGGAAGTAGAACCCGTCGGTCTCCGGTTCGTAGAGGAACTCGGCGGTTCCGGCGTTGTGGTACCCGACCTGCTCGGCGATGCGGACGGCCGCCGAACCCATGCGTTCGCGCAGCTCCGGGGTCATCCCCGGGGCGGGGGCCTCCTCGATCAGCTTCTGGTGGCGGCGCTGGAGCGAGCAGTCGCGCTCGCCGAGGTGGACCACGGTGCCGTCGAGATCGCCGATGATCTGGAACTCGATGTGGCGGGGGCGTTCGAGGTAGCGCTCGACGTACACCTCGCCTCGACCGAACGACGCTTCGGCCTCGCGCATCGAGGACTCGATCGCGTCCCGCAGGCCGCTCCGGTCGCGGACGACACGCATCCCGCGTCCACCACCGCCGAAGGCGGCCTTGATCGCGACGGGGAAGCCGTGCTCGTCGGCGAAGTCCTCGACGACGGAGGGGTCCTCGATCGGCTCGGAGATCCCGGGGACGACCGGGGCGTCGGCCTCCTGCGCGGCGGCGCGGGCCGAGAGCTTGTCGCCCATCGCGCGCATCGCCTCGGCTGGCGGTCCCACGAATGTGAACCCCGCATCGCGGACCGCTTCGGCGAAGTCCGCGTTCTCGCTGAAGAACCCGTACCCGGGATGGATCGCGTCGACGCCGGCCTGGTCGGCCACCGCGAGGACCTTCTCGGTGTTGAGGTAGGACTCGGAGGCGGGAGCGGGACCGAGCAGGTGGGCCTCGTCGGCGTATCGCACGTGCATGGCGTCCCGGTCGACCTCGCTGTAGACGGCGACCGCACGGACGTCCAGTTCCCGACACGCGCGGATGATCCGCAGGGCGATCTCCCCGCGGTTGGCCACGAGGACGGCGTCGAACATCGCGGGACCTTCCGGTTCGGATCAGACGGGGCGACGGTCGAGACTCTAGCGACGGACGCCCTTCGCCGGTGTTGCGGTGCATGGGTACGTTCGGGGTCCAGTCCCCAGCTCGCTCTCCTGGAGGCCCCCCATGAACCGTCACGTCCGCATCTTTCTCGCCGTGGTCGTCGCGCTGGGCCTCGCGGCCTGTGGTGGTGGCGGCGACGGTGGTGGCGAGAGCGCCGACCTGACCGTGAACGCCGTCAGCGGGTTCGACTTCGAGCCGGCGGAGGCCACCGTCGAGGCCGGGGAGGTGACGATCACGTTGACGAACGAGGACGAGCAGCGGCACACGTTCGTCATCGACGATCCGCAGATCTCGCTCGACGCGAACGCCGGCGAGAGCGACACGGGCACCGTGGACCTGGAGGCGGGTACCTACACCTTCTACTGCGACGTGCCGGGGCACCGTGAGGCCGGTATGGAGGGGACGCTCGAAGTCGAGTGACAGGCGGGCTGGTGGCGCGTTCGGTTGCTCGCCGACCGGTCGAGTAACCTCGCGCCCCGCATCCCCCGATCGAGGAGCGTTCCGCATGCGTCGTGTGCACATCGTCCCGGTGGTGATCGCCGGGTTGGCGATGTTCCTGTCCGCCTGCACGACGGTGCCCGAGGCGTACAAGGCAGCCGAGCCCTACGAGTGCCCGCCCGAGGAGTGCGATCCCCCGAGGCCAGCCGGGCCCGGTGGTGAGCTGGTCGTCGAGGGGGGCGAGTTCTTCTTCGAGGTCCTCGAGGGCGGCGAATCGATCCAGGAGGGGCCGGTGCAGGTCACCTTCGACAACGTCGGCGGGGCCGAGCACAACTTCACG
>CAZHZQ010000260.1:0-3473 GCA_964537235.1 uncultured Actinomycetota bacterium | reverse complement strand
AGACCGCCGGAGGCACCATGCCAACCCTGGGGCACGTCGTCACCGCCATGGCCACCCCGTTCACCGACGCCGGCCGGTTGGACCTCGACGGGGCGCAGGCGCTGGCCGACCACCTGGTCACGCACGGGACCCAGACGGTGCTCGTGTGCGGGACCACGGGGGAGAGCCCGACCCTGGACGAGGAGGAACAGGCCGACCTGCTCGCCGCCGTGATCGACGCCGTCGGTGACCGCGGCCAGGTCATGATGGGCACGGGGAGCAACTCGACGGCCAAGACGATCGCCCGGACACAGAAGGCGACCGAGGTGGGTGCCGACGCGATCCTGGTCGTGACCCCCTACTACAACAAGCCGGATCAGCGTGGCCTGTTGGAGCACTTCGCGGCCGCTGCCGACGCCACCGACCGGCCGGTCGTCCTCTACGACATCCCCGGACGGACCGGCCGCGAGATCGCGGCGGACACGCTGGTGGAGCTGCACCGCCGCGTGGGCAACATCATCGGGGTCAAGGACGCCGCCCTCGACCTCGAGAAGACCGCCGAGGTCCTGGCCGAGGCCGAGGACGGGTTCGAGGTCTACTCCGGACAGGATTCCTTGAACCTGCCGATCCTCGCGGTCGGTGGGGTCGGCTTCGTGTCGGTCGCGGCCCACGTGGTCGGCCCGGAGCTCGCCGACCTCGCCTCGTCCTTCGCGAGCGACCCGGTGAAGGCCCGGGAGATCCACCTGCGGCTCATGCCGTTCTTCCAGGCGCTGTTCCTCGACCCGAACCCGGCACCGCTCAAGGCGATCATGAACGACCTCGGTCTGCCCGCCGGCCCCGTGCGGCCACCGCTGGCCGAGGCCAGACCCGACACCCTGGCGGCGCTGCGTGACGCCCTGGACGGCGCCGGCATCTCCCGGTCGTTCTCATGACGGCTGCAGCGGACACCGACGAGCTGGGCCCGCCCGTCCACGTCACCTTCCTCGGTGGTCTGGGCGAGATCGGGCGCAACATGGCCACGATCGAGGTCGACGGGCGCATCGCGATCGTCGATGTGGGGGTCACCTTCCCCTCCGACGACCACCCGGGCGTCGATCTGATCCTGCCCGACTGGGGCTGGCTGCGCGACCGCGCCGACGACGTCGATGCGGTGTTCCTCACCCACGGCCACATGGACCACATCGGGGCGCTCGGGTACTTCCTCAAGGACTTCCCGGGGGTGCCGGTCTACGGCACCCGCCTGACGCTGGCGTTCGTCGAGGCCCAGCTCGAGGAGCACGATCTGCCCGAGCCGGCCGACCTCCGCGAGTTCCGCCCCGAGGACGTCATCCGCCACGGACCCTTCGAGGTCGAGGTGGTGCAGGCCAACCACTCGATCCCCGACAGCACCGCGCTGGCCTTCCACACCCCGCACGGGCTGATCCTGCACTCCGGCGACTTCAAGCTCGATCAGACACCGATCGACGGACGCATCACGGACCTCGCGCACCTGTCACGACTGGGCGACGAGGGCGTCACGCTGCTGCTCGCGGACTCCACCAACGCCGACCGCCCCGGCCACATCCAGACCGAGCGGACCGTGGGATCGGCGATCAGGGAGGCCATCACCGGGATCGACGGCCTGGTCGTCGTCGCGTCCTTCGCGTCGCACGTCCACCGGATCCAGCAGGTCCTGGACGCGGCGGAGGCGGCGGGGCGCCGGCCGGTGTTCGTGGGGCGCTCGATGGAGCGCAACATGCCGATGGCCGCCGAGCTCGGAGAGCTGGTCTACGACCAGGACGCCGAGGTGGACCTCGCGGACGTCGACAGGTACGACCGCGACGAGCTGATCATCGTCTCCACGGGCAGCCAGGGCGAGCCGTACTCCGCGCTGTCGTTGATGGCCGCCGGCGACCACAAGTACGTGCAGGTGGGGGAGGGCGACCTCGTCATCCTGGCGTCGAGCCTGATCCCCGGCAACGAGCGGGCCGTGTTCCGCTCGATCAACGGTCTGGTGCGGCGGGGCGCCCGTGTCCTGCACAACGGCATCGCCCCGGTGCACGTCTCCGGACACGCCGCGGCCGAGGATCTGGTCCTGTACCACAACATCGTCCAGCCCCGACACTTCGTGCCGGTGCACGGCGAGTACCGGCACATGGTCGCCCACCGCGACATCGCCGTGCGGGTCGGCTGTCCCCCCGAGAACGTGTTCGTCTGCGAGGACGGCGACAGCCTGATCGTCGAGAACGACCGGGTCCGCCGGGGCGAGGAGGTCTGGGCCGGCCAGGTGTTCCTCGACGGGCTGATGTCCGATGTCGGTCCCGCGGTGTTGCGCGACCGCCGCCGCATCGGCGAGGACGGCATCTGCATCTGCCTGATCACGATCGATCCGCACCGTGGGAAGGTCGTGGGCGACATCACGCTGGTCCAGAAGGGCGTGATCTACGGCGACGAGGGCGACCACATCCTCGAGGGTGCCCGCCGGGCCGTCATCGACGAGCTCGGCGGCCCCGCCTCCGGCAAGTTCCACGACAAGGACGCGATCGAACGTCACGTCGTCCAGGCGCTCGGCACCTACTGGCGCGCCGAGACCGGCCGGCGCCCCGTGAACATCCCGCTCGTCGTCGAGATGTAGCCCGGGTTTCCCCGACTTCCCGCGCATCCGCGAGAAGTCGTCGGGTCGGCGGTTGTTCGTGCGTCGGTTCCCCTCGGACACGAAGGGAAGTGTCCGGTCCGCATGGTCACGTAGGCTCCGCCGCATGCCGAAGAAGCTCCGACCGAGGACGGCGACCGCGTTCCTCGCCGACGACCCGGTGTTCGGGCCGTTGGTCGAGGAGGTCGGTCCGGTGCGGATACGGCCGCCCCAGGACGCCCACTTCGCGGCCCTGATCCGCTCGATCTGCTTCCAGCAGCTCGCGGGGGCCGCTGCCGCGACGATCCACGGTCGGGTCGTCGACGCGCTGGACGGCGAGGTCACGCCGCAGGCGATCGAGGCCACCGGTGACGAGCCCCTGCGGGGCGCCGGCCTGTCGGCCGGGAAGCTGGCCTCGATCCGGGATCTGGCCCGCAAGGTCGCCGACGGCACGGTCCCGCTGGACGACGTCGACCGGCTGCCGGACGACGAGGTGACGCAGCGGTTGGTGCAGGTCCGGGGGATCGGGCCGTGGACCGCGGACATGTTCCTGATCTTCCAGCTGCGCCGTCCCGACGTGTGGCCGGTCGGGGATCTGGGGGTCCGCGCCGGGTACGGGCGGCTCCACGGTCTCGAGGAACCTCCCTCCCCGAAGGAGCTCGAGCCGCTCGGTGAGCCCTACCGACCGTGGCGCTCCGCGGCGGCCTGGTACTGCTGGCGTGCGGTCGAGACGATCACGCCCGGGGGCTGACCGCGTGGGCGGGACGTCACCCCTGATCGCCCCCGCATGTGGGGGCGATGGGCGGTCACGTCGGGTCGGGGCCTGTTGCGCGTGTGGTTACAGTGCTGGAAGTACACTCTTGTGAGTTGAGTGCGCAGGTGG
>CAZHZQ010000259.1:0-3487 GCA_964537235.1 uncultured Actinomycetota bacterium | reverse complement strand
CGCTGGTGCCTGTCACGCGGCAAGAACCCCAGCCTCATACTCCGAACATAGCCACGGTCACGGTGGCGCCGAGGATGCGACCTACCGGGTGCTCTTGGGTGGGTCAGTGAGAGGGCCGGTTCAACGGAACGCCCGAAGCTGCCGTTCGGTCGGTCCCGGCAGGATCGACGGGTGGGTGAGCAGCACCGGCGCGCCGAGCTGGGCAGCGGCGGCACCGCCGGCCAACGCGTCGGGGAAGTTCAGCGCGGTGGTCCCGCCGATGACGAGATGCGCAGAGCCCGAGGGTCGGTCGTGGTCGCGCGGGTCGAGCAGTGCGACGTCGAACTGTCCTCCGCGGCCGGAGGCGTCCCGGTCACCGTTGATCCCACGACGTGAACACCTCGATGGTCGCGTCCAGATGGGTCGAACGGTCGCGGTAGAAGTCGAAGTCGCCGTTCCCGCCCGACGAGTACGCATGCGGGCCGTCCCCTCACACGCAGCGACTGCCGGACCTCCCCGCCAGCCTGCCCCACCCGCCGTGTCGCCCCGCCTCGGTAGCGTGGTCGGCGTGGAACGGTTCTCGGCGTCGGCGCTGACACATCTGCTCGTCGTGGCTGACACCGAGGTCAGCCGGGACTGGTACGTCGAGGTCCTCGACGCGTCGATCTACGGTCAGTACGGCACGTCGGTCGTCCTCGAGCTGCTCGGCAACTGGCTGCTGCTCGTGGCCGCTGGCGGGCCCACCGGTGACAAGCCAACGGTCACCTTCGCGCCGCCCGCCGACCCCGACCTCGTGAGCACTCAGCTCATCTTCCGTGTTGAGGACTGCTGGGCAACCTACGAACTCCTCCACGCTCGGGGCGCTCGGTTCCTCACGGAGCCAGTCGATCACGGTGGCGAGATCCGGGCCTTCTTCCGGGACCCGGACGGTCACCTGTTCGAGATCAGCGAGTTGACCTGAGCACGCACCCCGTTCATGCCCCCTGCGGTGCGTAACCGCTCGCGTGGCTGATACGTACCTCTAGGTGGGGCCCCGATCGTCCAACGGGGGACGGGCCGCCAGACGCACCCGTCGCTCGGAATCCGGACCCGGAATGACCTCCTCTCCGCTGCACCCCATCAGGCCCGACGCACCGCTGGTACAGGGTGTCGAACCGATGCGCTTCGAGCGGCCGGTAGGCGGCGACGTCTGGCCGTGCACACGGTGTGGGGGGATCTTCCCAGTTGCCGACAGCTACGCGGTGCACTTCGACTCCAGCGGCCGCGACCTGACGTTTGTCGTGTGTCCGGACTGTGCGTCCGTGTACGGGGCCCTCGAGGATGTGGTGATCCACCTCACGCAACCGGCCTCGGACGGGAACCACCGATGGTCTCGATCCGCTCCCGGCGGCCATCCGTGACGTCCGGCGCTACCGCGGCCCGCGTTCGGTCCGGACACCGACGGGCGCGGTCACGGCTCGGAGCCTCGACCATGTAGCGAATCGGGGTGGATCTTCTTCAATATGTTGAAGTTTTTCCACCCCGATTCGCTACAACGCGGGGCGCCCGCTCAGTCGTTCGAGCGGGTCTCGTCGTTCTTCGCCTTGGTCGGCTGGATGACCAGCGTGCGGTTGCCGATCACACCCTCGGAGTCGGCCTCGCCGTCGTTGTTCTCGTCGTACTCGGCGTGCACGGCCACCGACAGCAGCCCGTCACCGTCGGCGTCCAGCCAGCCGGCGTCCAGCGCGACCCAGTCGAACGCGTTCGCGGTCCGGGTGCCCAGGAAGTCCTCGATCGTCGCCTCCTCGTCCTCGTCGTCGAACATCGACGTCGTGCGCTGGTAGGTCCGGTCGCAGAACACCACCCGACCGTCGTCCTCGTCCGCGTCGGAGACCGGCACGTGGACCTCGTCGATCGTGACGTACAGCTTGAGCTGCCCGTTGGTCGACGCGGTGTCGTTGCCCTCGGTGGCGAGGTCGGACAGGATCGAGCACTCGGCGGTCACGCCCAGCAGCAGGTCGGCGGTCTTGGAGACGCGCAGGGTCTCCTCCAGCACCACCTCCGACTGGCCGGCGTCGACGAATTCCACCTCGCTCTCGGACGCCGAGACGTTCATCTTGTTGGCGGGCTCGTGCGCCGCGACCAGGAAGCCCAGGCTCAGGACCCCGATCACCAACAACCCGACAGCTCGCGACGACAGCGTGATAGTCATGACATCCCCTCCAGATCAGACGCGCCCCGACACATGCAGCGCGGGACCGGACGGTTCGAGACCGTCCTCGTGAGGGAGGTACGAGCCAACCGCCGCGGTGCTTACGAGGGGCGATGGGGTGGTGTCGGTGCGATCAGTCCGGTCGGTCGTCGGGTTCCGGTCGCTCGAAGAGAGCCTGGGCCAGGGAGACCGGCACGCCCGCAGCAGCGAAGCGCCTGTCGTCGCCGACCACCCTCCGACGGGTCGGGGCGATGACCGCCGCCAGCACGCCGCCGACGGCGAGTCCGGCCAGGTAGTGCCAGATCGTCGGGTCGATGAACGAGGCCACGAAACCGAAGAGCGGAACGGCGGTGGCCATGGCCACCGATGCGAAGAATCGCGTCGTGTAGATCTCCCGCAACGTCTCACGTCGTTCCGGCGGGTCCACCTCGGTCAGGTCGAGGCGTCCGTCGCGCACGGCCGTGAACGGCTGTCGCTGGAGCCACGCGAACATCCCGACCGCCAGCGCGGTGACGGCCAGCTGCGCGCCCCACGTCCACGTCGCGGGACCGGCACCTTCCAGGTCGATCGCCCAGAGGACCGGGACCAGGACCAGCGCCGGGACCGTGAACGCGAGGAACGCGGAGCGCAGCAGGACGATCCGCGGCGCGTCGGCCGATGCCCGCCGCAGCCACCGCTTTCCGACGAACGGTACGACCCCGCGGACCGCCTTCCCGAGCGCGGGACCCCAACCCGGATCCTGCCCTCCCGGCAGCGGCTGACCGTCGTGGCCGAGCGGCGGTTCGCTCCGGCTCACGGCTGACCTCCGACCGTGGCAGCGGCTGCGGACGCGAGGTGCTCGGCCTTGCGGTCGTACTCGCCGGCCTCCGTGAACTCGATCAGCTCGCTGTCCTCGAGCACGTCGGCGAGGTGACCCCGGCGCGCCAGGAACGCCTGCCCCTCCTCCACGAACTGCGTGCCACCGTCCGCGTAGCGGTACCGCATCCGCCCCCGCACGAGGTAGCACCAGTGCTCGCACGGGCACATGTCGTCGGGCAGCCCGCGGTAGAACGGGGCCGAGTCGAACCCGGCGGGGATGCGGTGGCGGGTCACGACCATCCCACCCAACCGGGCGGTCCGCGACTCCATCGCCCCGACCGCGGTCGGGGCGATGGAGTCCCAGTCAACTACGTGCATCCTCTGACCTCCGACGCCGCGGCAGCGTAGGCGGACTTCGCTACAACGCGGGGCGGTCGCCGTCCCCCGCCGCCGTACCCTCCTCTGTATGGACGGCTTGCGCATCCTCCTGCTGGGCGGCTTCAGCGTCCAACTGGGTGA
>CAZHZQ010000258.1:0-3488 GCA_964537235.1 uncultured Actinomycetota bacterium | reverse complement strand
ACAACACCACCGATCCTCAAGATGGAGACCGGCGAGGTGACGTGACCCGGTACGTACGACGCATCATCGACACCGAACTGGACGAGCTGCTCCCGCAGTTGCCGGCGGTCCTGCTGGACGGACCCAAGGGGGTCGGCAAGACGACCACCGCCCTCCAGCGGGCGGCCACCGTCAAGCGTCTGGACGACGAGGCGCAACGTCAGGTCGCCGAAGCTGACCCGAACGTCGCCCTGAGCGGCGAACCTCCCGTGCTCATCGACGAGTGGCAGCGGGTGCCTGCCGTCTGGGATGCGGTCAAGCGCGCCGTCGACGACGCTCCCTCACCGGGTCGGTTCATCCTCACCGGTTCCGCGGCGACGCACGTGGAGACCCACACCGGCGCCGCTCGTATCACGAGCTTGCGGATGCGCCCCATGACGCTGTCCGAACGAGGTGTCGCCACGCCCACGGTCAGCCTCGCGACGCTGCTGCACGGCGACCGTCCCGAGCTGGGTGGCTCGAGCGAACTCGGTCTGGAGGACTACACCGACGAGATCGCCCGCTCGGGTCTCCCCGGGATGCGCACGCTCAGCGGACGTGCGCTGCGAGCGCAGCTGGACAGCTACCTCGAGCACATCGTGAGCAGGGAGATGCAGCACGCCGGCCTCTCCGTACGGCGTCCCGCCACGGTCCGGTCGTGGCTGCGCGCCTACGGAGCCGCGACAGCACTCGACGCCTCCTACGAGAAGATCCGTGATGCGGCGACCAGCGGCCGAGCTGACAAGCCCGCGAAAACCACGACGCTGCCGTACATCGACGTGTTGACCGACCTCAGGATCCTCGACCCGGTCGCAGCCTGGACCCCCGGCCTCAACCACCTGAAGAGGCTGACGAAGTCACCGCAGCACCATCTCGCCGACCCGGCGCTGGCAGCGCGCCTGCAGGGGATCGGCCGGCAGAAGCTCCTGGAGGGTGGCACCGGGGCGGTGGAGATGCCGCACGACGGGGTGTACCTGGGCGCGCTGTTCGAGTCGCTCGCCACCTTGTGCGTGCGGGTGTTCGCGCAGGCGACAGAGGCCCGGGTGTACCACCTGCGCACCTACGGAGGAGAGCACGAGGTCGACCTGATCATCGAACGTCCCGACGGCGGTGTCGTCGCCGCGGAGGTGAAGCTGTCATCCACGGTGGACGACGGTGACGTCAAGCACCTGGAGTGGCTGGGAGGCAAGATCGGCGACCGGCTGGTTGACGCGGTCGTGCTCTGCACCGCTCCGCACGCGTACCGCCGGCAGGACGGCGTGGGCGTCGTACCGCTGGCGCTCTTGGGCCCGTAGGGATGAGCCCCGTCAACGCCGACGTGCGAACACCGTGAAGCTCTGTCTGGGCAGGAAGTCGTGCTCGTCGGCGACCGTGTAGCCCGCCTCGTCGAGGGTGGAACGGATCCGGTCGGGCGGCGTCGCGTGTCCGAACAGGTACCACTGCGGTCGCGCTTCCACGACGGCGACCCGACCACCGGCCTCCAGCGACCCGGCGAGCTCCCGGAAGTAGCCGACCCGGTCCTCGGGCAGGTG
Source organism: uncultured Actinomycetota bacterium (assembly GCA_964537235.1). Lineage (GTDB taxonomy): Bacteria > Actinomycetota > Nitriliruptoria > Nitriliruptorales > JAHWKO01 > CAZHZQ01. The sequence goes on along the minus strand of CAZHZQ010000258.1, from coordinate 1,938 downwards.
GTGGAACGCGTTGACGGTCAGCACGACGTCGACGGGCGCCGGGAACGACGGGTGGCCGTCGCCTGGATCCACCGTCTCGATGTTCGTGTAGTCCTTGCGGTCGGCGCGCGACCGGATCCGGGCGCGCATGTCACCGTCCGGATCGACGGCGTAGACCCGCCCCTCCGGTCCGACGGCACGGGCGAGACGGTAGGTGAAGTACCCGCCGCCGGCGCCCAGGTCCGCGACACGGTCGCCGTGCTCCAGACCCAACGCGCCCACCACCCGCTCCGGGTCCTGCCAGCGGTCGCGGAACGGACCCGAGTAGACGGCGCTCTTGAGGGCGGCTCTGGACGTCCGCAGCGCCCCGGCGAACGTGGTCACGGTCGCACCTTCCGTGTCGTCCACACGCCCGGTCAGTCCCGGGCGACTACCGAGCGGAACCAGTCGACGGTCCGCTCCAGGCCCTCCCGCAGCGGGATCGTCGCCTTCCAGCCGAGCTCCCGTTCGGCGACGGTGGTGTCGGGGCAGCGGACCTCGGGATCGTCCTCCGGGCGGGGCGTGTAGGTGATCTCCGAGCCGCTGCCGGCCACCGCGATGATCGTCTCGGCCAGCTCGCGGACCGTGACCTCCTCGGGGTTGCCGATGTTCACCGGGTCCGTGTAGTCCGACACGAGCAGGCGGACCAGGCCTTCGACCTCGTCCTCGACGTAGCACAGCGACCGGGTCTGTGTGCCGTCCCCGTGGACCGTCAGCGGGTCACCGGCCAGCGCCTGCTGGATGAACGTCGGGACCGCACGGCCGTCGTCGGGGCGCATGCGCTCGCCGAACACGTTGAAGATCCGGGCGACCCGCACATCGATGTCGTGGTAGCGGTGGTAGGCGCAGGTCATCGCCTCGGCGAAGCGCTTGGCCTCGTCGTAGACGCCCCGCGGACCGATCGGGTTGACGTTGCCCCAGTAGGTCTCGGGCTGGGGGTTGACCTCCGGGTCGCCGTACACCTCGCTGGTCGACGCCAGCATGAACGTCGCCCGCTTGGCGCGCGCCAACCCCAGCGCCTTGTGCGTGCCCAACGCCCCGACCTTCAGCGTCTGGATCGGCAGTTCGAGGTAGTCCACGGGCGACGCCGGCGACGCGAAGTGCAGGATGAAGTCCACCTCGCCGGGGACGTGCAGGTAGTCGGTGACGTCGTACTTGACGAACGAGAACCGGTCGTGGCCGACCAGGTGGTCGAGGTTGGCTTCCCGGCCGGTGATCAGGTTGTCGATCGCGACGACCTCGGCTCCGGCCTGCAACAGCCGATCGCAGAGGTGCGAGCCGAGGAACCCGGCACCACCCGTCACGACAGCACGGGTGCCGGTCAGATCGAGGTCGCTCACGCCGGTTCGACCTTCGGGCGCCCGATCCCGTGGTAGCGGATGCCGGCCGCGGCCATCGCGGAGGGGTCGTAGACGTTGCGCCCGTCGATGACGATCGGGTACGCGAGCGCCCCGGCCAGCTCCGACGGGGTCAGCGCCTGGACCTCGTCCCACTCGGTCGCGACGACCAGCGCGTGGGCGTCGTCCGCCGCGGTCAGCGGGTCGTCGACGCAGTCCACGCCGGGCAGCTCCTCCTTGACCCGGGGCAGCGCGACCGGGTCGTACATCCGGACCTGCGCGCCCTCCTCCAGGAGCTGCTCCGCGAGCCAGATCGCCGGGGCGTGGCGCAGATCGTCGGTGCCCGGCTTGAACGCCGCCCCGAGGATCGCGACCGTCTTGCCCTCGAGGTGCCACAGCTCCGAACGCAGCAGCTCCAGGACGTGCTCGCGCTGGCCCTGGTTGATCTTGCGCACCTCGTCCAGCATCGCGAAGTCGTACCCGACGCTACGCGAGAGGTGGTGGAACGCGTCGACATCTTTGGGAAAACAGGAGCCGCCGTAGCCCAGCCCGGCGTTGAGGAACGACCGGCCGATCCGGTGGT
>CAZHZQ010000257.1:0-3492 GCA_964537235.1 uncultured Actinomycetota bacterium | reverse complement strand
TGCGCGGAATTCTCCGCGGGTCGGGTTGCGCGGAATTCTCCGCGACGACGGCGAGCGCCTCCCTCACCGTCCGTGGTGTGCCGTGGGGGTGTCGTGGAGGACACCGGGGGGACTCCGTGATCCTGTGCCGATCCTGTGCCGGTCGTGTGCCGACGCACCACCTCATCGTGGATGTGTCGGATCTGGTCGAGGCTTCGGATGTACCTGTCGGGCGGCCGGCCCGCGGTGGCTCGCGCCTCGAGGAAGTAGCGGTGTGCCTCTTCGTCATCGATCGCGATGACGAGGGGAACGACGGTCGCCTCGAGCTCGTCCGGGAGTTGGTGCACCCGGGAACGAGGTAGACGCCCACGGCGATGATATCGGTTCCCCGGTCGCTGTTCAGGACGTGCTCCCGGATCGGTCCGGACGGGGGTGCGCGGGGATCGGGGGCATGTAGCAGGGGGGCTTGGGGCGGTGGGGGTTGGTGGGTTCAGCGGTGGATGGTGGTGACGCCGGCGAGGTCCCAGCCGGGACGGTGCACCGAGAAACCCCGAGGCTCGGCCTCGGCTCGGATCGTCTCGACCGCAGCGTCGTCGCGCGCCCCGACCGCGCTGCACGCCGCCGGACCCGCCCCGGACAGCCACGTGTGGATCCCGGCCTCGCGGAGCGCCCCGACGAGCTCCCCCGTCGCCCCCATAAAGCGCAGGCGGGGCGGTTCGTGGAGGCGGTCGCCTGCCAGGCGGACGTCCACCGGCCACACCCCGACCAGCGCCGCCAGGACGTGCCCGGCGCGAGCGGCCTGATCGACGACCTCCTCGCGATCGAGCTCCTCCGGGAGCACGCCCCGCGCCTCGGTGGTCAGCTGGCGATCCTCCGGGACGAGGACGATCGGGCTCAACCGCGGATGCGGCTGAGCCCGACGGACCACCGGATGTCCGGTGTCGTCCCGGGCCACCGCGACCACGCCGCCGAGCACGGCTGGGGCGACGTTGTCGGCGTGCCCCTCGATGTCGGTCGCCAGCCGGACCAGCTCGAGATCGCTGACGGCCAGTCCCGTCGCCGCGCGCGCCAGCCCGAGGCCGGCCACGATCGCCGCGGACGACGAGCCCAACCCCCGCTCCAGCGGGATCGCGTTGTCGGTGTGCACGGTCACGTCCGGCGGCTCGACGCCGGCGTGGGAGCACAGGGCCAGGAACGACTGCCACAGGAGGTTGCCGTCGTCCTCCGGCAGCTCCCCGGCACCCTGCCCGGTACAGATCACCCGCGCCCCGTCGTCCCGGCGTGCCTCCAGGCGGGCGGACAGGTGGATGCCGACGGCCGCCCCCAACGCGTCGTAGCCGGGGCCGAGGTTGGCGGTGGTGGCCGGCACGCGGACGGCGACGGTCGCTGCCGTCATCGGGCGCTCACGCGAGGTCCAGCAGCTCGGCCGCCCGGTCGACGTCGATGGGGATCACCGGGGGCTCCGCGGCTCCCGAGATCGCCCAGTCCGGGTCCTTCAGACCGTGTCCCGTCAGCACGCACGTCACGATCTGCCCGGGGTCGAGCTCCCCGTCCTCGTGCAGCTGCAGCAGCCCCGCGACGGACGCCGCGGAGGCCATCTCCACGAACACGCCTTCACGGGCGAGCAGCCGGTAGGCGTTCAGGATCTCGCGGTCGGTGGCCGCCCGGATCGACCCGCCGGACTCGTTGGCAGCCGCCTCGGCCTTCTCCCAGGAGGCCGGGTTGCCGATACGGATCGCCGTCGCGATCGTCTGCGGGTCCTCGACCACGCGCCCCTCGACGATCGGGGCGGCGCCGGCGGCCTGGTAGCCGCGCATCATCGGCAGGGCGTCGATCACGCCGTCGTCGTGGTACTCGCGGTACCCGCGCCAGTAGGCGGTGATGTTGCCTGCGTTGCCCACGGGCATCGCGTGGACGTCCGGCGCGCGCCCCAGCTGGTCGCAGATCTCCCACGCGCCCGACCGTTGACCGTCGATCCGGTACGGGTTGACGCTGTTGACCAGCTGGACCGGGTACTTCTCGTCGAGGGTCCGACAGATCGACAGGGCCTGGTCGAAGTTGCCCTCGACCTGGATCACCCGCGCGCCGTGTACCAGGGCCTGCGCGAGCTTGCCGAGCGCGATCTTGCCCTCCGGGACCAGGACGCCGCAGATGATCCCGGCCTTGCCGGCGTACGCGGCCGCGGATGCCGAGGTGTTCCCCGTCGACGCGCAGATCACCGCCTTCGCGCCGGACTCGATCGCCTTGGTGATCGCCAGGGTCATCCCGCGGTCCTTGAACGACCCCGTCGGGTTTGCCCCGTCGTACTTCAGGTGCACCTCGCACCCGGTCCGCTCCGACAGCGCCTCCGAGTGGATCAGCGGGGTGCCGCCCTCGCGCAACGTCACCACGGGGCTGTCGACGTCGATCGGCATGCGGTCGCGGTACTCCTCGAGCACCCCCCGCCACAGCTGTGCCATCATCGCCCCTGACTCACGACAGCGCCTCCGACTCCACCCGCAGGACGCTGGCCACCGAGCGCACGCCGTCGACGTCATCGAGCGACGTGACGGTGTCGCGCAGGTTGGCCTCCCGCGCGCGGTGGGTGACGAGCACCAACTGGGCGGTGTCCCCGTGGCCCTCCTGCCAGACCTGCCCGATCGACACGTCGTGCTGTCCGAACACCGTGGCGACCGCCGCCAGCACCCCGGGGCGGTCCTCGACGTCCAGCAGCAGGTAGTACTGCGTCTGGAGGTCGCCGATCGGGCGGATGCGCTTGGGGCGGTGGGTCGACTCGCGGGGACCACGTGATTCCTGGAGGAGGTGGCGCGCAACGTGCACGATGTCGCCGACGACCGCCGAGCCGGTCGGCGCGGAGCCCGCGCCCCGGCCGTAGAACATCAGCTGCCCGGCCGCCTCCGCCTGGACGAAGATCGCGTTGTAGCTCTCCCGGACGGCGGCCAGCGGGTGGCTCTGGGGCACCAACGCGGGGTGCACACGGACCGCGACCGACCCACCGTCGTCATCCTCCATCGACCCACCGTCGTCATCCTCGATCTCGCTGGCGATCGCCAGGAGCTTGATGACGTAGCCCAGCCGGTCGGCGATGGCGATGTCCTGGGAGGTGACCGCGCGGATGCCCTCGCGGAAGACGTCGCCGTCGACGACCCGGGTGTCGAAGGCCAGCGAGGCCAGGATCGCGCACTTGGCGGCGGCATCGTGCCCGTCGACGTCCGCGGTGGGATCGGACTCGGCGAACCCGAGCCGCTGGGCCTCGGCCAGCACGTCGTCGTAGGACGCACCCTCCTCGGACATCTTCGTGAGGATGTAGTTGGTCGTCCCGTTGAGGATGCCGATCACCCGCTGGATGCGATCGCCGGCGAGCGACTCCTTGAGCGGCTTGATGATCGGGATCGCCCCGGCCACCGCGGCCTCGTACTGGAGGTCCACGCCGACCTGCTCGGCGATGTCGAACAGCTCGGGGCCCTCGTGGGCGACCAGCTCCTTGTTGGCGGTCACCACGGGCTTGCCGGA
>CAZHZQ010000256.1:0-3494 GCA_964537235.1 uncultured Actinomycetota bacterium | reverse complement strand
GAGAACGTCACGGAACCCGTCGTCAGACGCGTCTTCTCCTCGGCGATCGACCTCGTCGTGCACCTCGACCGCGACGACATCAACCGGGCCGACCCGAACGAGGGGATCCGCCGTCAGGTCATGGAGATCATGGCGGTGGTCCCGTCGCTGCACGCGGACTTCACCACCGAGCCGATCTTCGTCCGGGACGAGCTCGGCAAGCCGCTGGTCTGGACCGGCACCGTCCCGCCGAACGCGGAGCTGCTCGACCGCACCCTGCCCGACGGCACGACGCTGCGCGGGATCCTCGAGGGGCGGAGCGTGGTCCTGTGAGGCTGCTCGCCGCGCTGCTGACCGGCACCACCGTGTACCTGGCGGTCGGGGCGCTGACCGGCAACCTCCCGCGCCTCCGCCCCCGTGCGCTCCGGCGCCAGCCGGAGGTGAGCGCCCGGCAGCAGTGGCTGATCCAGGCCGGCGCCGAGCTGACCCCCCGCCAGTTCGCCGTCGGATCGACGCTCGCCGGTGTCGCCACCTTCGTCCTGCTCACCCTGCTGACGGGGACGCCTGCGGTCGCGGTCGTGCCGGCGGGGGTCATCGCCCTGCTGCCGCGCGCCTACTTCGCCCGCCGACGTGCCGCGCGGCTGCGCGAGGTCCAGGAGGCGTGGCCCGACGGTCTGCGCGACCTGGTCGCCGCGATCTCGGCCGGGCTGTCGCTGAACCGGGCCCTGGAGGGTCTGGCTCACGGCGGACCGGACCCGTTGCAGCGGGCGTTCGCGCGGTACCCGTCGCTCGCCCGCGTGCTCGGGGTGGTCCCCGCGCTGGAGCTGATCAAGGAGGAGCTGGCCGACCCGACGTCGGACCGCGTGATCGAGGTGCTGATCCTCGCCCACGAACGGGGCGGGCACATCCTCGGCGACATCCTGCGGCAGCTCGCCGACGCGACCACCCGTGACATCCGGACCCTCGAGGAGATCCAGACCGACAGCCTCGAGCAGCGGATCAACGCGCGAGCCGTGTTCGCGATCCCGTGGATCGTGCTGGCCGTCCTCACGTTGCAGCCGGGCCACTTCCGCGACTTCTACCGCTCACCGGGGGGCCTGCTCGTGGTCGCGATCGGGGCGGCGCTCAGCCTGCTCGGAACGTGGATCGTCAGCCGCCTCGCCCACGACCGTGGCGAGCCCCGCGTGTTCGGCGGGGCGACGGAGGTGGCCGAGTGAGCCTGTCCGCCGCCGCGACGGTCAGCATGGTCACCGGCCTCGCGGTGGCCGCGTTCGTGCGGGTGCTGTTCCCGCCCACGCGCCGGCTGGCGCCCCGCGTCCGCCCGTACACGATCGGCAGCCGCACGAGCCTGCGTCGCCCTGCCGACATCGGGGCGGTCGCCGATCCCGACGCCCCGTGGACCTCCACGTTGCGTCGGTTGTTCGGTCCGCCGGTCACCGCGGCCGTCCGCCGCGCGACGCGCCTGTTCGGAGGGACCTCCGACGAACGACTGCTGCTGCGGCTGCGCCAGGCCGGTGTCCTCCAGGACGTCCCGCAGCGGCTGCGCATCCAGGAGTACCGCGTCCGCCAGTTCGGCAACGCCGTGGTCGGGCTGCTCCTCGCGACCGCCGTTGGGCTGGCGGTCGGCCTGTCCGCCGGACCCGTCCTGGCGCTGGCCGTGCTCGGGACGGCGGGCGGTGCCACCCGGTGGCGTGCCCGCGTGGACCGAGCGATCGAGGAACGCCGCATGCGCATGAGCATCGAGCTCTACACCGTCAACCAGCTGCTGGCGATGCACGTGCGGGTCGGCGGAGGTGTGGTACACGCGGTCCGTCGTGTGGTCGAGCGGGGGCGGGGCGCGGTCGTCGACGAGCTCGCCGAGGCGTTGCGGGCGCACGCCACCGGCGTCCGGGCCGCCGACGCGTTCGGTCGCATCGCGGCCACCACGCCGGATCCCAACGCCGGCCGGACCTACAAGCTGCTGGCCGCGGGGGCCGAGTACGGCGCCGATCTCGCCGGCGCGCTGCTGGATCTGTCCGACGACGTCCGCGACGGCCGGCGCGAGGCGTTGCGGCGGACCGCGACCCGCCGTCGTGCGGCGATGCTGGTCCCGATCATCGCGATCCTCGCGCCGGTGATGCTGCTGTTCATCGCCGCCCCACTGCCCTCGCTCGTCTTCGGGAACCTCTGACCGGGTCCCCGCGCACCGCAACGACAGGAGACAACCGATGCCGAACCACGAACCGAACCGCACCGAGCCGACCGTCACCGGCCCGCTGCTCACGCGACTGCGCCGCGACGAGGGCGGGTTCTCGACCGCCGAGCTGCTGGGCAACGCCGCCCTCGGGATCATCGCCCTCGTGGTGATCTGGGGTCTGCTGCAGCAGCTCGGCGTGGACGTCGTGGACTACGTGCGACAGTCGCTCATCGGCAGCTGACGCCGTGCGGTCCGGATGGCACGACCGGCACGGGGCCGAGGAGGGCTTCGTGACGGTCCAGTACGTCTGGGGCGTCGCCCTGTCGCTCGTCCTCCTCGTCGTGGTCGCGAACCTGATCGCGTTCCAGTACGGCCGGGGCGTCGTCCGCAGCGCCCTCGACGAGGGCGTGCGGGCGGGCTCCCGTGCGACGGCAGCCGCCACCGAGTGCCAGGCACGCGCCCGGCAGGTCCTGGACCAGCTGCTCGGCGGACCCCTGGGCGACGGCGTCTCGGTGAGCTGCCGCGAGATCGACGGGCGGATCGTCGCGTCCGCCGACGGGGCCTTCGCTCCGTGGATCGGGATGCTGCCCGACCACCGCTTCCACGCGGAGGCGGTCGCCGTGAAGGAGCACGACCGGTGACGCCGCGCGACGGTGGCTGCCGCGGCGGCCGTGACGGTGGCTGGGTCGCGGTGGAGCTGACCCTCGGTCTGGGGCTGCTGGTCCTGCCGATGGCGCTGCTCGCCCTGTCATTGCCCGTCTGGGTCCAGCGGCACGCGGTCGCGACCGCGGCCGCGCAGGAGGCCGCCCGGGCGGTCGTGGTCGCCGGGAACGCCGAGGCCGGCACGGACAGCGCGCACCGGCTCGTCACCGAGGTTGCCACCAACAACGGGCTGGATCCCACCGATCTGCAGGTGTGCTTCGTGGCCCACCGCGACGATCTCCCGGCGCCCGGAACCTGCGGGTCGGTCACGCTGCGGCGGGGGAGCGCGGTGACCGCCCACGTGCAGGTGCGGCTTCCCGCGTTGGCGCTGCCCGGCCTGGACGTCGCGCTGGGCTCGATGACCCGGACGGTGTCGCACACCGAGCGGGTCGACCGCTACCGGGGTCTGCCGTGAGCGCCGAGCCCAGGCGGGGTCGCGAGTCCGGTGCCACGCCCGGAGGCGAGGACGGAGGCGAGGGCGGCGCGGTCACGATCTGGCTGCTGGGCCTGGCCGTGGCGGTGCTGTTCCTCGGCGGGCTCTCGGTCGACCTCTGGCGGGTCGCCGCCGAGCGCCGTGAGCTCGCGGGGGTCGTCGACGGGGCGGCGGTCGCCGGCGCATCGGTGGTCGACGAGGCGG
>CAZHZQ010000255.1:0-3499 GCA_964537235.1 uncultured Actinomycetota bacterium | reverse complement strand
CCGGCGTGATCCAGGTCCCGTCGTCACGGTCGTCGCCGCAGGCAGCGACGACGTCCCGGAATGCGACGTCCACGGTGCTCGTCCACCCGCAGCGCCGCAGCGTCCGGCGCAGGGAGCGCGAGACGTGGGGACGGTCGACCCGGATCACGGCCCGGGGGTCGGGGCTGAACCACGGCAGCGGCATGCCCTCGTGCGGCCACGGGAACACCCCGTGCCGGTACGCCTCGACCAGGGTCGACGGCTGCAGGTCCGCGCCGACACCGACCACGCCATCCCGGTCTGCGACGCGGGGGTCGGGGATCTCCCAGCGACTCGGGCCCACGGGACTGGGAGGACGCGCACGCATGCGGTCTCCTGGTGGTCGGCTGCCGGTCGCTGTGCATCGTGCCGGGGCGCGGCGGGCACCGTCCTGTCGGACGACCGGTGATCGGCCGGGCAACCTAGCGCTGACCCCATCAGGAGCAGACGCGTGCGACTCCACCTCGTCGACGGCACCTACGAGTTGTTCCGGGCCCACTACTCCCCCGGGCCGGACCGGACCGCACCGGACGGCCGCGACGTCAAGGCGTCGATCGGCATGGTGCGCCAGGTGGCGGCCCTCCTGGACGATCCAGACGAGGCGGTCACCCATCTGGCGGTCGCCTTCGACAACCCGATCGAGTCGTTCCGCAACGAGCTGTTCGAGGGCTACAAGGACGGCAGCGGCGTGGATGAGGCCCTCCGAGCCCAGTTCGACCTGGTCGAGGAAGGGGTGAGGGCGCTCGGGGTCACCGTCTGGTCCATGGACGAGTACGAGGCCGACGACGCATTGGCAACCGCCGCGACGCGCTTCCGCGACGACGTGGACCAGGTACGGATCGTCACCGCCGACAAGGATCTGGGCCAGGTCGTCGACGGCCGCCGGGTCGTCCAGGTCGATCGGGGCCGCGGGCGGGAGTTCGACGCCGACGGCGTCCTGGAGCGACTGGGGGTACCGCCCGAAGCCGTCGTGGACCACCTCGCCCTGGTCGGAGACTCGGCGGACGGCATCCCGGGCGTGCCCGGCATCGGCGCCAAGACCTCCTCGGTCCTGCTCGTGCGCTACGGCAGCATCGCGGAGATCCCCACCGACCCGAGCGAGTGGGACGTCAATGTCCGGGGGGCGGCCCGGATCGCCGCAGCGCTGCGGGAGCACGCCGACGAGGTCCAGCTGTGGCGGCGCCTGGCGACCCTGGTGCTGGACGTCGACCTCGGCTGCACGCTCGACGACCTGCGCCACGTCGGCCCCGACCGCGACGCGTTGCGCGCATGGTCGGCTGAGGTCGGTTCGGGCTCACTCGGCGATTGGGGCGCGTGAGGGGTGCCCGTCCTCGACCGGTCCCCTGCGCACGGCTCGTACGCTCCTGCCGCACCCGACCACTGAGGAGCCCGTGAGCACCACGACGCGGCGGTCGTCCGCGCTGGTCTCGGCCGGGATCTTCCTCTCCCGCGTCTCGGGACTGGTGCGTGAACGCGCCGTGGGGCACTTCCTCGGGCTGTCACCGGCGGCCAACGCCTTCGCCTACGCCTTCCGCATCCCCAACGTCCTGCAGAACCTCCTCGGCGAGGGGGTGCTGTCTGCGTCGTTCATCCCGGTCCACGTCAGCCTCCTGGACGAGGGCAGGGACGCCGACGCGCGCCGGCTGTCGAGCACCGTGCTGGGGCTCCTGTCGGCCGTTGCGGGCGCCGCCGCCCTGCTCATGGTCGTCCTCGCTGGGCCGATGGCGAGCGTGCTCGTGCTCGGCAAGGACGCCGCCTTCCAGGCGCTGGTGGCCGACCTGCTGCGGATCGTGGCACCGGGCCTGGCGCTGCTCGTGGTCTCGGCCTGGTGCCTCGGTGTCCTCAACAGCCATCGCCGCTTCTTCCTGTCGTACGTCGCGCCCGTGGTGTGGAACCTCGCGCAGATCGTGATCATCGTGGCGGCCGGGTTCGTGCTGCTCGACGACGTCACGGCCCCGTGTGGGCCCACACCCGAACTGGGATGTGCCGCCGACCCGGAGGTCCTGGCTTCGCTCGCTCGCGCGCTGGCGTGGGGCACGCTGGTCGGTGGTGTCCTGCAGGTGCTGGTCCAGCTGCCCGCGGTCCGCCGGCTCGCGCCCGGCGTCCGGCCGCGCCTGCGCCCGATCGGCCCCAACGTGCGCGAGGTGATCCGGGCCTTCGTGCCGGTCGTCACCGGGCGTGGCGTGGTCCAGCTGGCGACCTTCATCGACCTCGTCCTGGCCTCCCTGCTGGCCGGAGCGGCCCTGGCGACCCTCCAGAAGGTCACGATCCTCGCAGTACTGCCGGTCTCCCTGTTCGGCATGGCGGTCGCTGCGGCCGAGCTACCGGAGTTCTCCTCCGCCCGGGCCGCGGACCTGGCCGCGGTCAGGCGCCGGATCAACGTCGGGCTGGAGCGGGCGGCCTTCTACGTCCTGCCGACGCTGATCGGGTTCGTGGTCATCGGCGACGTCCTGGTCGCCGCGCTGTTCCGCAGCGGCGCCTTCGGGGGGATCGAGTCACGCCTGGTCTGGCTGGTGTTGATGGGCGCGAGCACCGGCCTGCTCGCCACGACCTCCTCACGCCTCCTGCAGTCGGTGCTGTACGGCGGCGGCGACACGCGCAGCCCCGCGCGGATCGCGATCCTGCGGGTCGTTGTCTCGATGGTGCTGGGCGTCCTGCTCATGTTCCAGCTCGATCGCATCGAACTGCTCGTCGGTGGCGGCCTGGCCCTCGCCGAAGGCGCGGCACTGCCAGCGTTCACCCCGGTGCCGCAGGCGATCCGCGACCTGCCGGACCAGTTCCGGCTCGGCGCCCTCGGGCTGACAGCAGCGTCGGGCATCGGCGCCCTGCTCGAGTACCGGCTGCTGCGCGAGCTGGTGGAGCGCCGCACCGAGGGGCGAATCCGCATCGGGGGCAACAACCGGCTCCGGTTGCTCGGCGCGGGCGCGTTCGCGGCCGGGGCCGCGGTCCTGGTCCGGCCCGTCGTGGTCGACCTCACGCCGGTCCTCGGCGGCCTGATCGGCGTCAGCGCCGTGGCCGCCGCCCACATCGGTGCCGGGCTTGCGCTGCGGCTCGACGAGTCACAAGCGCTGTGGGCCGCGGCCGCCGACCGTCTGCGCCGCTGACACCTTCAGCCGTCCTCGTCGAGGTGGTCGTGCTGTGCAGCGACCGGGTCGATGTGCTCCAGCAGCTGCATCTGGCACCAGGCCAGCAGGTCCATGGTCTCCAGCGCCCGCCGGGCCTCGACGTCGTCCTCGTCCACCAGTTGCCGCAGCTCGACCGCGGTTGTCCCCACCCGCGCGCCCAGCGCCAGTCGGATGTCGTTGAGGATCGCCAGCATCATCGCCGGCTCGTCGTCCTCCATCAGCACCTCGACGACGTGGCGTCGGCGTCGCTGCGTCCCGTCTCCGAGTACGCGACGGCAGTGGCGAATGGCCTCGTGGCGACGCAGCAGGAGGTCGCCGGCCAGCAGCATCCGGAACTCGGTGTCGGCGTCGTCCTC
>CAZHZQ010000254.1:0-3504 GCA_964537235.1 uncultured Actinomycetota bacterium | reverse complement strand
CCACGAAGTGGTGCTCGTCGACGATCGAGCCGTCGTAGAGGATGTGGTACAGCTCCGCGGGGGTGTCCGAATCGTCGTGGACCTCGGCGATCAGGACCTCGACCTCGAACGGTTTGCCGTCACCCATGAAGATCCCGCCGAGTGCCTGCGAGTAGGCGTTGGCGAGGGACTTGGCGGCGACGTCCTGGCGGCCGTACTGGTAGCCCTTGACGTCGGCCAGCCGGATCCCCGAGACGCGCAGCGACTCGAACTCGTTGTACTTGCCCACCGCGGCGTAGGCGATGCGGTCGTAGATCTCGGACGTCTTGTGCAGCGACCGGGACGGGTTCTCGCCGATGAACACGACGCCGTCGTCGTACTCGATCGAGGCGAGGGCGCGGCCCCGGGCGATGCCCTTGCGGGCGTACTCGGCCCGGTCCTTCATCATCTGTTCGGGCGAGACGTAGAAGGGGATCGCCACGGTGGCTCCTCGTCGTCTTGGTCGCGCGCTGCCGGCTAGCGGGTGCGCGCCTCACGATCGGCAAGCTCGCGGGCCTCGCGGTCGTCGACGACGGCTTGGACGTGCTCGCCGACGTCCGCCTGTTCGAGCTCGTGGTAGCCGTCCCCGTCGACGACCGCCACGATCGGCCAGATGCGCCGGATCAGGTCCGGTCCCCCGGTCGCGCTGTCCTCCTCGGCGGCGTCGAACAGCGCCGAGATGGCCATGCGTACCGCGTCGTCGAGTTCGGCGGCGGGGTCGTGACGGCGCTTCAGGCTCCCGCGGGCTTCGCGCGCCCCGGACCCCGTGGCCGCGTAGTCGGTGGCCAGGTACCGGCCGCCGACCGGGTCGTACTCGAAGATGCTGCCCTCGGCGGTCTCGGTCTCGACGCCGGCGAAGAGCGGCACGACGACCAGTCCCTGCATCGCCATCGGCAGGTGGGCTCGCACCATGTGTGCGAGCTTGTTCGCCTTGCCCTCGAGCGACAGCGGGTCGCCCTCGACCTTCTCGTAGTGCTCGAGCTCGGTCGCGAACACCTTCGCGAGCTCCATGGCCGGACCGGCGGCGCCGCTGATCGCGACCGCCGACCAGTGGTCGGCCGGGAACACCTTGCGCATGTCCTTCTTGGAGATGAGGTGCCCAGCCGTGGCCCGCCGGTCCCCGGCGATGACGACGCCGGAACCGAAGGTCATCGCCAGGACGGTGGTGCCCTCGGTCACCTCCCCGATCACATCGCGGACGTCCCCGTCTGCTCCGAGGAGACCCGGCACCTGGTCGGGCGCACTGCGCCGGAGGTACTCGAAGAACGACGAACCGTGCGCGTCGAAGGGCTGCGGGAGACCCAGACCGGCGGGACCGAGGTCGGGCGTCACTCCCCGCCCTTCTGCACGTAGTTCTTCACGAACTCCTCGGCGTTCTCCTCGAGGACCTCGTCGATCTCGTCGAGCAGCTCGTCCACGTCCTCGAGGACATCATCGGACTGCTCGTCACGGGATCCGGCGACCTCCTCCTCGGACTCGACGTCCTCCTGGGAGGTGGGGCGCTCGCGCTTCTGTCCGCCCTCGCTCATCTGCTCTCCTGGTCGGTTCGGTGCAGCAGCGGCTACCGCCAGGCAGCCTACCGGCCGCCGCACCTCGGGCCGTTCAGGGGCTCAGACGGTCCAGGAGGTCCTGGGCGGAGTCGACCGTCTCGAACAGGTCCTCCACGTGCGCCTTGGTCCCACGACCGGGCTCCATCATCGGGACGCGTTGGAGGGCATCGCGACCGACGTCGAAGATCAGCGAGTCCCATCCCGCGGCCACGATGCGGTCGCGGAAGCGCTCGAGGCACCGCCCCCGGAAGTAGGCCCGGGTGTCGATGGGCGGCGCGGTCATGGCACGCTGGATCTCGGACTCCGCGACGAGCCGCTCGACCTCGCCACGCGCCACCAGCCGGTTGTACAGGCCCTTGTCCTGACGGACGTCGTGGTACTGCAGTCCCACCATCTTCAGCTTGTCGTCGTCCCAGTCGAGACCGTGCCGGTCCCGGTAGCGCTCGAGCACGTCGAGCTTCGTCGCCCAGTCGACCTGGCCGGCGAGCTTGCGGGGGTCGTCCTCCGCCGTGGTGAGCACCGCCTCCCAACGCTGCAGCACCTCCGTGTTGACGGGGTTCAGATCCAGGTCCTTGGCGTAGCGCTTGACCGCCTCGAGGTAGTGCCACTGCAGCTCGAGCGGCGTGACCTGCTCGCCGCTGTCCAGCTCGACGGTCGCCCGGCAGGTCAGGTCGTGGCTGGTGCGGTGGAACGCCGCGACCGGCTCCTTGACCACCGGAGGATCCGGCGCGGCCTCGTCCTCGATCATCGACAGCACGAGCGCCGCGGCGCCGACCTTCAGGAACATCGCGACCTCGCAGAGGTTGGCATCCCCGTTGATCACGTGGAGACGCCGGTAGCGGTCCGGATCGGCGTGGGGCTCGTCGCGGGTGTTGATGATGGGACGCTTCAGGGTCGTCTCGAGTCCGACCTCGACCTCGAAGAAGTCGGCCCGCTGCGTCAGTTGGTACGGCACGTCGTCGAGGCCGAACTCGTTGCCGAGCCGCCCGGCGCCCACGTAGACGGGGCGCGACACGAAGAACGGGATCAGCTGTCTGACGAGGACCGGGAACGGGATCTGGCGATCCACGAGGTAGTTCTCGTGCGTCCCGTAGGCGGCGCCCTTGCCGTCGGTGTTGTTCTTGTGGATCAGGATCCGACCGCCCTCGGGCAGGGCGACGGCCGCCCGGTGCGCCGCCACCTCCAGGATCCGCTCCCCGGCCTTGTCCCAGACCACGAGGTCGCGGGCGTTGGAGACCTCCGGTGTCGAGTACTCCGGGTGCGCGTGATCGACGTAGAACCGCGCCCCGTTCGTCAGGACGGTGTTGGCCAGCCCGAGCTCCTCGTCGCTGGGTGCCTCGTGCCCCGTCGGACCTCCGTCGTAGCCGCGGGCGTCGCGCAGGGGGTGCTCGTCCGTGTGGTCCCACTTGACCTGGTGACGCGCCGACGACGGCTGGTACGAGGAGACGACCAACGACGACGCCAGCACCGGGTTCATGTCGGACGGGCCGCGCACCGTGATGCCGAACTCGGTCTCGGTCCCGAGGTACTTGGGCAGCGCCATTGTCCGGTTCGTCCCAGCGGTCGTCAGTGACCGCTCAGCTTACGGTGCCGGGGCGTTCCTACAGGTACTGACCGGCGTTGAGGTTCTCGATCGCCTTGCCCGATTCCTCACCCGAACTGATGAGCGTGCGTACGTAGACGATCCGCTCGCCCTTCTTGCCGGAGATGCGCGCCCAGTCGTCGGGGTTGGTCGTGTTGGGCAGGTCCTCGTTCTCGCGCCACTCGTCCTTGATCGCCCCGATCAGGTCGATGGTGCGCAAGCCCTTCTCGCCGGAGGCGATCAGGCGCTTGATCGCGTACTTCTTGGCGCGATCGACGACGTTCTGGACCATGGCGCCCGAGTTGAAGTCCTTGAAGTACAGGATCTCCTTCTCGCCGTTCGCGTAGGTGACCT
>CAZHZQ010000253.1:0-3518 GCA_964537235.1 uncultured Actinomycetota bacterium | reverse complement strand
TCGCGGCCGTAGCTGTTGACGTTCTGACCGAGCAGCGTGACCTCGATCACGTCGTCGTCGACGAGCTGGCCGACCTCGTGGACGATCTCGCCGATCCGCCGGCTCTTCTCGGGGCCGCGCAGGCTCGGGACGATGCAGAACGAGCAGCTGTTGTTGCAGCCGACACTGATGGACACCCAGGCGTGGTGGCGGACGTCGCGCTTGGCGGGCAGCGCCGAGGGGAAGGTCTCGATCTGGTCGAGGATCTCGACCACCGGGACCTCCTGCGAGTCGGCCTGCGCCAGCAGGGCCGGCAGGTTCACGAGGTTGTGGGTGCCGTAGACGACGTCGACCCACGGGGCGCGTTCGGCGATCTGCCCCTGGTCCTTCTGGGCGAGGCAGCCGCCGACGGCGATCTTGAGGTCGGGGCGTTCGTGCTTGAGTGGCTTGAGCCGGCCGAGGTGCCCGTAGAGGCGGTTGTCCGCGTTCTCGCGCACGGCGCAGGTGTTGATGAGGACGAGGTCGGCGTCCTCCTCGTCACCGGTGGGTCTGTAGCCGAGCGTCTCCAGCACGCCGGCGGCGCGCTGCGAGTCGTGCTCGTTCATCTGGCACCCGAAGGTGCGGATGAAGTAGCGGCGTCCCATGGCCTCACTCGTACATCGTCGGACGGTCCGGAGAGCGCGGAGACCGATATCCCGCACCGTCCGATGCTACCGGCCCGACCGCTAGGGCCTCCGGCGTGGCAGCGCTCAGATCCGGCGTGGATCGTCGACGTTCGGGTCGTCGACCCGGAAGGCGACGCCGTGGCCGACGTCCTCGGACTCGACCTGGTCCTCGCCGCGGCCGAGCGCGACGAGCAGGAAGAACACCACTCCAACGACCCCGGCCGAGACGGGGCTGTCGACGTAGATCAGGAAGAACAGGAACGTCAGCGCCAGGGCGAGGTAGCCGAAGGTCGAGCGCACGATGGACCGGCCGGCGAACAGCCCGGCGATGATCGCCAGCGCGGGGACGCCGACGACGAGCCAGGCCTGCAGGGTGTTCACGCGTTCTCCTCGTGGTCGTGGGGGATTCCGGCCGGGGCGGCGGATCGGGCGGCGCAGCGAAGGCTAGTCACCCACCGAGGTCCTTGACGAAGTAGACGGAGTCCTCGCAGTCGTCCTCGTACTCCAGGTACCGGTAGAAGGCGTGCGCCCCGGCGCGCTCCGTGCGACGTCCGGAGGTGACCAGCATCTCGAGGCAGCCCGACTCGCGGGCGATCCGTTCCGCCTCGTCGACCAGCGCACGCCCGATCCCCTGCCCGCGCACGTCGTCGCGGATGGCGAGCGCGGTGATGCGGGCCGTCGGCTCGTCCCGATGGACGAGCCCGGCGACGTCGACGACCACCAACCCGACGATGTCCTCGTCCTGGTCGGCGACCAGGACCTCCTGGCGTTCGTCGGTCTCAAGGTGCTCCACCCGGCGAGCGACCGCCCGGGCGTCGGTCGGGTAGCCGAGCTGGGACAGCAGCCGGACGAGGGCTTCGGCGTCCACGGGGCGGGCGGTGCGGATCCGCAGCGGTTCGTAGTCACCCGCCCAGTGCTCGTCGCTCATCGTGGTCCTCCCCGGGGGAGGCTACGTCGCCGTGGTGTCGGCCCGCTCGAGGTCGCGCGCCCCCTCGAGCGGCTTCTCGTACCAGGCCACGTCCCAGTACCGGCCCAGCTTGTGCCCGACCTCGTGGAACGTGCCGACGTGCTCGAAGCCGTACCGGCGGTGGAACCGGGCCGAGCCTTCGTTGGGCAGCGCGATCCCCGCGTACACCCGGTGGAAGGGGCCGTCCTGCAGCCGATCGAAGAGCTCGTCGTACAGCGAGGTCCCGATCGACTGGTGCTCGGCGCCGGGGGCGACGTAGACCGACACGCGGGCCGAGGTCGCGTACGCGGCGCGGTCCGCGAAGGGGTGGGTGTGCACGAACCCGAGCAGGCCGTACTCGTCGGCGTACGCGATCAACAGTTGGTGCGGACCGTTGCGGACCTCGACGTCGAGGACGTGCTGCCAGTCCGCGGTCGTGGGCGGCTCGGTGTCGAACGTCACGTGGGTGTCGCGCACGTAGTGGCCGTACAGGCGCGCGATCTCGGGCAGGTCGTCGTCGGTCGCGTCGCGGATCTGGAAGGGGATGGCCGAGTCACTCATGGTCGCGAGCTTGGCACGCGGGGCGTTCGGGGCGCCAGCCGACGCCCCGATCGCTACCGCTCGGCGGTCCGCTGCGGTTCGCGGTCGTTGAACACGGCCTGGCGGGCGACCTTGCGCGACAGGGCCTCGGTGTACCCGCGGCGAGCCAGGTACCCGACGAGACGCCGGTAGGCCGTCTCGGTGTCGACGTCCCGGTAGCGCTCCGCCCGCTTGCGTGCGACCGCGAAGGCCTGCGCCTCGGGGTCGCGGTCATCGATCGTGTCGAGCGCGGCCTGGATCGCCTCGTCCGACAGATCACGCTTGCGCATGTCGGTCTTGATCCGCAGCGGGGCGTGCCCCTTGCCGCGGCCCTCCTCGACGAGCGCCATGGCGTAGGCGTGATCGTCGACGATCCGCTGCTGGCGGGCCCGCTGCATCGCCTGGGTCACGACCGGGGGCGGGTAGCCGCGGGACTCCATCTTGGACCGCAGACGGGCCTCGGAGATGGGGGTGTTGGCCGTGGCGCGCCGGGCGTAGGCGGTCGCTTCGTTGACCTGGTCCTCGAGCCGCGGCTGCACGTCCGGGGACGGGTGCTCGGGTTCGTCACCTCCGCCGTCGGTCCCGCTCCCCGGTGCGTCACCCGACGCCTCCTCCGGTCCGTCGGGCGATGGTTCGACGGAACGGCCACCGCCGTCCGTATCGCCCCCGGCGGCCGCAGCGCCCGGCGGGGTCTTCGATCCGATCGGGGGCGGGGCCGGTGGGCGCTCCTGGCCCTTCGGGGCATCCTGCGACTGGTCCGCCCCGTCGGGCGACTGTTCGTCGGGCCCGCTGACGACCAGGGGTTCGCGGCGGATGCCCTGCTCGGCGAGCCAGGCCTCGGCGTCCCGGAACGGGCTCTCGCCGCCGGAGTCGCCCGTCTCCTGGCCGCTGGGGTTCGTGTCGTCGGTGCTCGGCACGGCTCAGCTCTCGCCGTCGTCGTCGCTCTCGTCCCCGTCGTCCGCCTCGGGGTCCTCCCCCTCGGCGGTGTTGGTGGGGATCAGGCCGAGGGCCTCCTTGGCCTTCTTCTCGATCTCCCGGGCGATGTCGTCGTTCTCCTTGAGGAACTCGCGCGCGTTCTCGCGGCCCTGCCCGAGGTTGTCGTCGCCGTACTGGTACCAGGCACCGGCCTTGTTCACGATCCCCGCATCGAGACCGACGTCGAGGATCGCACCCTCCTTGGAGATGCCCTCCCCGAACAGGATGTCGAACTCGGCCTGCCGGAACGGGCTCGAGACCTTGTTCTTGACCACCTTGACCCGCACGCGGCTGCCGACGAAGTCCGAGCCGTCCTTCAGCGACTCGATCCGCCGCACGTCCAGGCGCACCGACGAGTAGAACTTCAGCGCCCG
>CAZHZQ010000252.1:0-3521 GCA_964537235.1 uncultured Actinomycetota bacterium | reverse complement strand
GCTCGTCGTAGTCCTTCTCGAGCTCCGCGAGGTCGGTGCCGGTCTCGCGCCGCCACCGCTCCATCGCCCCGAACAGCACGACCGCGCGGTCATCGTCGCCGAGGCCCTGGGCCAGGACCCGGAAGTCGTCGAGGAGCAGGACGATCGCGGACATGTCCCGCGACTCCCGGAAGATCCGCAGCGCCTCGGCGAGCAGCTCGCGCGCCTCGTCGTAGCGCCCGACGCGCACCTCGAGGATGCCGAGCATGCGCAGCGCCCAGCCGGTGTCGAACGGCTGGTCCAGCTCGCGGAAGACCTCGAGGCTCGCGGTCAGGTGGGTCCGCGCCGCCTCGTAGTCCCCGACGAAGTACGTGGAGTCGCCCAGCGCCCACAGCGCGCGGGCCTCGCCGTGGCGGTCGCCGATGCGCCGGAACAGCTCGATGCTCTCGGCCAGCAGCTCACGCGCCCGGCCGACCTTGCTGCGGTCGAAGTTGTACGGGAAGGACATGTTGTACAGCGCGTAGGCGATGCAGCTGTCGTCGCCGACCTCGCGGAACAGTTCCAGGCTGCGCTCGTAGTGTGCGATCGTCGCGTCGAAGTCGCCCATCCAGTAGGTGATCCCGCCGGCGGCCTCGTAGGCGCGCCCGAGCAGCCGCGGCTCGACCTGGCCGTGGTCCATCGCCAGGACGTGGTCGGACCGCCGCCGTCCCTCCAGGAGGTGGCCGCGCATCTGCCAGAACCGCCACATCGCCGTGACCATGCGCATCGCGGCGTGCCCGTCGCCGCTGTCGACCGCCCACGTCAGCGACGCGCGCAGGTTGTCGTGCTCGCGCTCGAGGCGGTCCAGCCACTCGACCTGCTGCCCGCCGGTGAGGTGGGGTTCGGCGCGCTCCACGAGGTCGAGGAAGTAGCGGAGGTGGCGGCGACGGATCTGGGGCCCCTCGCCGTTCTCGGTCAGCCGTTCGAGGCCGAACTCTCGGATCGTCTCGAGCATGTGGAAGCGCGGCTCCCCGTCGGCCTCGTGCTGCCGGACGAGGCTGTGGTCGACGAGGGCGGCGAGCCCGTCGAACAGGTCCACGTCCAGGTCCTCGGCGCAGATCGCCTCGATCGCCTCGTAGCTGGCGCCGCCGACGAACGCCGACAGCCGCGCGAGGAGGCGCCGCTCGGCTTCGTCGAGCAGGTCCCAGCTCCACTCGATCGCGCCGCGCAGCGTCTGCTGCCGGCTGGGCAGGTCCCGCGAGCCGCCCGCGAGCAGCTGCAGCCGGTTGTCCAGCCGGTCCGCGATCGCCTGTGGCGTCAACAGCTTCGTGCGCGCCGCGGCCAGCTCGATCGCCAGCGGCAGCCCGTCGAGCCGCCGGGCGATCTGCGCGATCGCCGGCGCGTTGGCCTCGTCCAGGCGGAAGCCGGGGCGCACCGCCCGGGCACGTTCGACGAACAGTGCCACGGCCTCGGCCGTCTCCAGCTCCGCCAGCGGGGGCAGGTGCCGTGGGTCGGGGACGTGCAGCGGCGGGACGGGGAACTCCTGCTCGCCGTACAGGCGCAGGGGCGCCCGCGAGGTCACGACGACGCGGAGGTCGGGGGACCCGGCCAGCAGCTCGGACACCACGTCGGCCGCGTCCAGGACCTGCTCGAAGTTGTCGAGCACGAGCAGCACCCGCCGTCCGCCGATGTGGGAGACCAGCCGCTCGGTGGCGGGCCGGTCGCCGCTCTCGGGGAGCCCGAAGGCGGTGAGGATCTCGGAGGCGACCAACTCGGGTTCGAAGATGCTGGACAGGTCGACGAAGAACACCCCGTCCGGGAACCGTTCGGCCACCTCGAACGCGAGCCGCAGCGACAGGCGGGTCTTGCCGGTGCCGCCGGGCCCGGTCAGGGTCAGCAGGCGGGTGTCCTCGAGCAGCCGCGCCGCGGTGGCCAGCTCCTGCCCACGCCCCACGAAGCTGGTCAGCTGCGTCGGCAGGTTGTTGGGCATGGCGTCCAGGGACCGCAGGTCCGGGAACTCGCGCTCGAGGTCCGGGGCGCACAGCTGGTACAGGTGCTCGCGCTCGGTGAGGTCCTTGAGGCGGTGCTCGCCGAGGTCGACCACGTCCACCTCGCCGGCGACGAGGTCGGCGGTCGCCTGCGACAGCAGCACCTGACCGCCCCACCCGGCCGACAGGATCCGCGCCACCCGGTGCAGGTCCAGGCCGGCGTAGTCCCCGTCGTCGGTGCGGACCGCCTCGCCGGTGTGCACGGCCATCCGCACCCGCACGCTGACGTCCTCCGGCCACCGGTGGTCGGCGAGCGCGCGCTGGGCCGCCGCAGCGGCACGGACCCCGGCGGACGCGCCGGGGAACACCCCGAAGACGGCGTCGCCGGCGGTCCCGAACACCTCGCCGCCCTCGGCGGCGATCACGGAGCGCAGGATCCGGTCGTGGTCGGCCAGCACCCCGCGGTAGACGTCGTCCCCGAGCTGCTGCAGCAGGGTGGTCGACCCCTCGATGTCGGTGAACAGGAACGTGACCGTGCCGGTCCGGGCGCCGACCACCCTCGACGCGGTCGTGGCCGTCTCCTCCACATCCACCTCTGCCGAACACCTGCCGGCTACCATCCGCCGGACGGGCACATGGTACGACAGGTCACCACCCGATGGACAGCGAAGCGACAGGTCCGGGCGGTGCGGCGACGTTCGACCGGACGCAGCTGGGGGTCCTGGTCGCCGCCGTCCTCGGGTCGGGGATGGTGTTCCTCGACGGGACCATCGTCAACGTCGCGCTGCCCCGGATCGGCGAGGAGCTGCACTCGTCGCTGTTCGGGACGCTCGAGGCGCAGTCCTACATCTACAACCTGTACCTGCTGACCCTCAGCGCCCTGATGATCGTCGGGGGCGCGGCCACCGACCGGTACGGGCGCCGGCGGGTGTTCACGATCGGGCTGGTCGGGTTCGGGGTGACCTCGGCGCTGTGCGGCGCCGCCCCCACCATGGAGCTGCTGATCGTCGCCCGGATCCTGCAGGGGGCGGCCGGGGCGGTCCTCGTGCCCGGGTCGCTGGCGATCCTGACCGCCGAGTTCGAAGGCGAGCGGCAGGGCCGTGCCTTCGGGATCTGGGCCGGGGCGTCGGCGCTCACCACGGTGATCGGACCGTTCCTCGGCGGGGTCCTCGTCGACAGCGTGTCGTGGCGGCTCGCCTTCCTGATCAACGTGCCCCTGGCCGTGGTGGCGGCCTGGGCGACGGTGCGGTGGGTGTCGGAGTCGCGGGACGACACCGCCGCCCGGCTGGACTGGGTCGGCTCGGCGATCGTCGCGGTGGCGGTCGGCGGGTTGGCGGTCGGGGCGATGCGGGGCGAGCAGGCCCAGTGGCAGGACCCTTCCGCCTTCGTGGCCCTGGCGGCCGGGGCGGTCGCCACCATGGCCCTGCCCCTGTACCTGCGCCGGGCACGCGACCCGCTGATCCCGCTGCACCTGTTCCGGTCGCGCAACTTCACGGTCACGAACGTCTCGACGCTGCTGATCTACGGCGGGCTGTACGTCGTGCTGTACATCGTGTCGATCTTCCTCCAGGGCAC
>CAZHZQ010000251.1:0-3549 GCA_964537235.1 uncultured Actinomycetota bacterium | reverse complement strand
GACCCCGGCACCGTCTCCGTCCGACGCGTGACGCGTCTGCATCTCACATCCTCAGAAGGCCAGCAAGCAGCTGACGGAAGCCGCCGCTATTCAAGCTGTGGAAGGCGCTCGGCGGTCGATTGATATCGATGACAGCGCCGTTGTTGAGACGATTGTTCGTGTGGGTTTGGGTCTATCTGTCTAGTTCAAGTGCTGCGACGCCGCTGGTAGCGCGGTCGCCGCTGATGTGGCCGCCGATGACGTAGATGTTGTGGTCGATGGTGATGACTGACGCGGAACTCCGGGCGTCGGGCCCGTCGTTGGTCGCCGGGATCCATCGACCGTCGGCGGTGCGCAGGTGCGCGTCGAGTTGGTCGCTGGTACGAAAGTTGAGACCAGACAGGGCGACGAGCGTGTCTCGGACGGCCTCGGTGGCGGCGAGCCGAACCTCAGGCCCGGGGATCCAGCGTTTGTTGTGCGGGCTGTAGATGGCGGTCGGTGGGGGCTGCTGGCTGGGTTCGCGTGATGCGGTGGCGCTGGTCGCGATCAGGATGCTCTGGCGGGTTCGGCTGTCGCCCCAGCCGCGATAGTTGATGCGCGCGTCGGGCACGATCTGGGCTGGGGGTGTGACCTCGGTCCAGGTGCTGCTCGACAGCTGGTAGATGGCGGCGGCGTGGTTGTCGGAGACGGACTCGGCGGGGTCGATGAGGTCCTGTTGTTCGTAGTTGACGATGGCGATGTGGTCGTCGTCCAGCCAGACGGTCGAACGGGCTTCCCCGCCCGTGAGCGGTGCCTGGTCGATGGCGTGCCATTCGTCGGCGGTGGTGTCGTACAGGAAGTTGTCCTCGCTGCGCGCGCCGACCGGGCCGTCGGGGCTGTCCGGTGCCGCTTCGGGGTCTGGGAGGCTGCCGCCGTGGACGAACACGAGTCCGGCGCGGGATGCCACCCTGGGGTAGAAACGGGTCTCGAACGGGGGGGTCGCTCCAACGCTCCAGGTGTTCGCCTCAAGGTCGAAGCGTGCGACCCGGGGGTCTACGGGCGTCCGCTGATCTGGGCCGCGGAACCCGGTCTGGACGACCGCGAGGATCGAGCCGTCGAACGCGACGGCTTCGCCCCAGGTGTCGATCTCGGAAGTTGGCGGGATCGGCGTCCAGGTCTCGGAGTCGAGGTCGTACCAGGCGCCGGCGACCTGACCGTCGATCGCGCCGATAACCGCGATGCGGTCGTGTTCGAACAGCGCCCACGAGAACTGGCCACCTTCGAAGTTCGGCGACTGTCCAGGCATCGGTGGGAT
This sequence comes from uncultured Actinomycetota bacterium, assembly GCA_964537235.1. Classification (GTDB taxonomy): domain Bacteria; phylum Actinomycetota; class Nitriliruptoria; order Nitriliruptorales; family JAHWKO01; genus CAZHZQ01. Next base: position 2,276 of record CAZHZQ010000251.1, on the reverse strand, counting down.
GGTCCGCCATCCGCCGGTGTCGGTGTCCAGGATCGCGCCCGCAGCCTGAGGGTCGTCGCTGCCCAACACGACCAGGTCCCCGTCGCTGGTCTCGCCCACAAGGGGCGACGCGCCAGGTGCGATCGGCATGTCGATCGTGGACCAGCGTGCACTGACCGACCCCGGTGGCTCGGCCGCGACGTCCACCTGCTGTTCCGGGGCGAACAGGTTCGCCGCGAGCACCGCGACGCCGGCAACAACAGCGATCAACCCGGCTGCGGCGCCCAACATCCCCACCTGCCGTTGCCGGCGCCCACGACGTACCAACTCGTGCGCGTCGAACGGCGTCACCTCTGCCGCCTCCGGCCGCGTACCAGCAATCCGTTCCTCCAGGTCACGCATGTTGATGCTCCTCGCTCGAGTCGAACCTGGAACGCAAAGACGCCAGCGCGTGGTGGGTCTGCGCCTTGACGGTCCCCTCAGCGCACCCCATCGCTTCGGCCGTCTCCGCGACGCTGTACTGCTCGTAGAACCGCAACGCGATCACCATCCGTTGACGCGGAGGCAACGACGCCACCGCACTGCGCAACGCGGCATCCCCATGCTCGACGCCTTCAAGCCCTTCGATGACCTCGGGTGACAGGCCATGGCGTCGGTACGCACGTCGTTCGGCATACCGGCGGCGGAACCATGAGTTACTCCGGTTCAGCCCGACACGGTTGAGCCAGGCACGCGGACTGTCCACCGACGGCCAGTGGCGGCACAACGCCAACAGCGTCTCCTGCGCCAGCTCCTCCGCCACGAAACGATCACCGACCTGCAACGCCAACAGACCCACCAACCGCGGATACTCGGCTTCACACAGCGCGGCCAACGCCTCATCCGACCGATCCACCAAACGACCCCTTCCTCAACGGTTCCGTCGCACAACCGACCTGATCGGTTTAGTCGGAACCGACGAACCTCTATGCCAGGAGTCAACCCGCACCACTCACCGCACCCGGGGAATCAACACTCTGACACGCCGACCGATCGAAAAAACGACCGCTCAGTACCCGCAGCCGGTATTCGTCGACGTCAGGGCTCCCAGTCGTGAGCGATCTGGCTCGCCGTGCGATGTCGTAGCGGATGGCCGGGGTGACCCAACCTTTCGTGGCGTTCGTGCATCGTGTAGGTGATGGGCAGAGGTGATGTGCACGACGACGAGCATGAGATGCGGGTCTTCTACGACCGGGAGTACCCGCGGGTGTTCGGCGCGGTCGCGATGTACGTCGGGGACGCCTCGTTAGCGGAGGACATCGCACAGGAGGCGTTGACCAAGGCGTTGAGCCGCTGGTCGAAGGTCCTCCACGTTGACCGCCCGGGTGCCTACGTGCACCGGATCGCGATCAACCTCGCCAATGCGCACTTCCGTCGCCGGCGCATCGCCCGTCGGGTGCAGCGGCGGCTCGTCCCCGTTGACGACGTCCACCGGGACTCGGACGCCGCGGACGCCGTCGGCGTCCGCCGTGCGGTCGCCGGGCTTCCGCGTCGTCAACGGCAGGTGGTCGTGTTGCGCTACCAGGGAGATCTGCCCTTGGCGGACGTGCCGACGTGTTGGGCATCTCGGTGGGGACGGTCAAGTCCCACCTGCACGACGCGATGAACCGCCTTCGAGAGGAACTCCAGACCGAGGAGGCCGCTGATGCGCACTGATCTGGAACAGCGGATTCGGGATGCCACTCCCGTAGCGGCTCATATGCCCCCGTTCGAGCGGGTGTTGGCCGACGCCCGCAGCCACAGACGTGTCCGCCGCGTGGGAGGTGCGTTGGCGACGGCTGCGGCGACCGCGGCCGTCGTCGTTGCGCTGGTCGCGATGGTTTCGGGTCGACCGGCCCAAGACGTGTCCGTGATCGACCCGGCCGCTCCACCCGTCGCCGCGACGCCGGTCACTCCGTCCCCGTCGGCCGTTGTGGACGCCACATGCGGCGACGGTTTGCCATTTACCGTTCCCGTTCCCGACGGCTACCAGGGTCCAACGCTGGGCCCGAGTGCCGACGGCACGGACCCGGTCGAGTCGGGCCAGCACGTCGTCCATTGGACGTCTTCGACGGGATCGATCGAGGTGCGCTGGCCCGCCGACGCGGACGCTGCCGTCTGGGGAACGCGCAACATCCGGGACATCGGTGACGTCATTCAGCAGGACGACGGCACCTGGAGGCAAACGATGGGGCAGCCCGCCACTGCCGTGACGGAGGCCGGATGCACCCACATGCAGGTCACGGTGTTCGACCAGACCCGCACCGGGTTGGACGCGA
>CAZHZQ010000250.1:0-3559 GCA_964537235.1 uncultured Actinomycetota bacterium | reverse complement strand
GCGATGGTGTCGTGCAGGTCGCTGGCGATCCGCTCCCGTTCGGCGGCGGCCGCCTGCTCGCGTGCGGCCGCGACCAACCGGGCGCGCAGCGAACCGCGGCTGGCGAGTTCGGCGATGCCCCTCCCCACCGCTTCCAGGAAGGACGTCTCGTCCGGATCCAGATCCCGACGGTCCACGCGCAGCGCTCCGACGGGCCGGTCGTCCAACCGCAGGGGCAGCACCGTGTGACCGTCGGCGGTCAGCGGCCACCTGTCCTCCTGCTCGCACGCACGGATCTCCTCCTCGACCATCGCATCGGCCGCGAAGATCGTGCGGAGGTCGCCGTCGCGGAAGGCGATCGACTCCACCTGGACGTCGTGTCCAGCGAGCAGCTCGTTGAGCCGCTCGACGACATCGCGCGAATCGGCCTCCTCGACGAGGAACGCGCTGAGTTCGTGCAGGATCTCCAGCCGCGACACGTTCCGCTCAAGTCTGTCGAGGAGGACGGTGCGGTCGAGGACCGCAGCCGCGATCTCGGCCAGCGCCCTGGCGGCCCGGCGCTCCTCCCCATCGAGATGCCTGCCGTCCTCCAGTCCGAGGACGACGGCTCCACGTGCCCGACCGTTCACGCCCAGGGGCAGCAGGAGGTGGTCGGCGACGTGATCGCCGCCGACCATGTCCGCGAACCACGACTCCCCGTGGAAGCTGACCGGCCGCATCTGCTCCGTCCACGTCTCGGTGAGCCGCTCGACGACGTGCTCGGGGACCTCGGAGAACGGGATCGGACCACGCATGGTCGTGCCACCCCGCGCAGCCACCGTGGTGATGTGCTGCATGCGGCGGTCGAAGAGGCCGATCGCGCAGGCGGGGACCTGCAGGAGGTCGCAGTACGCGTCGACAAGGCTGCGGGCCACAGCGGCCGAGCCGTCGTCGGACAGCAGCGAGCCGGCGGACCTGGCCAGCGCCTCCTGCAGTCGAGCGCGACGCTCGGCCGCTTCGTAGAGACGGGCGTTGCGGACGGCGATCCCGGCGTAGTTGCCGACGGTCCTCAGCAGGCGAACCTCGTCGGCGGTGAACGTGCGTGGTTGCGCATAGTCGACCACCATGACGCCACACGGTTCGTCGACCGCCAGCAGCGGCACCACCAGGGCGGCGCCGACGTCGAACCGCGTCACCCACCGCCGGGGCACCAGGCTCGTGTCGGACGCATCCTCGATCGCGAGCGGGTCGCCCTTGGAGACGTGCTTCCACGCGGCGCGAACCTCGGCGAGGCGGATCGGGCCCATCTCCTGGAAAGCGTCCCACAGCTCGTCGTCGGCCCGGAGTCCGATCGACACCATGGGGCGCAGGATGCGCGCGTCCAGCAGGAACACGCTGCACCGCTGCGCGTCGGTAGCTCCGAGTGCGAGCTCAGCGAGACGCAGGAGGACCTCACGCAGGTCGAGCGTCGAGTTGAGCAGCAGGGAGACACGCTCCAGGAGCTCCGACGGCGTCCAGCTTCGGGGCCCGTCGTCAGCTCCCCGCTCCTCACGGGCCGCAGCCAGGTCGATGACGTGGTCGAGATCCACCGGGATCCTCTCGCCGGGCTTGTTGTGACATTCCTCCTTCACCCATCGGGTACCCGTCCGGGGGCGGTGACCTGACACCCGAACTTGCGGCGGTGCCGGCAAAAGCGACGCGTGGCCGGACGGACGGTGGCAACCCGGCCATGTAGCAGTATGAGACGTCATACTTCCGAGTCGACGTCCTACCCACCTCCACGTCCCCAGAGGTTGAGCTCCGAAGTGAGCCTTGAACGGGCCTTCGGACCGGTTCTTGGCGCCTTCTCGGTCCGAGTCCGACGTTCGTCTCGTCGGTCATCGCGCAGCGACGGCGTGGTCCGTTCATCACGGAGAGGTAGGGACCGCGTTGCCTCACATGGAAGCCTCTACCAACGGGGAACTCGGTCCTTTTAGGAAGGCCAGAGTCATGGGAGCCGCTCAGGTCGTCGCCCAGTCCGCCGACGACGGCGATACCACGACTGCGTCAGCTGCTGAACTCAGCGACGGCGAGCTGGTGGCTGCCCACCTCGACGGCAACGGGCAGGCTTTCGAAGCTCTGTACGAGCGCTACCACCCGCGACTCCTGGCGTTCTGCCACTACCGGACGAAGACGCAGCAGAACGCCGAGGACGTCGCCCACGACGTCATCGTCAGAGCGCTCACCTACCTCGAGGGATTCGACCGCGACCGGCCGATGTGGCCGTGGTTGAAGCAGATCGCGACGAACGCGCTGGCCGACCACTACAAGAGTTCGAGCCGTGAGGTCGACAGGCCCGACGAGGACTTGGACGGCGCCGATCCGGAGGCCAACGAGCACACGGTGTGGCTCGCCGAGCGGGACGCTCTTCTTCAAGCGATGGACAGTCTGTCCCCGCGCGACCGGTCGGTCCTCAAGCTGAAGTACGGCAACGACTGGGACTCCGAGGAACTCCAGGACTTGTTGAACGTAGAACGGTCCGCCCTCTACAAGATCCTGCAGCGAGCACGGAACCGGTTGCACAGCGCCTACGAAGAACTCGCCGACTCGAAGCTCGGAATCCTTCTGCCGGGAATGGCGTGGAGACAGGTCCGCCTAGTCTTCAGCCGGCTCCGTGCACGTTTCAACGACTTCGGAGGTACCACTCTGGCAACCCCCGTCGCGTCCTTCGAAGTGTTGGTGCATGTCGCAGCAGTGGTTGCAATCGGCGTAGGACTTGTCGGCCTCGCGCCTGATGGTTCTTCCCGCCCAAAGGGACTCGACGGGGAACTCACCGTCCAACCGGATGAGTACTCCGAGTGGAAGGCGGGCCAGTTCCTGTCGGATGGCGTTGAGTCATACAATCCTCGTTTGAGCTCCTCGCCCGGATCGCTTGACCCGAATCAGCGACCAGCGGCACCTGATGTTTCCCGCCGCACAGCCCAAACAGTGGAAGTCTCCAGCGGAGATGAGGCTCTTGTCACGGTGTCGGTCAGCCACTCGGCGGAGAAGGAAAGAAGCGAAGAGGCCAGAACATTGAATGCCCGGTTGGAGTCCCAGCTAGGAGGAGGCGACGGACCATGGGTTGAAGCCGGACCGGAGATTTATTGCACCGGCTCGCAGGTCAACGAAGCGCTCTGCGGCACATACGACCAAGTGGATGAGAGCGTCCCGCCGACAGGAACCGTCAATGACGATCAAGGCCCTGATAGCGCATCTCGTGCCAGGCTTACCTCAGACTCCCGGTAGGGCAACGCAGACCTCCGCGCCGACCGTGACGCCTCCAAACCCCCCTGCGACAGGCAGGCACGTCAAGAGAACCCAACTGTTTGGACCGATGCAGCCGTTGGTTGGCGAGTTGTATCGGTCACCCAACATTACGACGTAGACCTCCGTACTGTTGCAATCGGCGCTGGCTGGCGCAGGATTCGCGAACAAGATTCCGGCCGCTAGCAGCACGGCAATCGCGAGAGATGCGACCTTGCGACTGATTCCTGTGATGGTCATGGACGGACCTTCCACTACCTGTCGGTTCAGTTGCCGAATCGGCCTACGCCAAACGACGGAACGTCCGGCCGTGGCC
>CAZHZQ010000249.1:0-3577 GCA_964537235.1 uncultured Actinomycetota bacterium | reverse complement strand
GGCGAACCCGATCCACAGCCGACGGGCCTCGACCCGGCGCTGCTGGGCGACGAACCAGGTGCCCACGGGCTCACCGGACAGCGCGGCCCCGACGACGCCCGGCCCGCGTGCGTGGGCGACCACCGCATCGCAGGCCGACAGCACCGCCACGCGGGCAGCCTCGACCTTGGAGCGCATCCCCCCGCTGCCGACGAACGAACCGGCTCCGCCGACCGAGGAGGGATCGATGTCCGACGGGTCCTCGACCCGTTCGATCAGCCGTGCGTCCGGGGTCGTCCGCGGGTCGGCGTCGTACAGACCCTCGACGTCCGACAGGAGCAGGAGCACGTCGGCCTCGAGCATCGAGGCGACCAGGGCGGCCAGGTGATCGTTGTCCCCGTAGGCCAGTTCCTCGGTGGCCACGACATCGTTCTCGTTCACCAGCGGAACCGCGCCGAGGTCCAGCAGTCGGCGGAACGTGCGGCGCGCGTTGAGGTAGCGGACCCGGCGGACGAAGTCGTCCTGGGTCAGCAGGACCTGTCCCGCCGCGAGACCGTGGACCGACAGGTGCTTCTGGTACTCGTGGGCCAGTTCCCCCTGACCGACGGACGCGGCGGACTGCAGGGTCTCCATGTCCGCGGGACGGCGGTCGTAGCCGAGCAGCCCGAGTCCCGCCGCCACAGCGCCGGACGACACCAGCACGACCTCGGTCCCCTCCTCGCGGGCGGCGGCGACCGCGTCGGCGATCGTCCGCACCATCTCCCGGTCCAGGCGTCCGTCCTCGCCCCGCAGGGCGTTGGACCCCACCTTGACGACGGCGAGGTCGGGGCGTGGGAACCGAGGTCCGGTCGCGTGTTCAGCCGACGGCATCGTCTGCCTCTCCCTCTCCCTGCGCATCCCGGTCCTCGTCATCCGGATCCCCGTCGCGGTCATCCTCCTCGAACGCATCGAGCTCGCCGGCCAGGACGGTCTCGCGCTCGTCCTCGGGGAGATCCTCGAGCTCGGGGGTGAACTCGAACAGCGCATCGCCGATCACGACGTCGTCACCCTCGCGGGCGCCGGCGCGGACCAGTTCCCGGTCCACCCCGGCCCGGCGGAGGCGGCCCTGCAGGTACCGGGCGGCCTCGCGGTTGTCGAGGGGGGTCATCTGCACCCAACGCTCGATCCGTGGACCGCTCACGACGTAGCGACCGGCGTCGTCGCGCAGGACCTCGAAGCCGCGGTCCTCGTCGGCGAGACGTATCACGACCTCGTCGGCGCCCTCGGGCTCGCGGTCCTCGCGGTCCTCGCGCTCCCGTGCGCCGCTGACGATCTCGGCCAGCCGCCAGCGCAGCGCGTCGAGCCCCTCCCCGGACACCGCGCTGACCTCGAAGACCTCCCAGCCGCGCTCCTCGAGCGGCGGGCGGACCAGCTCGGCCATGGCGCGACCGTCCGGCAGGTCGATCTTGTTGAGGGCGACGACCGCGGGGCGCTCGAGCAGCGACGGCTCGTGGGCCTCCAGCTCCCCCAGTACCACCTCGAGGTCACGGATCGGATCGCGTTCGGGGTCGAAGGGCATCGTGTCCAACACGTGGACCAGCGCCGCGCAGCGCTCGATGTGGCGCAGGAAGCGGTGGCCCAAGCCCTTGCCCTCGCTGGCCCCCTCGACCAGGCCCGGGACGTCGGCCAGGACCACATCGACCGCTTCGCCGACGTCGCCGGCCCGCATGACCCCCAGGTGGGGGGTGAGCGTGGTGAACGGCCACGCCTCGATCCGCGGTTTGGCGGCCGACAGACGAGCGATCAGCGACGACTTGCCGGCGCTCGGGTAGCCGACCAGACCCACGTCGGCGATCAGCTTGAGCTGCAGGCGGTAGGAGCGTTCCTCGCCGTGCTCGCCGATCTCGGCGAAGCGTGGGATCCGCCGCCGGCTGCTCGCGAAGGACGCGTTGCCGCGCCCGCCCCGTCCGCCCCGTGCGGCCACGCAGCGTCGTCCCGACTCGGCGAGGTCGGCGACGAACCCACCCGTCTCGTGGTCCAGGACCACCGTGCCGACGGGCACCCGGACGATCTCGTCGTCGCCGTCCGCGCCCGACCGGTTGTCCCCCTCGCCGTTGCCGCCCTTCTCGGCGCGCCGGTGCGGACCGCGCTTGAGGTCGAGCAGCGAGTTCACACCCGGGTCGGCCACCACGATGACGTCACCACCACGGCCGCCGTCGCCGCCGTCAGGTCCCCCGCGCGGGACGAACGCCTCACGGCGGAAGGAGACCGCGCCGCTGCCGCCGTCGCCGCCCTCGGCGTGCAGGGATGCCTCGTCGACGAACTCGGGCTTGCCCGCCCGTCCGACCTCGACCACGACTCACCTCCCTCGGGCCGACAACGCTAGTGAGCGTCGTCCGTTCCAGATACGCGTCGAGGGCGGCACGGGGGCCGCCCTCGCAGTGGTGCGGTCGGCCGTTACTCGGCCGGCAGCACGTCGGCGTACTTGCGGTTGCGGCTGGTGCGGAACGAGACCTGCCCGTCGATCAGCGCGAACAGGGTGTCGTCCCCGCCCTTGCCGACGTTGTGGCCGGGGTGGATGCGGGTACCCCGCTGGCGCGTGATGATGCTGCCAGCGGTGACCGCCTCGCCACCGTAGGTCTTGATGCCGAGGTACTTGGGGTTGGAGTCGCGGCCGTTGTTGGAGGAGCCGCCGCCCTTCTTGTGTGCCACTGATCTTCCTTCGCTCGTTCTGCGTTCTCGTCTCGTCCGGTGCCGCTCGATCTAGCTGAGGTTGCCGACCTTGATCGTGGTGTACGGCTGCCGGTGGCCCTGCTTGCGACGCTGACGGGTCTTGTTCTTGTAGGTGAAGACGGTGATCTTGTCGCCCCGGCCGTGCTCGGTGATCGTTGCCGGGACGGTCGTGCCGTCGAGGTCCTCGCCCACGGTGACATCACCGTCATCGTCCACGAGCATCACCGGGGTCAGGTCCACGTCGTCGCCGACCTCGCCGTCCAGCTTCTCGACCTCGAGCTCGTCGCCGGCCTCGACGCGGTACTGCTTGCCGCCGGTGGCGATAACGGCGTACACGGTTGGCCTCCTCGAGAGCGGTTCGCGGGACGTCGTCGTGGTCAGCGCCCGGAACATGCCGGAACGTAGCCGGGACATCGCGGGGCATGGTCGGAACAGGGGCGGAATACGGGCGGACACAGAAGATCGGGGAAGGTCGGCACGGCCGGCACCGGGCCCACGAGGCTACCGCTGCTCCGTTGACCGGTCAACGCGACCCGGGCCGTCCACACCCCCCGGTTGTCGCGGATCGGGGTCAGATCTGTTCAACATGTTGAACAAGATCGACCCCGATTCGCTCGTGCGGGACGCCGATCGCTCGTGCGGGACGGTTAGAGGTGGTCGAGCTGGAAGATCAGACCGCGACCGTCGCACTTGGGACAGACCTCGCTGAACACCTCGATCAGGCCCTGCGACACGTTCTTGCGCGTCATCTGCACCAACCCGAGCTTGCTGACCTCCGAGACCCGGGTCTTGGTGCGGTCGCGCAGGAGCTCGCGCTTGATGCGTCGGATGACCTGGTCGCGGTTGGACTCGAGCAGCATGTCGATGAAATCGATGATGATCATCC
>CAZHZQ010000248.1:0-3594 GCA_964537235.1 uncultured Actinomycetota bacterium | reverse complement strand
CGAGGAGCAGGTTGCCGCCGCCACCGAACGTCTGGCAGCCGCAGCCGACGACGCCCGATGACGGATGTCGTGCTGGACTCGGGGGCGTTGTCGATGTTCGCGGCAGCCGACCCTCGCTTGCTCGCCGTTCTCGAGGCCGCACAGCGCGCCGGAGGCATCGCTCACGTTCCCACCGTGTGCCTCGTCGAATCGTTGACCGGCGACCCGCAGGACGCGAACCTCAACCGTTGCCTCAAGGGCACCCGAACCGTGCCGCTCGACGACACCGACGCTCGGAGCGCCGCAACTCGACGCGCTGCCGTGGACGGCGACGACGCCGCCGACCCGGTCGTCGTCGCGGCCGCAGCCCGTCTCGATGCGGTAGTCGTCACGACGGACCCCGCCGACATCTCCGCCCTCGCCGGCGCCGGCGATCCGCGCGTGGCGGTGCTCGACCGGAGAGGCTGACCGACACCCGACATATCGTGGGCCGTCACCCGTCCGGGGTGATGCTCACGAGTCGGTGGCGCAGGTAGGACAGAGAAGCCCGTCGTCGGTCACGTAGACGCCCAAGTCGCTCACCTCGTCGAGGGATCTCCCGCACTCGTCGCAATGCAGAGGGGTCGAGTCCGCCTCGCCTTCCTCCGATCCCATGAGAGCCCGGTGGTCGCGGATGGGCGACGGGTCGCGATCATCATCCGTTCGCAGCCGGCTCCTGACCGGGAGGACCACCCGGAACGATGCCCCTCCGCCGTGGCGGTCCTGCACCCAGGCTTGTCCACCGTGCGACTTGGCGATCTGGTCGACGATGTACAGGCCGAGGCCGAGCCCCGGATCGGGATGTTTCTGTTCGTGGTCCCCATGGGTGAGCCGGTCGAAGATGGCCGACTTCATCATGTCGGGCACTCCCGGCCCGTCGTCTTCGACGACCAGGAGCCGCCCGTCCGGGTGCGGTTCGATCCGGATCCAGACGTTCGTTCCGACCGGCGTGTGCTTGATGGCGTTGTGGTACAGCGCCCGGACCGCCAACGTGAGGCGGTCCCGGTCAGCGAACACGACGGCCTGTTCCGGCAGGTCGAAGCTGACGGTCGTCTGGTCCGGGTGGTCCACGTCCCAGAAGTCGGCGGCGACCTCACGAAGGAGGGCGGACAGGTCTACGGGGCCGCACATGAGTGCGTTCGCGCGGCGGGACAGCTCTTCGGCGGTGGTCGCCAGCTCGATGAGTTCACGCAGTCGTTCGGTGTTGACGACCAACCGGTCGTAGATGGACCGTGCGTCGCGCTCGTCGACGACCCGACCGGTCTGGAGCAACCGCGCGAAGCCCGAGACGGCCGTGACCGGGTGGCGGGCATGATGCGCGATGGCGGTCAGGAACGCTTGACGCTCCCGCTCGATCTCGCTGAGCCGTTCGGCGACCATGCGTTCGTTGTCGAGCGCATGCAGCAGAGACCGACGATCGGCGATGTGCCGCGTGATCGCGACGATGTTGCCTTCGGGCGTCATCCGACTCGTCGTCTCGACCCACTTGTAGCTGCCGTCGGCACAGCGGAGCCGGTACTGGACCGACAGACCGCGGACATGGTCGAGCGTTCTCGCGTGCACGGTCTGGATGTCCGGGATGTCATCCGGGTGGAACAGCAGGTAGCAGTCGCGGCCGACGAGCTGGTCGGTCTCCCATCCGAAGGCATCGGTGAACACGTCAGAGGCGTACAGGTACGTCCCCTCGGCGTCATGCAGCGACACCGCGTCGGGCAGATGGCCGACCAGCATCTCCAACGCGTTCCGCTGCATCTGCGCAGCGGGTCGAGCGGAGGGCGGATCCTCTGCCGCCGAGGTCCTCTCCCGCCGATCTTTCCCGTCAGACCCGGCTTCACATGCCGACATGCGAACTCCCGCTCGTTCGTTGACGCAACGTAGGTGTTGCTGCCTCCCCCAGTCACACGAACGAACGGACGGTACGTCCGTTACTCCGATCGACAACGCCCCGCCCGCCGCTGGTGGCAGTGGTTCAGGACGTTCCGTCGACGGGGTTGATCGGAGGGCCCGCGGTGCGCACGCCCGACCATCGTTCGAGCTCGGCGTCGAGGTCGAGACGGTCGATGGGGGCGGCGTTCTCGTAGGCGCCCCACTCGTCGCGCGGCAGCATCCACATGACCTCGAACTCGTTCCCGTCGGGGTCGGCGCCGTAGACGGACTTGGTGGCGCCGTGGCTGGACTCGCCCGTGTAGGCGTCGGCGTCGCGCAGTGCCTGTCGTGCCTCGGCGAGCTCGTCGATGGTGTCGAGCTGCCAGGCGAGGTGGTACAGGCCGATCTGGCCGCGTCGTTTGGGAGGCGCGTCGGGGCCGACGCCGAACAGGCCGAGGTCGTGGTGGTTGCCCGACCGCGGCAGCCGCAGGAACGCGGCGTTGGCACGCGGTTCGCGGGCGATGACCTCCATGTCGAACAGGTCGGTGTAGAAGCTCACCGACCGTTCGAGGTCGGCGACGAACAGCACGGCGTGGTTGAGGCGGACGGGGGAGAAGCTCATCGGTCCCTCCTTGTTCTTCCGTGTCTGGTGATGGGGGCCGGGCACGCTGCCCGACCCTCCTTGCGAACGGATGCCGGTCACGCGTTCTTGGTGGCCGAGATCTCGAACTCGAGGGTGACCTTGTCGGACACCAGGATCCCACCGCCGTCCAGCGGCGTGTTCCAGTTCAGTCCCCAGTCCTTGCGGTTGACCTTCGTCGAGCCTTCGAAGCCCACGCGGGTGTTGTCCCACGGGTCGGTGGCCGACCCGGTGAACTCGAGGTCGATTGTGACCGGGTTGGTCACGCCCCGCAGGGTCAGATCGCCCGTGACGCGGTAGTTCGTGTCGTCGACCTGCTCGACGTCGGTCGAGACGAACCGGATCTCGGGGTACCGGTCCATCGCGAAGAAGTCGTTGCTGCGCAGGTGCTCGTCACGGTCGGCGTTGCGCGTGTCGACGCTGGCCGCCTGGATCGTCACCTCCGCGGACGAGTTGCCGACGTTGTCCGCGTCGATCTCGAAGCGGCCTTCGAACTCGTTGAAGCCGCCGCGGACCTTGGTGACCATCGCGTGACGGGCGACGAACCCGATCCTGCTGTGGGCCGGGTCGATGGTGTAGGTCCCGGTCAGTTCCTGGATGTCGGGGAGTGTGGTGGTCGACATGTGCATCCCTTCGGAGGGGGTGCGAGGAGCGACAAGTTGTCGCTTCAAGTGAAGCGTACAGCATAATACATGAAGCGTCAAGTAAAGAGGGGAACCTTGCACCACCGGTCCCCGGGCGTTCGACTAGCCCTGGGGGTGAGCGTCGAGCCGGTCCAGGATGGCGTCGCAGACGCCAGCGAGATCGGCGACGTCCTCGTCGTCCAGCCCCTCGAACACCAGCGAGCGGACCCACTCCACGTGCCCGGGCGCGGTCGCGACGACCTTCTCCCAACCTTCCTCGGTCAGCACGGCGTTGTTCGCACGCGCGTCATCGGGGCAGGGCTCGCGCGTCACCCAGCCGCGCTTCTCGAGCCGCGTGACCACGTGCGACAGGCGAGACAGGGTCGCGTTCGACTGCGCCGCGAGATCCTTGAGCTGCAGCGTGCGGTCGGGCGCCTCGCTGAGCAG
>CAZHZQ010000247.1:0-3595 GCA_964537235.1 uncultured Actinomycetota bacterium | reverse complement strand
GGCGGGGCTCCGGTTGCCGGGACGCGCGGGGGCGCGGCGTCTTCCGGCTTCCCGGGGCACCGTGGGGCGACGGTGGCCCGGGCCCACGGGCCTGCCGATGGGGCACCGGCGTAGAAGTCGGCCCGCGGTGCGACGCGCCTGTGACGGCGCACCGTCACTCTCTACAACGCGCGGCGCACCCACAACGTGCCCGAGGATCCCGCTACGTGCGCTCAGCGCACGTCTCTGTGCGATACAGGTGGAAACGTCGGGGCGGCCGCGCTCGTACCCTCCGTACGAGGACGAGATGGACGACGAGATCGACGACGAGACAGAGCAGGAGGTGCTCGTGCAGATCGGCGCCGCGATCAGTCGGACCGAGGATGCCGGGATCGCCGCGGCCGAGGCCGCCGACGGGGCTGCGCAGTCGTTGGACGGACCGGCCGACCTCGCGATCCTCGTGGTCTCCGGGCTGCAGGCCGACGAGCTGTCGTCGGCCGGTGCCGCCGTCCGGGGGCGGCTGGACCCCGGGGTCCTGCTGGGCGCCGCCGCCCAGGGCGTCGTGGGACCGGGGACCGAGATCGAGGGCACCTACGCGGTCTCCGTCTGGTGCGCCCGTTGGGAGGGTCAGGGGGCCGTCGACGCCTTCCACACCTCCACCGTCCGGACGGCGGAGGGGGCAGCCGTGGTCGGCTGGCCCGAGACGCGGGAGGCAGACACCACGCTGCTGCTCGCCGACCCGCACAGCTACCCGGCCGGCCAGGTGATCGCCCACCTCCGTCGCGAGCGCCCCGGCCACCCCGTGGTCGGAGGGTTGGTCACCACCGGCGAACAGCGTGGCCGTCTCCTGGTCGCCGAACGCGACGGCGACGTCGAGGTGCTCGAGGACGGAGCGGTCGGTGCGGTGCTGCGGGGCGTGGACGTGGAGCTGCTGGTGTCCCAGGGCTGCCGGCCGGTCGGTGAGCCGATGGTCGTGACGAAGGCCGAGCACAACCTGATCCACGAGCTGGCCGGTGAACCGGCAGCCGATCGGGTGCGAGACCTGTACGAGGAGGCCGACCCGGCGGATCGCGAGCTCATGCAACAGGGCCTGCACGTCGGGATCGTCGCGGACGAGTACCGCGATCGCTTCTCCACCGGCGATTTCCTCGTCCGCGCCGTCCTCGGTGCCGACGACGACACCGGCGCGGTGGCCGTCGGCGACCACGTGGAGGTGGGCCAGATCGTCCAGTTCCAGGTGCGGGACGCGACCAGCGCCCACGACGACCTCGTGCGCACCCTCGACGGTCACGATCCGGCGGTGGGCGCGTTGCTGTTCACCTGCAACGGACGCGGCCTGAAGTTCTTCGGTGAGCAGGACCACGACGCCAGGCTGGTCAGCGAACGGCTCGGCGACCACATCGCCGGGGCGTTCTGCGCCGGAGAGATCGGTCCGGTCGGCACGGGGAGCCACGTGCACGGCTACACCGCCTCCCTCGCGGTGTTCCGTAACGCGAGCGAAACGCGCGAGCAAAGCGAGGGAAACCGCGGTCCGTGACGCTGGGGTCACCAGACGGAGGAGACACCGTGAAGCTCGTGACCGCCATCGTGCGACCGCACGCGGTCGAGGCCGTGAAGGACACGCTGCAGGACCTCGAGATCCACGGCATGACCATCTCGGAGGTCCGCGGCTTCGGACGCCAGCGCGGCCACACCGAGGTCTACCGCGGCGCGGAGTACACCGTCGACCTCGTCCCCAAGGCACGCGTCGAGATCCTGCTGGCCGACCACCGTGCCGACGAGGTCGTCGACATGCTCCTGAAGACCGCTCGTACCGGGGAGACCGGCGACGGCAAGGTCTGGGTGAGCGACGTCGAGGAGGTCGTCCGCATCCGGACCGGCGAGCGGGGCGACGCGGCGCTGTAGCCGTGACGGACGTGGCTGCGGAGCTGCGCGCCACCTCCGAGGAACTGGCCGGCCGCGACCTCACGGTCGAGCGCGCCGCCCCGGAGTGGCGCCGCGCGTGGGCGGCAGCCGTGGACGCCGCGCTGGTCGACCTCCACGCGAGCGTCGACCTGGCGCACGGACGTGTGGCGGCGGTGGCGCTCGGTGGGTACGGGCGGGCGGAGCTGTGCCCCGGCAGCGACATCGACCTCCTGCTGCTGGTCGACGACGTGGCGGCGGCCGACCTCGACCGCGTCGTGCGCGCGATCGTCTACCCGCTGTGGGACGCGGGACTGACGGTCGGGCACGCCGTGCGGACGCCGGCCGAGGCGGTCGACCTCGCGACCGACGACGTCGAGATCGCCACGGCCACCCTCGACGCGCGGACGGTCGCCGGCCCCGCAGACCTGCTCGCCCGCGTGCGGTCGGACCTGACCGCCCGGCTGCGCGGGCGGCCCGCACGGTTCCTCACGACCCTCGCCGAACGCGATGGTGAGCGCCGGGCCCGCTACGGCGATGCGGCGGAGGTGCTCGAGCCCGACCTGAAGGAGGGGGCGGGGGGCCTGCGCGACGTCCAGTCCCTGCGCTGGGCGGGCGCGGCGCTGTTCGGTGAACCGGCGCTGGATCCGTTGGTCGCCGGGGGCTACCTGTCCGCGGCCGACCGGACGCGCCTGGGGCGCGCCTACGGGCGACTGCTCGACGTGCGGCTGGCGCTCCACCTGGATGCGGGACACGCGACGGATCGGCTGATCTTCCAGCGGCAGGACCCGGTCGCCGCACGGCTCGGGGTCGAGGACGGGCGGACCCTCCTCCACGAGGTGTTCCTGGAGGCGCGGACGATCGACCACGTGCACCGCGCGGCCTGGGCAACGATCCGGTCGGACCTCGAGCGTCGGGACCGGTCGGGGCGTCTGCTGCGTCGACGGTCCCGCCCCCGGGAGCGGCTGGTGGCGCCGGGCTTCGAGCTGGCCGGCGGGGTCCTGCGCCTGGTGGACGCGGCCGCCCTCCAGCGCCCGGACTTGCCGGTCACATTGCTGGAGGCGCTGATCGACGCGGACTGCGTCCTGGACCGCCGCAGCGCCGGGACGATCGCCCGGGCCGCGGCCGGGACCACCACGTCACGCTGGGGCTGGGGCGACGGGGCGGGCCCGCGCTTCATCCAGGCGCTCTGGCGGGGGCACGCGGCGCTGGACGCCGTCGCCGAGATCGACGACCTGGGGCTGATCACGGCCCTGGTACCCGAGTGGGAGCCGGTCCGCGGCCGGCCGCAGCGCAACCCCTACCACCGCTACAGCCTGGACCGGCACGCGTTCCGTGCGGTCACCACCCTGGCAGAGCTGGTCCGTCACGAGCCCTGGGCGGCACGACGGCTGGAGGAGGTCGAGGACCGGGACGCCCTGGTGCTGGGGACCTGGCTGCACGACATCGGCAAGGCCTACGGCGAACCGCACAGCGAGAGCGGCGCCCCGATCGCCGCGAGCGTGGCCCGGCGCACGGGTGCCACCGCCGAGACGTGCGACACCGTGGCGGGGCTGGTCCGTCTGCACCTGCTGCTCCCCGAGACTGCGACCCGACGCGACCTGGCGGATCCCGCGCTGATCGCGGAGGTGGCCGCGATCGTGGGGGACCGGTCGACCCTCGCGAGCCTGCAGCTGTTGACCGCCGCCGACGGGATCGCGACCGGGCCGTCGGC